>NZ_JAHPJF010000018.1:0-137787 GCF_020515815.1 Pseudomonas sp. AF03-9 | reverse complement strand
AAACGGGCTAACCCACCCGGTCCCGGAAAGCATGCACCCATTGCGCGAAGTAGAGTTTCCTTAATAGGCAGGGTGACGCTGCCCAGCCAAGCCAGTTCCCGGGTTGGCCCGCGCTGCCTATTTGCGGTGTGAGCTGGCTTGCTTGCGTTGGGGACAGAAAACGCGCCACGCAGTTGTCAGCCACCCCCCGGCACATCCGGCCAAAGATCCGCCACCAAAAACAACCGCTCCGCCTCTTCCCAATCCCCGTCCATCTGCACCATCCGCACCAACAATTGCGCCGGCGCCATCGGGTCGAGTTCTTCCAGCCACCCCTGCATCTGCGCTTCACTCCACACCTCACTCGCAGGGTAATGTGCTGGCGCCAGCCAGGCATGGCGGGGCAGGGGTTGCCAGCGGCCGGGTTGGCGGGTGCTGGCGAATGCTTGCCAGTCGCGCTGATGCAGCCAGCGTCCGCGCAAATGTTGAGGGTGGGCGCCAAGGGGTTCGTCGGCTTCGCCGGGCCAGGGGTAGAGCAAGTAGCCACCCAGCCATAAATGCGCGTCGAACTGCTGAATATCCAGAGCGGCCAGCGCTTCGCGGCTCTCCGCCCGCGCAGAAATCGGTAATTGGTGTTGGGCCAGGTGCGTCAGCTTGCGGTCCAGCCGATCATGGCAGCCAGGGCCCAGCCACAAGGCGGTGTCTCTACCGTCGCCAGCTTGAGGGCCGAGGTATAGTTTGATCGCCAATTCCAGGTGATGCACGCCATCGCGGTCGCGCAGCAGCATATCCAGCTCCCCGAGGGTATGTCCGGCACGGCGGATCGGCAGGTTGGCGGCCAGCAATTCCACACCGGGCGCGTGCTGCACGGCGAACTGCCACAACCGCTCGCAGTACAGGCCAAGGCGTCGGGTGCGGGACAGACTCAGCCACTGTTGCAGTGCGCTGCTGTCTTGATCGAGTTGACGTAGCCAGCCTTCCAGCAAATGCGGCGCTTGCACCCAATCGCTGCCCGCCAATGGATGGCGTTGCGGCCACGGCGTCTGGCTGAGCATCGGCGGTGCGAGCATCACCCACGCGAGGTCGCGCACCTCAGGGCGGCGCAACTGGCGGGGCAGGTTGTGCAGATCCGGGAACACAGTCATGGTCCGAGCATAGCCGTTTAACCGTGGTGCAGGTGGCTGAGAACCATTGTCATCAAGGCTTCGCGGCGACAAAGGATTTTGCCTGGGGCGGCCTTTCGCCCATAATCGCGGTTTTCCGCCACGCCGCACACCCCGCAGGAGCCCCATGGAGCAGTTTCGCAATATCGGCATTATCGGTCGCCTGGGCAGTACCCAGGTGCTGGACACCGTCCGCCGGCTGAAAAAATTCCTGCTGGAACGCCACCTGCATGTGATCCTCGAAGACACCATCGCCGAAATCCTGCCGGGCCATGGCCTGCAAACCTCGTCGCGCAAGATGCTCGGCGAAGTCTGTGACATGGTCATCGTGGTCGGGGGCGACGGTAGCCTGCTTGGCGCCGCCCGGGCGTTGGCGCGGCATAACGTGCCGGTGCTGGGGATCAACCGGGGGAGCTTGGGTTTCCTGACGGACATCCGCCCGGATGAGCTGGAAGTCGAAGTGGCCAAGGTGCTCGACGGCCACTACCTGGTGGAAAACCGCTTCCTGCTGCAAGCCGAAGTGCGCCGCCATGGTGAAGCCATCGGCCAGGGCGATGCCCTCAATGACGTGGTGCTGCACCCCGGCAAGTCCACGCGGATGATCGAGTTCGAGCTGTATATCGACGGCCAGTTCGTGTGCAGCCAGAAGGCTGACGGCCTGATCGTCGCCACGCCCACCGGCTCCACCGCCTACGCGCTGTCCGCCGGTGGTCCGATCATGCATCCCAAGCTGGATGCCATTGTGATCGTGCCGATGTACCCTCATATGTTGTCCAGCCGGCCGATTGTGGTCGATGGCAACAGTGAGCTGAAAATCGTGGTGTCCAAAGACATGCAGATCTACCCGCAGGTATCGTGTGACGGGCAGAACCATTTCACCTGCGCCCCCGGTGACACCATCACCGTGAGCAAGAAGGCACAGAAGTTGCGGTTGATCCACCCGCTGGACCACAACTACTACGAAGTGTGCCGCACCAAGTTGGGCTGGGGCAGCCGCTTGGGGGGTGGAGGCGACTGATGCTCGATCCCGCGCGTAGCTACGACCTGATTGGTGACGTGCACGGTTGCGCCCATACCCTTGAGCACTTGCTCGACCAAATGGGCTACCACAAGCTGGGCGGCACTTGGCGCCACCCGTCGCGGATGGCGGTGTTCCTGGGCGATATTATCGACCGCGGTCCGCGTATTCGCGAGGCGCTGCATATCGTCCACGACATGACCGAAGCAGGCCAGGCGCTGTGCATCATGGGTAACCATGAATTCAATGCGCTGGGCTGGAGCACACCGGCGCCGCCGGGCAGCGGCAAGCAGTTCGTGCGCGAACACAACCCACGGCATGCGCGGTTGCTCCACGAGACGCTGACCCAATTCGAACAGCACCCCGGCGACTGGCATGACTTCCTCGGCTGGTTCTACGACATGCCGCTGTTTGTCGACGCCGGGCGCTTTCGTGTGGTGCATGCGTGCTGGGATGACGGCTTCATCCAACCTTTGCGTGCGACGTTCCCGGATGGCTGCATCGACCAGCATTTCCTGCAGGCCGCCGCTGTGCCGGGCAGCTTTGCCTGCAACGCCTTTGATCGCCTGTTGCGCGGTACCGACATGCGCTTGCCGGACGGCTTGACGCTGACCGGCGGTGATGGCCTGACGCGCTCGTTCTTTCGCACCAAATTCTGGGAAGACGACCCGAAAACCTACGGCGACATCGTGTTCCAGCCCGACGCACTGCCCGAACCGGTGGCGCGTACGCCGTTGTCGTCCACCGAAAAGAATTCCCTGCTGCGCTATGGCATCGACGAGCCATTGTTGTTCGTCGGGCATTACTGGCGCAGCGGCAAACCGGCACCGATCCGCGAGAACCTGGCCTGCCTGGACTACAGCGCGGTGCTGTACGGCAAGTTGGTGGCGTATCGACTGGACCAGGAAACCCGCCTGGACCCACGTAAATTCGTATGGGTCGACGTTGAGCGACCCGAGGTGATTGTATGAGTAGCGTGGCGGTATTGCGCTTGCCCCTGAGCGTTGACCTGAGCGGTTTCGTCAAGCTGCTGCAACGCATGCAGGTGCCCCATCGCGTCAGCGAGGAAGCGGGCGAGCAGGTGTTGTGGGTGCCGGAAACCATCAGTGACGACGTGCGCGTGTTGTATCAACGCTTTCCTGCCGGTGACCCGGACCAGCAACTGGATATTCCCGAGCAGGCGCCGGTGACGCGCCCAAGCTTTGTGCAGCAACTGCGCCACAGCCCGGTGACCGCGTTGGTGCTGCTGGCGAGCATTATCGTGGGTGCGGTGACCTTGCTTGGTGAAAACCTGCAGGCCATGGCCTGGCTGACGTTTCTGCCGTTTCGCATCATGGGCGAATACATCCAGTTCACGCCGTTGGCCGACAGCCTTGCGTCGGGCCAGTGGTGGCGCCTGGTCACGCCGATGCTGATCCACTTCGGCATCCTGCACCTGGCCATGAACGGCATGTGGTACTGGGAGCTGGGCCGGCGCATCGAAGTGCGCCAGGGCAGCATCAACCTGCTCGGCCTGACCCTGTTGTTCAGCCTGGTCTCCAACTACGCGCAATACGCTTACGGCGGTCCGAGCCTGTTCGGCGGTTTGTCCGGCGTGTTGTATGGCTTGCTCGGGCATTGCTGGATTTTTCAATTACTGTCGCCCAACCCGGCGTATCGTCTGCCCCGTGGGGTGCTGGTGATGATGCTGGTGTGGTTGGTGTTGTGCATGTCGGGGCTGGTCTCGATGATCGGTTTCGGCGAAATCGCCAACGCGGCCCACGTCGGTGGCTTGGTTATCGGTTGCCTGACCGGTTTGCTGGGTGGTGTGTACAACCGCCGCAAATCTTCTATTTGATAAGGAAGAGCTCATGTCCTCTTTTGCTGAAATGATCGAAAACATCACCCCGGACATCTACGCGAGCCTCAAGCTTGCCGTGGAAATCGGCAAATGGTCCGATGGCCGCAAGCTCAGTGCCGAGCAACGCGAGCTGTCGTTACAGGCGATGATTGCCTGGGAAATCCAGAACCTGCCGGAAGAGCAGCGCACCGGCTACATGGGCCCGCAGGAATGCCAGTCGAAGTCGACCACCGTACCGAACATCCTGTTCAAGTCGGATGCGATCCATTGATTGAAATCGGTCGTGGTGCAGTCAGCAAAATGTCGGCGCAACTCGGTGAGCCGACCGTTCAATACGCGTTTCGCCTGGGCGATGCCGAGGTGCCGGTCAATCCGTTGATCGGCAGCCATATCCGCCTGGAATACCTTGGCGCCATCCATTGCAGCCATTGCGGCCGCAAGACCAAGACCAGCTTCAGCCAGGGGTATTGCTACCCGTGCATGACCAAGCTGGCGCAGTGTGACCTGTGCATCATGAGCCCCGAGCGTTGCCATTACGACGCAGGCACCTGCCGTGAACCGTCCTGGGGCGAGAAATTCTGCATGACCGACCATGTGGTGTACCTGGCGAATTCGTCGGGGATCAAGGTCGGTATCACCCGTGCCACTCAGTTGCCGACCCGTTGGTTGGACCAGGGCGCGATCCAGGCGCTGCCGATCATGCGCGTGGCGACCCGCCAGCAGTCCGGTTTCGTTGAAGATGTGTTCCGTAGCCAAGTGGCCGACAAGACCAATTGGCGCGCATTGCTCAAAGGCAACGCTGCGTCCGTGGACCTCAAGCAAGTGCGCGATGAACTGTTCACGTCCTGTGCCGAAGGCATCAGCGCCTTGCAGGAACGCTTTGGCCTACAAGCCATCCAACCCGTTACCGACATCGAGCCGATAGAAATCCGCTACCCGGTGGAGCAATATCCCGCCAAGATCGTCAGCTTCAATCTGGACAAGAACCCGATTGCCGAAGGCACGCTGCTGGGGGTCAAGGGCCAATACCTGATCTTCGATACCGGCGTCATCAATATCCGCAAGTACACGGCCTACCAGCTCGCCGTGCATCAGTAGAAGGACACCAAGCATGCGCACCGAACAACCGAAGATGATTTACCTCAAGGACTATCAGGCGCCGGACTACCTGATCGACGAGACGCACCTGACCTTCGAGTTGTTCGAGGACCACAGCCTGGTCCACGCGCAACTGGTAATGCGCCGTAACCCTGAGCGCGGCGCGGGCTTGCCGCCGCTGGTGCTGGATGGGCAGCAACTTGAGTTGTTGAGCGTGAACCTGGCGGACCAGCAACTGACTGGCGCCGATTACCAGTTGACCGACAGTCACCTCACGCTGCAGCCGAAAAGTGAGACGTTTACCTTGGATACCACGGTAAAAATCCACCCGGAAACCAACACCGCCCTTGAAGGCCTGTACAAATCCGGCGGCATGTTCTGCACCCAGTGCGAAGCCGAGGGCTTCCGCAAGATCACCTACTACCTCGACCGCCCTGACGTCATGAGCACCTTCACCACCACGGTGATCGCCGAACAGCACAGCTACCCGGTGCTGCTGTCCAACGGCAACCCGATTGCCAGCGGCCCGGGCGAAGACGGCCGCCACTGGGCGACCTGGGAAGACCCGTTCAAGAAACCAGCCTACCTGTTTGCGCTGGTAGCCGGTGACCTGTGGTGCGTTGAAGACAGCTTCACCACCATGACCCAGCGTGAAGTGGCATTGCGCATCTACGTCGAGCCGGAAAACATCGACAAATGCCAGCACGCCATGACCAGCCTGAAAAAATCCATGCGCTGGGACGAAGAAACCTACGGCCGTGAGTACGATCTCGACATCTTCATGATCGTTGCCGTCAACGACTTCAACATGGGCGCCATGGAAAACAAGGGCCTCAACATCTTCAACTCCAGCGCCGTGCTGGCCCGTGCTGAAACCGCCACCGATGCCGCGCACCAGCGGGTCGAGGCGATTGTCGCCCACGAATACTTCCACAACTGGTCGGGCAACCGCGTGACCTGCCGCGACTGGTTCCAGCTGTCGCTCAAGGAAGGGTTCACCGTCTACCGTGACTCGCAATTCTCTGCCGACATGAACTCGGCCACCGTCAAGCGCATTCAGGACGTGGCGTACCTGCGTACGCACCAGTTCGCTGAAGACGCCGGCCCCATGGCTCACGCGGTGCGCCCGGACAGCTTTATCGAGATATCCAACTTCTACACCCTGACCGTGTACGAAAAGGGTTCGGAAGTTGTCGGTATGATCCATACCTTGCTCGGTGCCGAAGGCTTCCGCAAAGGCAGCGACCTGTATTTCGAACGCCATGACGGCCAGGCCGTGACCTGCGACGACTTCATCAAGGCCATGGAAGACGCCAACGGTGCCGACCTGACCCAGTTCAAGCGCTGGTACAGCCAGGCCGGCACCCCACGCCTGGCTGTGAGCGAGTCCTACGATGCCGTGGCAAAAACCTACAGCCTGACCTTCCGCCAGAGCTGTCCGCAAACCCCGGACAAGGTGGAAAAACTGCCGTTCGTGATTCCCGTGGCGTTGGGCTTGCTGGACGCGCAGGGCGCGGCTATCGCCTTGCGTCTGGCCGGCGAAGCCAGCGCTGGTGCTACGTCACGGGTGATCTCGGTGACCGAGGCCGAGCAGACCTTCACGTTCGTCGACATCCCCGAGCAGCCGCTGCCTTCGCTGCTGCGCGGCTTCTCGGCGCCGGTGAAGTTGAGCTTCCCGTACAACCGCGATCAACTGATGTTCCTGATGCAGCACGACAGCGACGGCTTCAACCGCTGGGACGCCGGCCAGCAGTTGGCGGTACAGGTGTTGCAGGAACTGATCGGCCAGCATCAGGCCGGTCAGCCGCTGCAGCTGGACCAGCGCCTGGTCGACGCGCTGGGCACGGTGCTCAGCGATGAATCGCTGGACCAGGCAATGGTTGCGGAAATGCTCGCGCTGCCAGGCGAAGCCTATCTGACGGAAATCAGCGAAGTGGCGGATGTCGATGCCATCCACGCTGCCCGCGAGTTTGCCCGCAAACAATTGGCGGACAAGCTGCATGACGCCTTGTGGCTGCGTTACCAGGCCAATCGCGAGCTGTCGAAGAAGACCCCTTACGTGGCCGCGGCCGAGCACTTTGCCCGTCGTGCTTTGCAGAATATTGCGTTGTCCTACCTGATGCTCAGCGGCAAGCCCGAGGTGTTGGCTGCGACGTTGGAGCAGTTCGACGCCAGCGACAACATGACCGAGCGCCTGACCGCACTGGCGGTGTTGGTCAATTCGCCGTTTGACGCCGAGAAGGCCCAGGCATTGGCGGTATTTGCCGAGAACTTCAAGGACAACCCGCTGGTCATGGACCAGTGGTTCAGCGTCCAGGCCGGCAGCACCTTGCCCGGCGGGTTGGCGCGGGTGCGGGCGTTGATGGAGCACCCGGCGTTCACCCTGAAGAACCCGAACAAGGTGCGTGCATTGATTGGCGCGTTTGCCGGGCAGAACCTGATCAACTTCCACGCGGCAGATGGCTCGGGCTATCGCTTCCTGGCGGATCTGGTGATCCAGTTGAACGGGTTCAACCCGCAGATTGCTTCGCGTCAATTGGCGCCGCTGACCCGCTGGCGCAAGTATGACAGCGCACGTCAGGCGCTGATGAAGGCCGAGCTGGAGCGCATTCGCGCCTCGGGAGAGTTGTCGAGCGACGTGTTCGAGGTGGTCAGCAAGAGCCTTGCGTAAAGCCCATGGCATTTGATTCGCCACTGGCCGCCTATCAGCACGCCATCGCCGAGCAGGGCTTCGTTACCGACGACGCCCAGCGTCGGGCGGTGGAGGCTTTGCAAGCGTGTCACGAGGCGCTGCATCAAGGCCGTTCACACGTCGCCGGGGTTTACCTGTGGGGGCCGGTGGGGCGTGGCAAGACCTGGCTGATGGACCAGTTCTATCAAAGCCTGCGCGTGCCGGCGCGGCGCCAGCATTTTCATCACTTCATGGGCTGGGTGCACCAGCGCTCGTTTCAGCTCACGGGTATCCACGATCCCTTGCAAGCCCTGGCCCGAGAGTTGGCCCGGGAGGTGCGCGTGCTGTGTTTTGACGAGCTGTTCGTCAATGACATTGGTGACGCCATCATCCTGGGTCGCCTGTTCCAGGTGATGTTTGACGAGGGGGTGGTGATGGTCTGCACATCCAACCAGCCGCCCGACCAGTTGTACGCCGGCGGGTTCAACCGTGAGCGTTTCCTGCCGGGTATCGCGGCGATCAAACAGCATATGCAGGTGGTGGCAGTGGACGGCGCTGAGGATCACCGTCTACACCCTGGCACCGGGCTGCAACGTTATTGGGTGAATCGGCCCGAGGCCTTGGCCGAGGTGTTCAAGCACTTGAGTGAAGGGCAAGCCGTCAGCAAGGGGGCGGTCAGCGTCGGTTATCGTTCGATCATGGCAGTGCAGGCCAGCGAGACCGTGCTCTGGTGCCGTTATGCCGACCTATGCGAGCAACCGCTGTCGGCCATGGATTTCATGCAGTTGTGTGATCGTTACCGTGCGATCTTGGTGGGCGAGGTGCCCAACCTGAGCGCGCAGAAGCGTCCGGGACGCATTGCACGTGGCACCGAGGACGGTGCACAGCGGGTGGCGGCGGGGGATCGGGAGCTACCCGAACTGTCGGTACACGATGACAGCGTGCGGCGTTTCATTGCGCTGGTGGATGAGTGCTACGACCGCAAGGTGCCGTTGTTCATCGAGGCGGCGGTGCCTCTGGAGTGTCTTTACACCGAAGGCTACCTGGAATTTGCATTTCGTCGCACACTCAGCCGTTTGCAGGAGATGCAGTTGCAGCGCTTTGGCATGTGAGAAAAATTCCGCGCACTGCCTTGTTGGTGCGTGTGGATGCGCACAACCTGTGCCGTTTCTGTCGGGTATTGGTAGTAAATCTCCTTCATCTATAGCCTGCGCCGCGCATACAATCGTTCGCCTCAAAGGGAGACGATTCCCGTGTTGTCGCGATCGAGGAAGGCAATGGACACTCCAGACATTCTGGTGCTGCAAGCCAGCTACACCAATACCGTGCACGCCGAGGCCATCAGCCTGGTACTCAACCATTACGCCGAAGACCCGATGGGGGGCGGTCACAGCTTGCCTGCCGACCTGTTGCTGCAACTGCCTGGCGAGCTGGCCAAGCGCCCACACGCATTCAGCGTGCTGGCATTTGTCGGCGGTGAGCCGGCGGGGTTGGTCAACTGCTTCGAGGGGTTCTCGACCTTTGCGTGCCGTCCCTTGGTCAACATCCATGATGTGGTGGTGATGCAACAGTTCCGTGGCTTGGGTCTTAGCCAGAAAATGCTGCAGAAGGTCGAAGAAATCGCCCGTCAGCGTGGTTGCTGCAAGATTACCCTGGAAGTACTTGAGGGCAATGCAGTCGCACAATCGGCGTATCGGAAGTTTGGTTTTGACGATTCGAAGTTTGATCCGGCGCACGGCCGCATGCTGTTCTGGAATAAACCGTTGTAAGTAGTGAGTTGTTAAGCGTGCAAAAAAAAAGGCGCCAGAATCTGGCGCCAAGTTTACCTTGGCCAAAGGAGCGGGAAGGCTAAGGGAGTTGCGCGTTGATTAAATCTTCGGTTGTTGCTCGTCGCCGCGTTGAGCCGCTTGTTCAGGCTTTGGTTGTTTTGCGTCATTGGCCGCAGTTTGCTCGGCTTTGCCATTGGACTGCTCTTGCATGAGCTTGAAGTTGGCGTAGAACTCCTTCGAACGCTCGGCGCCGCCTTCGGCAAAAGCGGCAGCAGAGGTCAGGGTCATCAAGCCTGCAAGCATCAGCGTAGAGAGTTTCATCGTCGGTATTCCCAGTTGGTTTTGAGGGGTGTCGGTCCGCTTGGACCAGACTCGTGGGGCCGATTATGTGCAGGCTTTATTAAGAGAGGCTTAACTGAGCGGCGTCGAAACTTAATATTTTTGTTAAGTTTCGAAGCGCCGCAGGGCAGGGGGATTAAAGTTTCCAGTCCAGCGCCAGTGTAATAGAGCGTGGGTCGCCCCAATACACGCCGTTATAAAAGCCGACGCGTTCGTAGTACTTTTTATCGAATAGATTATTCACGTTCACCGAAGCCGACACGTGCTCGTCGAACTGGTAGCGCGACATCAAGTTGACGACGGTGTAGGCCTGCTGGGTGATCTTGGCGCGTTGGGTGTTCAGGTAGCCCTCATCGTCCCGGCCACCGCTGGGGCGGTCGGCGAACTGGTAGAAATCACTCTGCCAGTTCACTCCGCCGCCCACTGTCAGCCCGCGCCATTCGCCCGGCAGGCGGTAGGACGTCGACACCTTGAGCATGTTCAGCGGCACGTTGGTGTTGTTGCGTTGCTTATCACCATTGAGCGAGTGCGTGTAGCTGTAGCCCGCCGTGAGGTTCCAGTCGGGCAGCACTTCGCCCGATACCTCGGCCTCGAACCCTTGGACCTTGCTGCCTTTGCCGCTGGATGTGTAGAACTGTTCGCGGGTCACTGGGTCTGGTTCGGCTGCGTTGTCCAGTTCGGCGACGTTGTCCTGGGTGCTCCAGAAATACGCAGCGGCCAGGTTTACGCGCTCGTTGAGCAGGCTGCCCTTGATGCCGAGCTCATAGTTGCTGCCGACCACGGGCTCAAGGTATTTGCGGCTGACATCACGCACGCTTTGCGGGTTGAAGATGTCGGTGTAGCTGGCGTACACGGTGTACTGCGGCGTGATGTCGTACAGCAGGCCCGCGTAGGGGGTCCACATGTCGTTGTGGGTCTGGCTGGTTTTGGTGGCTTTGGTCAGGTTGAAGCTGGCGTCGTACTCCGGCGACACGCTTTCGATGTCCCAACTGCCATAACGGCTGCCCAGCACGGCGTGCAGTTTGTCGGTCAGGCTCAGGCGCGTGGCGAGGTAACCGGCCTTCTGTTTCTTGCGCGAGTGTTCGCCCTGAAGGTTGGTGGTGCGGTCGGGGAACTTGGCGATGGCGCCCATGTGCTTCCAGTCCTCGATGGTTTCGTAGCCGTCAGGCGTGGTGAAGCGCTGGTAGGGCGAAGCATCGCGCTGCTGGGACTCACCGTAACCCACCATCAGCTCATGCTCGCGACCCAGCAGCGCATAGGTGCCGTTGAGATTCAAATCGACCACGTCCATTTTCGAAGTGCCGACCATCTGGTTGGTCCAGGCGGTCATGCCACTGCCATCCGGATTGGGGAAGCCCGCACCGCCGTAATACACCTTGCCGTCGGTATCACTTTGTCGATGGGTATAAGCGGCTTTGAGACGCCAGTCGGCCGACAGCTTGTGGTCGATGGAGGCAAAGGTGGTCTTGTCCTTGAGTGGCCAAGAGCTCCAATCTGCAGCCAGGTTGGCCGAGCGCGAGAGTCGTGCCTTGCTGCCGTCGCTGTTCCAATAGGGAAGGGTGCCCCAGGAGCTGCCCTGCACATGTTTGTTCTGGTAATCGAAGCCTACGGCGACCACGGTGTCGTCTGTCAGGTCGCCCTCGAGAATGCCGTAGCCGACTTCCCGTTGCAGCGCGTAATTGTCGCGAAACGACTTGCTGTCGCGGTACGCCAGCACCGTACGCCCACGCAGGCGCCCATCAAATGCCAGTGGGCCGCCGACGTCCAGGTAGCTGTAGTAGTTGTCATGGCTGGCACCGCTGACGCCGGTCTTGGCTTGCCACTGGGCGGTGGGGCGTTTGCGGATCATGTTGACCGTGGCCGAAGGGTTGCCGGCGCCGGTGGTCAATCCGGTGGCGCCCCGCACCACTTCAATACGGTCGTAGATGATGGTGTCGGCGTCTGACTTCATGCGCCCGAAGGTGTTGAGCATGCCGTCGATCTGGAAGTTATCGATGCCGTAGCCACGCGACGAGTAGCCCGCCCGGTCCGAATCCAGATGCTGGACGGTAACCCCGGTGGTCTGGCGCAGTACATCAGTCAGTGTATTGAGATTGAAATCATCCATCTGCTGGCGAGTCACCACCGAGATCGACTGCGGGGTTTCCTTGATCGACAGGTTCAGCCGGGTGGCGGTGCTCATCGAGCCGGTAGTATAGGCCCCGGTGTGCTCGGTGGTGGTGCCAAGGCCTTCGGCGGTGATGCTGGTGCTGCCCAGCTCCAGGGCCTTGCTCGGCGTGGCGTCGGGGTCGGTTTCAGCCAGCAGGTGCGGGCTCAGTGCGGCACTGAACAGGCCGAGGGAGAAGGTCATGGAACGGGTAAAAGGCGCGAACATCGCGGAAGACTCCTTGTCGTCTTTGAGGCCTTCTCGGTAAGAAAAGGCCTTGGCTCAAAGACGAAAGGAGCGCCCGAACTTTAGGGCTGGATGAGAATGATTGTTATCTTTTTGTTACGAGCGGTCGTTTACTTGGCCACCACATCCGTAGGCTCGGTCTTCTTCGGTTTGATCAAACTGAAATCAATCAACGGCTTCTGCTGGCGCATGTACGGGTTGCCGATCATCTGTGGGCGCGCCTTGAAGCTGTCGCTGACCAGGCTCTTGCTATGGTCCAGTTCGTCGAAACTCAGCCCGGCCAGGTCGGCCCAGGTGTGGATCAACTGCGAGCTGCTGTAGGGCCGCTGCAAGTCGCCGGCAAAGCTCCAGTCGTGGCTTTCGCGCCATTTCGGCGAGGCGTAGGCCATGAACGGAATGGTGTACATCGGTGCCGTCGGCTTGCCTTCGTTGCGCCCCAGGGTGGTGTGGCCGGCGGAGTCGAATACGTCTTCGCCATGGTCCGAGAGGTACAGCAAAAAGCCGTTCGGGTCGGTCTTGGCGTAGTCCTTGATCAGGCTCGACACCACGAAGTCGTTGTACAGCACGGCATTGTCGTAGCTGTTGTAGGTCGGCAACTGGTCGTCGCTGATCCCGGCAGGTACGCCCTGGCGGTCGGTGAACTTGTCGAAGGTCGGCGGGTAACGGTACTGGTAGCTCATGTGGGTGCCGAGCAAGTGCACCACGATGAACTTGCGCTCCGCCGGGTCGGCCAGGGCCTTGGCGAACGGTGGCAACACGTCGCCGTCGTACTGGCGGGCGTTCTGGTTGCGGTTGTTGTTCAGGTACACCTGCTCGTCAGCTTGTTCGGAGAAGGTGGTAAGCATGGTGTTGCGCTTGGTCATGGTCTGCTGGTTGGTGATCCAGTAGGTTTTGTAACCGGCCTGCTTCATCACGCTGACGATGGATGGGGTCTTGAGGTACAGGTCCGGGTTCTCTTCGTCGGCGAAGGTGAGGACCTGTTGCAGCGCTTCGATGGTGTAGGGGCGCGGGGTGATGACGTTGTCGAACACCGCCAGCTGATCGCGCAGCTTGTCCAGTTCCGGTGTGGTGTTGCGCGGGTAGCCATAGAGGCTCATGCGCTGGCGGTTGGTGGACTCGCCGATTACCAGCACCAGGGTCGACGGTTGGCCGGCCATGTTGTCCTTCAGATTACGCAGCGGCGGGATCTGGCTGGCGCTGTCGAGCATGCCCTGCATGTTGTCCAACTGCTGGGTGTAGCGGTGATAGGCGACGATCATCTGCCACGGCACCGCCGGTTCGATACGGGCTTCGAAGCGATCGAAGGCCTCTTCCAGGGTGTCGCTGCGGGCGATCTGCTTGACCAGTGGGTAGCCGACAATCGCAATTACGATAGCGGCGGCCGCCACCAACGCCTGTCCGCGTGGCAGGTAGACCGGGCGTACACGGGTCCAGAGGAATATGGCCACGGCGGTGTGGGCAATGAACGCCAGCACGATCCACCAGGCGAAGTACTGGGTGGCATATTCGCCGGCTTCAGAGATGTTCGACTCGAACATGATGAAGATGACGCTTTGGGAAAATTCCTGCTGGTAGATGAAGAAATAACCCAGGCTGGCCATGGAGCAGGCCCACAGCACCACGCCAATCAAGGCGGAAAGCAAACGGGTTTGGCGCGGGAATATCAACAACGGGGCCAGCCACAGCGCACTCATGAAGAACGCCTGACGAAAGCCCGCAAAACCGGAAACGCCGGTCAATTGGATCAGAAGTTGAGTAATGCCCGAAAAGTACCAGAAAAACAGGAACAGCCAGCACAGGCCAGCCCAATCAAAGCCTTTCGCAGACTTAGTGCTGCGTTTGAACATCGCCATCCAGCGCTCCAACCCGGTTATTTTTCAGCTGTGTGCAGGGACGCACGCAACACAAGCCACCCTTGCATGGGGTGGCCCTTGGGGGCTGGAGTATCGAGAAGGGGGTGTGAAAACTTTGTGAGTTATTTGTAAGGATTACCTTACGAGGCGCTCAGTGTCGGGGCTGGGGCTTGGCTGAGCTGGCCTTGCAGGTGCGAACGCAGGCGCAGCACTTCCTGCTGCAATTGATCGCGCTCATCCTTCAACTGGCGCAGTTCATCGCGACGGACAGTGACGTAGAGGGTCTGTGGAGGGCGGGTCATCTGTGCTGTGCTCATTGCTTGCCTCGCAAATAGCCGGTGGATCGCGGTGCCAGAACGCTTGATTCGAGGTTCTCGGCATCAGTCGGAAGCAAGTCTGAATTCTTTTTTGCAGCAAGGGAACTTTTTTATTTTTGGTGGTCGTGTGACTTTCGCTGCCGTGATGTTGAAACGATGGCTATTTTTTTGTCATGAAACTGAATGGATCTGTGCGGTTCTGATCCTCATTAGGCGCATTGCGCTATAAACTATGTCACACATTTTTTTAGTAGTTAGGAGCATCAGCACATGCAACTGGGGATTATCGGACTAGGCCGCATGGGCGGGAATATTGCACGGCGCCTGATGCTCAATGGGCATACCACCGTTGTTTTCGACCGTAACGAAGCATTTGTCAAAACCTTGAGCGAAGAGGGCGCCACTGGCGTCGGCGGCCTCAAGGAACTGGTCGCCGGGCTGCAACAGCCGCGTGCCGTATGGGTCATGCTGCCAGCAGGCGCGCCCACCGAAGACACCATCAATGAGCTGAGCACGCTGCTGGAGGCTGGCGATGTGATCATCGACGGCGGCAACACCAACTATAAGGATGACGTGCGTCGCGGCAAGGCACTGGCGGAAAAGGGCCTGCACTACGTTGACGTCGGCACGTCCGGCGGCGTTTGGGGCCTGGAGCGCGGCTATTGCATGATGATCGGCGGCGACACCGAAACCGTGCAGCGCCTGGACCCGATCTTCAAGACCCTGGCCCCGGGCATCGGCAACATCCCGCGTACCAAAGACCGCAAAGACAGCGCTGACCCGCGCGCCGAGCAGGGCTACATCCACGCAGGCCCCGCGGGTTCCGGGCACTTCGTCAAGATGATCCACAACGGCATCGAATACGGGATGATGCAGGCGTTTGCCGAAGGTTTCGACATCCTCAAGACCAAGAACTCGGACAACCTCCCGGAAGATCAACGTTTTGACCTCAACGTCGCCGACATCGCCGAAGTCTGGCGCCGTGGCAGCGTGGTGTCGTCCTGGCTGCTGGACCTGACCGCCGACGCCCTGGCCACCGACCCGAAACTCGACGGCTACTCCGGCTCCGTGGCCGACAGTGGCGAAGGCCGCTGGACCATCGAAGCGGCCATGGAACAAGCCGTGCCGGTGCCGGTGCTGTCCACTTCGTTGTTCGCCCGTTTCCGTTCGCGCCAGCAGAGCACCTACGGTGACAAAATGCTTTCCGCCATGCGCTTCGGCTTTGGTGGCCATGTGGAGACGTCCAAAAAATGACCGCCAACGGCAAGAAGTCCAAGGCCGAACCCGCTCCACCCACCATATTGTTTCTGTTTGGCGCCCATGGCGACCTGGTCAAGCGCCTGCTGATGCCGGCGCTGTACAACCTCAGTCGAGATGGGTTGCTGGGCGATGGCCTGCGTATTGTTGGCGTTGATCACAACGCCATCAGCGACGCCGACTTTGCCAAGAAGCTCGAGGACTTCATCCGCACCGAGGCCGCCAGCAAGGTCAAGGGCAATGCCGACAATGCCCTGGACCCACAGTTGTGGGCCCAGTTGGCCAAGAACATCAGCTACGTCGAGGGTGACTTCCTCGACGACAGCACCTACGTGGACATCGGCAAGAAGATCGCCGACAGCGGCACCGCCAATGCGGTGTTCTACCTGGCCACCGCGCCGCGCTTCTTCAGTGAAGTGGCGCAGCGCCTGGGCAGCGCGGGGCTCTTATCGGAAACCGAGGATGGCTTTCGCCGCGTGGTCATCGAAAAACCCTTCGGCTCCGACCTGGCCACCGCCGAAGCGTTGAACGCCAGCCTGCTCAAGGTGATGAGCGAGAAGCAGATCTATCGCATCGACCATTACCTGGGCAAGGAAACCGTACAGAACATCCTCATCAGCCGTTTTTCCAATGTGCTGTTCGAGGCATTCTGGAACAACCATTACATTGACCACGTGCAAATCACCGCCGCCGAAACCGTCGGCGTTGAAACCCGGGGCAATTTCTTCGAAAAAACCGGCACCTTGCGCGACATGGTGCCCAATCACTTGTTCCAGTTGCTGGCGATGGTGGCCATGGAACCTCCCGCTGCGTTTGGTGCCGACGCGGTGCGCGGTGAAAAAGCCAAGGTGATTGGTGCCGTGCGGCCCTGGTCCCTGGAGGATGCGCGAGCCAACTCGGTACGCGGGCAATACACCGCCGGTGCAATCGGCGGCAAGCCACTGCCCGGTTACCGCGAAGAAGCCAACGTCGCGCCCGACAGCAGTACCGAGACCTTTGTCGCCCTCAAGGTGATGATCGACAACTGGCGCTGGGTTGGCGTGCCGTTCTACCTGCGCACCGGCAAGCGCATGAGTGTGCGCGACACCGAAATCGTCATCTGCTTCAAGCCTGCGCCTTATGCGCAGTTCCGCGACACCGAGGTGGATGAGCTCAAGCCCACCTACCTGAAGATCCAGATCCAGCCGAACGAAGGCATGTGGTTCGACCTGCTGGCCAAAAAGCCTGGGCCGACCCTGGACATGGCCAATATCCAGCTGGGTTTTGCCTACAAGGACTTCTTTGAAGTGCAGCCGTCGACAGGCTACGAAACCTTGATCTACGACTGCATGACCGGCGACCAGACCTTGTTCCAGCGTGCCGACAACATCGAAAACGGCTGGCGTGCGGTGCAACCGTTCCTCGATGCCTGGAAGCAGGATGACGGCATCCAGCCCTACAAGGCCGGCGAAGATGGCCCCGCCGCGGCAGACGCGTTGCTGGCCCGTGATGGCCGCACATGGCACTCCCTCGGATGAGTGATGCCGCGATTCATCCCATCCGCTTTATCCTCAGTGACCTGGACGGCACCCTGCTGCATCCCGATCACCGGCCCAGCCAACGCACCGTTGATACGGTACGTGCGTTGCGCGCCGCCGGGGTGTTTTTCAGCCTGGCCAGCGGGCGTCCGCCCAAGGCCATGCTGCCTATGGTCGAGACTTTCGGTATCGATATTCCGGTGGCCGGCTTCAATGGCGGCACGTTGATCAGTCCTGATGGCAGCGTGCTTGTCGCCCATCATCTGCCTGCTGAAGCGGCGCTGATTGCCCTGGCGCTGTTTTCGGCCGCGCCGGACGTCGAAACCTGGGTGTTTGCCGACGGTGACTGGCTGCGCCGCGACCTACCAGGGCCGATGGTGCAGCGCGAGACCGATGGCTTGGGTTATGGCCCGGTCGTAGTGGAGAGTTTCGAACCGTACCTGGACCGCATCGACAAAATCGTCGCCGCCAGCCTCGATACGCAACGCTTGATTGAACTGGAAGCGCAGTTGCAGCCCAGGGTGCAAGGGCTGGCGCAGGTCTCGCGTTCACAGCCGGTGTACCTGGACGTGACGGCGATGCTGGCCAACAAAGGCGAGGCGTTGAAGACCCTGGCCGCCCACCTCGGAGTGCCGCTGGAGCAAACGGCGGCGATTGGGGATGGCGGCAATGACCCGGCGATGTTCCAGGTGGCCGGGTTGTCGATTGCCATGGGGCAGGCCGAGGAGGCCGTCAAGCGTCAGGCCAGCGTGGTCACCGGCAGTCATGTCGAGGATGGCGCTGCCGAAGCCTTCGAGCGTTTCATCTTGTCTGCCGGCCTGCGATAGACAGCTACCACAGGCCCTCTGCGTTATACCTCGATACTGCTGGCCGCCCTTGGCGCCCTGATTGACGGGGCGCCACGACACGACAAGGATTCGTCCCGTGGCCACGCACGCATCCTCTGCCCTCAATGGGCTCTCGCTGTAGCCGATACCACAAATCAGGCGCCATTTTCTTTCCTGCCCCACGCTGCAAGAAGTGGCAATTGCCGTCTTGCAGCAAAGCTTGGGCAATCAATATCGGTGGTTGGTTATCAACCCGCCTCACCCGGTGCTGATGGAGCCGGTCTACATCTTTGACGGCAAGGCCTTCAAGCTGGCCGGCCACAACAGCCTGACATTGGTCGATGCGTTGATCGAACGATGTGCCACCGGGACATTCGTCGACTATTCCGACGGGACGTTCCTGGCACAAAGTGCGCAGCCGAATTCATCGCTTCCACTGCAGGTCAAAAGCAGTGACGTGGAAGCCTTGATCAATGATCGTGGCCCGCAGTTGCTCGAGCGCTATCAAGAGGCATTGGTCAACTATTGGATGGAATCAGGCACCCACGGCACGGCGCGCTTTCTGTGGGGTGATAGGCAACCGTCGCAGTGTCGTGGAGGAGGGTGAAGTGCAAGCCTATGTCGACGTGCTTGAACCCTTTGACCACCGCAGTATCTGGCCTTTCAAGCAGCAAGGTACGCAGGAGGAACCGATGTGGCGGGAAGTGCCTGCACCGCTTGTGAAGGCTGCGGATGAGCTTGCTGCCCATGAGCAACTGGCGAATATCGGCGGTGAAGCCAATCGCTTGTGGCGCGGCGCGGGAAACCAGTTTACCCAGCTCCTCCAGATGGAGGCATTCGCTCGGTTCTCACCACGGCTGGTGCGCAGAGAGTGGTTGAACTATGCGAACAAGATGGTCCGGCAACGAGATTTGCTGATCGATGCACTGAAAGTACCTGCTGCCTCGCCGAAGCATCAGGAACTACTGGAGTTTTTCAAAAACACACCCAGTGCCCTGTATGACGAAGTCATACGCTTTCAGGAGCAGGCGTCGCTGGCCCGTAATCGCATGATCCTTCACGGGGCCCCCACATCGGAGGGCCTTTTGACGTTGTACAAGGCGTGGTTGATCGACGTGGTGGAACTGGACAGCCATGACCCGTTGATTCGCCCATTTGTGGTGCGGGAGTGTTCCTCAGGGCGCGAACTCTGGTTTGCACGTTTTTTCTATGAAGATCAGAGTGCGCGCAACATTGGTTACCACTTTTTCCGAGGACTGCTACTTCGATATGCTGATCGAAATGCCAGCTACCACAAGTTGAAACAACGCACCTCGAACAACCAGCTGCTGATCAATGTTTTACGTTCCTACATTGATCGAGAAGTTGCCGAAACGGTGTTCTTCGGCGAGGACGTCAACCCCGCCGACCAGTAATTACTTCGGCATGGCCCAGGACTGAAGCTGATAGCCACTTTTGTCGAGTTCGGCGCGGGCTTGCAACAGCAGGTCTTCCAGTTGCGCCGGGTCGGTATAGGCGCTAGACGACAGTTGCTTGCTGCCGATACGCGTGTTGGTGCGGTCGATGACGCTCAGGCTGAGGGCGCCATTGCCGTCATGCCAGGCCACGCATTGAAAGGGTTGGAAGGCACGGTCTGCGATCAAAAGAGCTTCGTTGATGCGGAGCGGGGCGTTCATGTGGGTCGTCTCTCTAAATGCCCAATCAAGTGGAGTGCCGTCGGTTGGGCGGGCCGTACGGCGAGTTACTTGTACTGATGCACGATGGCGGGGTACGGGTCACATGTTAGTGTAAGAAAAATCCAACTTTCGTGATGAGTGTCATGTAAGCGGCTGTTTTGAAAGCCCAATGAAAGTTTTCCGGGATGGTAACTTTTTAGCCGTTGGCGTTGGGAGCTGGCTTTTTGCCAACACTTATAGCGAAACGGTACAAGGCGTGCGTCAATATCTTGCTACTGTTGCTATCGGAAGCCACAAACCATTGTTTCTAAATAACTTTAACAATTTTGGCGTCAAGGAATAGTCATGGTTGTTACACCTGTGCAACGTCGCTTGCTGGTGGTTGACCCTTGTGAGGATTGTCATGGGTTGTTGCCCGGTTTACGAACGGCCGGGTGGGAGGTCGACAGCTGTGCCCTGGAAGCCGTCGGAGACCGCTCGTGTGATGTCGGCTTGCTGCGTTTGCAGCCTTATCACCTGGAGCGGCCCGAGGCAGTCAAGGAGCTGATCAGTCGCAGCGGCACTGAATGGATCGCCGTGCTCAGCCAGGACGTGCTGCGCCTGCAAAACGTCGGTGATTTTGTCTGCGAATGGTTTTTCGACTTCCATACCTTGCCTTTCGACGTGGCCCGGGTGCAGGTCACGCTGGGGCGCGCGTTTGGCATGGCGCGGTTGCGTGGTCAGGCCACCACCCCGGTGGACGGGCCTGAACATGAGCTGCTGGGTGACAGCCGTCCCATACGCGAGTTGCGCAAATTGCTCGCCAAGCTGGCGCCCACGGAGTCTCCGGTGCTGATCCGCGGCGATAGCGGCACAGGCAAGGAGCTCGCGGCCAAGACCCTGCACCGTCAATCCCAACGCCACGCCAAACCGTTTGTCGCGATAAATTGCGGGGCGATCCCGGAGCACCTGATCCAGTCCGAGTTGTTCGGGCACGAGAAAGGTGCGTTCACCGGCGCCCATCAACGCAAGGTCGGGCGCATCGAAGCGGCGAATGGCGGCACGCTGTTTCTCGATGAGATCGGTGATTTGCCGATGGAGCTGCAAGCCAACCTGCTGCGTTTTCTCCAGGAAAAACAGATCGAACGTGTCGGCGGCAGCCAGCCCATCCCCGTGGATGTGCGGGTCTTGGCCGCGACCCACGTCGACCTGGAGGCGGCGGTGGAGAAGGGCACTTTCCGCGAAGACTTGTATTACCGGCTCAACGTTCTGCAAGTGGTGACCGCGCCGTTGCGCGAGCGCCACGGTGATGTGCCGATGCTGGCCAACCATTTTTCCCGGTTCTACAGCCAGGAAACCGGACGCCGCCCGCGCAGCTTCAGCGAAAACGCATTGGTCGCACTGGGCCAGCACCCATGGCCGGGCAATGTGCGCGAGTTGGCCAACCGCGTGCGACGCGGCCTGGTACTGGCCGAAGGGCGCCAGATCGAAGCCGCTGATCTGGGATTGCAAAGCGAGCAGGCAATTGTTTCACCGATGGCTACACTGGAGGACTACAAGCACCGCGCCGAACATCAGGCGCTGTGCGATGTGCTCAACCGGCACAGCGACAACCTGAGTGTCGCCGCCCGTGTGCTGGGGGTTTCCCGGCCGACGTTCTACCGGTTGCTGCACAAACACCAGATCCGCTAGGGCGGGTAAACGAAAAGCCCCGCAACGACCCTTATCGTTGCGGGGCTTTTTTTTGTCGTGAGCGGTCAGAAGTAATACGGGAATTTCAGGCTGAACGTAAAGTCCGGTGCATCATCCGTCATGCCGATCGCCAGGTTCGGCACAATCGTCAGGTTATCCGACGCGGCAATCGTCATCCCCACGTTGAAGTAGCCGGCGTTGGCATCGCTGGACACTACCGACTGCCAGTCTCCACCGTTGGGCTTGAGCCTGCTCTTGCGCTGGATCAGGTCGGAGACCGAGAACGACATACTCATCTTCTCGTTCAACGCAAACGCTACGCCAACCCCGAGCTGGAAGCTGTCGCCAAGGCTGACCTTGCCGCCGACTTTCTGATTGACGTCACTGCTGATGTCGTCAAACGAGCCCTGGAAGTTGTGGGTGTAGGACAACGAGCCAAACAACACGGCTGGGTCGAAGGTCTTGACCAGGGAAATGCCCGGCGTAACCGACCAGACACCGTTACCCGTCGGCAGGTTCTCCGGCACATACAGGTTGTCGTTGTTGGCCGACTTGACCAGCTTGATCCCGAACGGCTCTTTGCCCGTAGGCGCCTTGACCCGCAACGACACCACCGCATCCGGCAGGCTGGGCGTTTCGTCGAGGAATTTGTAGGCCACGCCAAAGTTGACGTCACCGATGGTTGGGTCGCGGGTCACCGACTCTTCCGACGTGGCGGTGGCATTGTTGCCGGCGCCGGCCGACTGATAAGTCGACTCGCGGTACACCACAGGTACGTTTATGTCGAACTGCCAACGGTTGTCGACGTTGTAGCGCCCGGTCAGGTCCAGCGTCCAGTTGTCGGCCTTGATCCGGTCCAGGTTGATATTGCCGAGGAAGATCGAGTCCAGCGCCAGGAAACCGTTGAGGGTCAACTGGCGCGCATCGTAACGTGCATAGGTGACACCGGTTTCAAAGCTGAACTTGCCATTGCCAAAGAAGCCACTGGCTTCGTTGTAGAGATTGCTCACACTTTGTGCGGGCGCCGAATCGTCCTTGAGCGACTGGCCATAGGAACTGCCACCGCCGCCCGCGCCACCGGATGCGGCTGCCGCGCCCGTGCCTGCCACGGTAGCGCCGCTGGCTTTCTGGAAGTCCGCAGGGGACTTGGCCAGGCGCCTCGGTGCCGGTGTGGCCGGCTGATCCTCCACTTGGCGTACGCGCTGTTCGAGCACGGCCAAGGCTTTTTGTTGCACTTCGTACCGCTGTTTAAGTTGCAGAAGCTCCTGTTTGAGGGTCTCGATATCGGCATCTGGCGCTGCATACAAAACGGATGCGGGCAAGAGCGTACTTAAGCAGACCACCGCACGTAGCGATAACGATCGATGCATGAAAAAGCCGTCCTTTTCTGAATGCTAAAGTGTCGAGGGTCAGCGTAGTTCAATAACCGAGCGTGCGTAGGCCTTTGAGTTGTTCAAGATTGCAGTTCAAGGCTGGGTTGTTCAGGCTGTTATTGTTCATCACGACGTTAAGTTGGGTCATGTTATTGACGAAGTTGGTATTGCCGGTCAGTACCGTGCCTTGCAGCACAGTGCCGCCACCAATACTCTGGAGGCTGTTGCCCTGGTTGTGATTGGCCTGGATCGCCATCTGCAAGCCGCCATTGTTGGCCGAGACGCTCACCTGACCGGCTGCACTGGCCCCTGTCACCGTGCCGCCCGCCGCCAGTACTTGCCCGGATTGCGCCATGTTGGCGGGGGCGAAGCCGTTGTCGCTGATAGTGATGCCGACGTTGTTGTAGGCGGTATTGCCATCACCTGCCGAGCGTACGCTCTGCGTCACGCCTTGGCCGCTGCCCAGGCCAGCGCCGCCGGTTACCGTGCCGGTGCCGGTGTTCTGGTTGGTACCAGTGCCCGACGAGCCAGTGGTTTGCACATAAAATTGCGGGGTAATGGTGGTTTTGTCGATCTGCATGCTGGCCTTGCCGGTGATGGTGTCACCGATGGCGTTGGTCCAGGTGCTGCTCATGACAATGCCAAAGCTGATGATTCGCCCTGGCATCACATAACGGCCGCGAAGTTCGGACATCTCCGAATCCTTGAGTTCAATAGGCTTGAACGCCGATGAAGCATAAGCGGGCATTGAGGCTGCCAGGCACATGACCGTCAGCCAACGGTAAGTGTTCATCTTTTGCTCCTGGAGCGTCCTGCTCCTTATTGCGCTTCGTTAAAAGAAGTCGCTTTGGATGAAACCGAAGTCCATCAGCTCGGCGTCGCCGACAGGCCTGAACTCATTCAACTGGTTCTTGGCGGTCAGCGGCAGGGGCGGGTCGAGCAAGACGTTGGCCTTGTCGTAACCTTCGCCCAGTACGGCGAAGACGATGCCGTTCCAGCCTTTGACGAAGTCGTCGTGTGAGTAGCGTTTGTGGCCCAGTACCGGGTCGCCGATGTAGACCCAGTCCTTGTCGGCCCGCTGCATCACCACAAAGTGCTTGTAGCCACGAATTTCCAGCAGGACCACCACGGGGATCTTCACGGTCACCAGGGTCTCTGGTGCAATTTTGTAGCCCCGCGCACGCATGCCGATGCTTTCGAGGTAGCGCTTCATGTCCAGCATCGAAAAGCCCTGGGTGCGGACCAGATCCTGGTCGGCGTTGACCAACATGCCTTTGATGACGTGATCTTCGTCTACGTCGAGCCAATAGCCCTGGCGCAGGATGGTGGCGAGTGCCGCGGCACCGCAGCTGAAATCGGTTTTCTGTTCCACCAGGTTGGCGAACCGGCGCTCACGGATGCTCTCGACCTTCTTGAAGATGACTGCACCGCCAGGCATGGCGGAAATCGCCATGTTGCCTGCCCAGGCCGGGCCGGTGAGCAACATCAGGAGGCTGAGGGTCGCGAGGCGCATGATCGTATGACCTGTTGGACACTGGAATAAAAAAGGGCCTTGTTTCCAAGGCCCCGTTGCATCAGAAGCGCACGCCGCTTTGGCAGACGCTGCAACCTTGGCCAACAGACAGGCTGTTGCTGCCTTGGTTACCCGAACCCGATTGCAGGTTCACACCCACGTTGCCGGAGTTGCGGTTGATCGAGTTGTCGGCACTGGAGTTGTTAGATACGTATTGAGCCTTGTTGCCCCAACCGTACCCGTGGCTGGTAGCGGCAGCATTCAGGTAGTTGTTGCCGAGCGAGTTTTGCTCGGTGTTGGCAGCTGCAGCGATGTTTTTGCCATCAGCCGTGGTGATTGCCAGGTTGTTTTTGCCTTGGTTGCCTTGGCCGGACTGACCGTTGTAGCCCACGTTGCCGGAGTTATGGTTAACGGCGTTGTCCAGCGAGGTGTTGTTTTGCGTGCCTTTGTTGACGAAGTTGTTCAACCCGCTGTTTTGGTTCACATCGACTACAGCGAACACGGTGGCAAAGTCGCCTTTGGCACTGGAGATCGCGCCAGAGTTGTCTGCTTGGTTGCCGCTGCCAGCCTGGACGTTAACCCCGGTGTTACCGCTGTTGTCGTTTACCGAGTTATCGGCAGAGGCGTTGTTTTCGGTCTTGGTGTCGTCAAACTTGTTACCGATGCTGTTTTGCACATCGGTCACCACGGAGGCAACCACGCCAGTGGGTTGCGGAGCTGGGTGCCAGCCACCACCACCTGCTTGAGCAGCTGCTGCCATCAGTGCGGCGAGAGCGAAAACCATTGGTTTCAGAGCCATTTGAGGTTTCATGGTGTTTCTCCTTGCTTCTAATTAGTTGGTTAAGTGTTGGTACGGTCTAACTAGTGCTATCAAGCAGTTACTTGATAGTGATGCCCAGGGTGTTAGCCACTCGGTTCCCCACCCCGGCACTCTGGTTCACCTGTATCACTCCTCGGCTGCCGGTGAAGGCCTGGTCGCTTGTCACGACCTGGCGGCTGCCAGTGGTGGGGGTGAGCCCTGAGTCGGTCGCCAGCGTCGTGGTGTTCTGTTGCACCAGGACGCTGTCGTCGATGCTTTGCGGGGCAGGGTTTACGCTGATCCGCACGGCATTGACTTGTTGGTTATTGGCCCCGGCCGACTGGTTGACGCCCAGTACACCGTTGCCGTTGGTAAAAGAGTTGCCCTGAATCGCCGCCTTGGCGTTCGTGGACGGGTCAACACTGCCATCCATTCTCTGGATATTGAGTGTGCTGGCCTGGCCACCGAGCGTGATCGCCCGGTTGTTGGCCTGTTGCTGCTGATTACCGGCCGCTTGGTTGACCGATAAATTGCCGGTGTAGTCAGTGCCGCTGTTGTTGATCACGGCGCTGTTGTCGGCCATGGCGCAGGCACTGCCCAGCAGCGCGAGAAGGAGCAGGGAACGGTTCATTGTTTGCCCCCCAGCATGTTGCCGAGATTGTTCAAGGGCGCCATGCCGCGCTGGATCGAATCGCTGATCTGCCCGCCCATGCTGCTGCCCGAGCCGTGGCCGGAGGAAGCGCCGGCGCCGAGGGTGGACATGCTGTTCTGCGTCGCACTGACACCGGAGAAATTGCCGGTTGGCTGCAGTGCCGTGCGAGTGATGCCCAAGCCGCTGTTGACGCCGCCAAAGTCACGGTCAGTCAATTCGCCGGACATGGCGTTCAGAATGTCTTTGCTGGGATTGGCATTCGCCGTGTTGGGATAAGGATCGGGCCCGAAGGACGCGCGGCCATACATGTGCGCCTGGACATCGCGGCCGGTCACGATCACACCGTCACCCGCATAGCTCGGAACACTGATACCAACGCTGAGTACACAGCTGATCAGCAGAACGTTCATCGAACCTTGAGTGAATGTGATCACGGCGATATTCCTTGTTCTTCGCGCTGACCCTAAACAGCGCTGTAAGGGATAGAGCAGAAGCCGTGCCGCTTTTTAATTGTTGTTGTTATTCAATGGCTTGCGTATTTCACGCAGCAAAGTGCTATCGGCGCTGTTTCACGGATGAGACACCTGCCCGCCAGGCGCCCACCGCCGGCCACACCGTAAACGTTTCACCCAGCTGTATCAGCGCTGTAACAGCACACATGACAAAACCGTGAATCCGCGCTGCATGGGCGGTTCAGGGCAGGGAGGTGTTTCAAAAATGGACACTGCAGACGCAAGGGCGCCCGGTCCTGCAGGCAGGGCTCAGCCTTTCGGCGCTTTACGCGGGATGGAATTGAGTACGGGATTGCCGTCCTGGTTCTGGGTCAGGTAGACCGGCAGGACCTTGGGCAGCGAGGGGATGAGATTGTTGACTTCATTGATGTTGTAGATACCGCCGATGCGGATCGCGCCAGTGTTGGCATCGGCCAGCATCACCGCCTTGTTGAGGTAGCGGTTGATCAGCGGCAACGCGTCGGCCAACGCCAGGTTGTCGAGCACCAGCTTGCCCTGGCGCCAGGCCAGGGCCGTGTCATTGGCGTTGAACGCCTGGACCTGCGGTGTCGCGTCGCCCAGGCGATAACTGGCCTGCATGCCCGGCGTCAGCGGTACGCTGCCGTGCACCTGATCGCTGGCGATCTGTACCGAGCCTTCGAGTAGCATCACCCGCACCTGATCTTCGTACTTCCAGACGTTGAACTGCGTGCCGGTTACGCGTACCTGACCTTCGCCAGCGCGTACGATGAATGGATGGGTGTTGTCATGGCTGACCTTGAAAAACGCCTCGCCTTTTTTCAGGACGACCCGGCGCTGATCCTTGTAATTGCTGAAGACCAGCTCGGTGCCCAGGTTCAACTCCACCTGGCTGCCGTCACCCAAGGTCACTTGGCGCAAGCCGGTGGACGCCTCGAAGCGTTCGTAGGAACTCGGCAGCCAGCCGGCTTCCCAGCCGGTGAACGCCGCCACGGGCAGCGCCGCCAGGCAGATTGCCGCGGCTATCGCGTACTGGCGCAGGCGCCTGCGGGGCTTGAACGGCACTACCGCTGCCAAGGCTTCGTTGCGCGGCAGGTGGTCGGCAACGTCCCAGATCTCCAGCATGGCCGCGTATTCAAAGGCGTGCAGCGGATCAGCATCGTGCCACTGTTCAAAAGCCTGACGCTCGGCGGGCGTGCAATCGTGCGCGTGCAAACGCATGCACCAATGCGCGGCGGCGTCGGTGATCGCGTCATATTCGGCTTCTGAAAGAGACTTTTCTGTCATTTAAACGTCCTGATTTCCCACATTCTAACCTCCCAGGCATGGGCCGAGAACTGCCATCATGGTGATTGCACGCCAATTGGAACTTATTCTCGTTTGTGGCTGCCTAAAAAATCTCAGGACATTCTTACAATGGAGAACGAATATGCTGAAGAAAACCTTAGTCGCCCTGTGTGCAACCTCCGCGCTGCTCAGCGCTGGCGCCGCCTTGGCGGACAAGCCGGGGGCGGGTTGGATCCCGATTGAAAAGGCGATCGAAGTCGCCAAGACAAAGGCCGGTTATATCGAGGTCTATGCGGCCGAAGCCGATGACAATGGCTACTGGGAAGTCAAAGGCCGCAAATCCGATGGCACCGTCTATGAAGCGCGCATCGATGGCGCCTCCGGCAATATCCTGCGCGACCAGAAAGACTGACTCCCTCCAGGGGGCCGTTTCAGGCCCCCTGATCCAACTCGCGCCCCAAGTGACTGATCAGGTACGTCAGCGAATCGGCATTGGCCAGGATCGTATCGATACGCTTGTCCGCGTCACTCATGAAGATATGCCGCGCATCATCCAGCGTCTTCGCGCCGGTCAGTTTGAACACCCGGTCGCGCCCGTGCACCCCGCCAAATCGACCCAGGTCTTCCCAGCGTTGCGACAGACTGTCCCAGGTCTTGAATAACAGGCTCGCTGGCGTCAGCGTCGACAAGGCGGTGGCGCGCAAGTCCGACAGGTCGGTGTACAGCAACTGGCCGTGCAGGGTGCCGACGTTGATCAGGTCGTGGAACGGACGCATGCTGTCCAGGTAGGCCAGGTCTTCGGTGTTGCATTTGAAGTGCGAGATCTCATGCATGATGATCGTCGCGCGGGCGTGGGCAGAGATGTTGAATGGTGTTTTCAAGCGGTTCTCATACACGTCCATCTGCGGGTCGAAAAAGCGATCCAGCAGGTAGATTTTTTTCTGCACATCATCTGGCAGGGTGAATGCGTAGGTGTCCCGCGGGCTCCAGCGTGCGGTGCCGGTGACAAATCGACCTGAGTCGAGGTTGGTCAGGGTCGGGTCTACCAGCGCATCGAGTATCTCGTCCACGCGCTGCTCGATTTTTTGCAGTTGCGAGGGGCTGAAGCTCAGCACCCCGAACATCTCGGTCAGGAACAAGCCGACGCGCGAGCCCGGTTTAGGGTCCGTGGCGAACTGCACGATATTGCGCTTGCAGGTCACCGCGTAATACGTCGCGACGTTGAGGCCTTCGTTGATGCACTGGGCCTTCCACGGCGAGAGCGCGGTGATGGCCGGTAGCCCGACGGCCTCGATATTGATGGCATCGCGCTCAGCCGAACGGGTTTGCCTGCGGCCGATGTAACGCGACAACGTCGGGCCGAGGCGTGGATGGTGTTGGGATAGGTCGAACACCCATTCACCTCGTGCGTTGCGTTCGACATACGGGCCTATTTCTTCGTCGAGGACAATCCGCCAACGCGCGCCGGCTTTCGTCACCGGGTACACCTTGCCCGCCACTGGTACGTAGGTTCGCTTGCTCACAGGGTGCGAGTACGGTTGCTGCGGGGCGCGACGTTGCAGGTCTATCAGTGAAATATCGACATTTTCAAAGTGCCGCAATCGGGTGCGCAAAGGGTCGGTGATGTCCAGGGTCTCCAGGGTGGTTGCTGCGCCAGGGCCGGCTTCATCCGGCATCTCGGGCGCGGGGCCGGCGGGAGGATGGCGTGGCTTGAACGGCTGGTCGAGGCGACTGCGCAGTGAGGCCAGGGTCGCCACGCCCTGGATGAAGGGTCTCATGCCTTCGGCCCAGCGTTGGTTTTGCAAGCTTTCCGCTGACGCCTTGAACAGCTTGTAGCTGCGCCACACCGCAAGCGGGTACTGAAGCTTGCCGCTGATAAATTGCAGGGCCATGGGTATACCCTTGCCGAACAGGCTGGTGACAGCGTCCCAGGCACTCTTGCCGTTGGGGTCAAATTGGCTGCCAAGCATTCTTGCCAGCTGTTGCGTGTTGTCATCGAACAGCAGCGGCAGCAGGTTGCCGCGCACCGGCGACGAGGCCAGGCCCAGATCGCTGGAAGGGCTGCGCGCGTGCGCCTGCATCAAATGCCGATAGGTGGCGCGCTGGGGATCGTCCAGTTGGCGAATTACCCAGTCCTGCAAAGGTCCCGGACGGTTGAGTTGGTCGAGCAGGTCCTCCTCGCGGGGGAACTCTGTCAATGTCTGCGTCGGGCAGTAGGGGGCGTACAGCACCTGGGGCCCGGAGGCCCCGGTGTGTGGGCCGATCAGGTAAATGCCCCGGGCCCTGGCCGGCGTCGCGCCAGGCGTGGCCACCAGTTCCAGTGGCCGAATCATCGCGGTCACCCCGCTGACACTCGCCCGTGCTATGGCATCCGGCATATCAAAGACCTGTTGCACAAAGCTCCAGGCCGTCGCACTCAAGCGTTCTTCGAGTTTTTCTTCGTGGGCATGGCTCAACAGCTGCCACGGTAGCTGCTGGCAGAACAACGCTTTGCGCTTACGGGCATCTTCGGTGTCTGCGCTCAGGTGGGTATCGAGCAAGGCGCGGTAAGCCTTGGCGATGTCCAACTGGCGAATCAACTGCACCAGCGCCGCACCGTCCAGGGTCGGGGGCAGGGGTGTACGGGTGCGCGAAAACGGTTTGAGCGTGTCGGCCAGCAGGTGTGGCAGGTGGCGTTGGGCAAAATCGGTGAGGCTCTGGCTATGGCCGTTGAGCATGACTCGCGTGGGGATCAGGATGTCATCCGGGTCCAGCCCGAAGCCGTCAAACCGAGCGTTGAGCAGGGCGCGCAAGGCGCTGGCGACGTGGTCGCGCAGGGGCGGCAGGGCGTGCAGGTAATCCCGGTCATCGGGGGCACTGAGGCGGTATTGCTCAAGCAGCTCGGCATGCCGCAGTTGCTCCTGGGCTGACGCCATGCCCAGCCAGACGGGCAATGCTTGTTGCAGAACCATCGCACGGGCGATGTCGGTGGCGCGGCCCAGGTTGGAAGGTGCTGCACGCAGCATTTGGTTGTCCAGGCAGTCCTGTAACTGTCGGGGCCCCAGCGGCGCGGCGAGCCAGTAGTCGATGGCGTTGAGGCTGTAATCGAGGTAGCTCTGCTGGCGATTTTCCAGGAAGTGTTCGTCGATACGTTGCAGCGGGCCGAGCTGGAAGGTTTGATGAGGCCAGCGCAGGCCGATCGGCAGGTTATCCAGCAGCATCAAACGGTCATCGGCGGTTGACAGGCGCACCGCGAGACTGTCGCGCAGGGCCTGCAACGATACGAACGCTTCATGTCCCAGTTGCGGGGTCCAGAGCACGGCTTGCCCCGAATGGTCCGGGTCCAGGCCACCGCGTTCCGTGAGTACAAAGCAGTTGGCCAGGGCGTGCGCACGCTCGTCGGTGCCGACCTTGAGGGTCAAGCCAAACGCATCCGGCAGAAAGCCCTTGAGGCCGTGCCGTTTGACGCGGGTCATGCTATCGGGGCGCAACACCGTGTCGACAATCGCCTGGCTCGCCGGGCTCAGGGTTTTGTTCAGCAGCCGCAGCTCGGCTTCACTGCGCAAGCCCAGCATCAGCGCGTCGTTCAAGGCATCCTGATGGCTTCGCAGGAACAGGCGCGGCAGCATGCGGATGTCGTGATTGCTGAACGGCGCCAGGGCGCTGTTCGATCACCGCATTGAAGGTTGTACCGTTCAAGCTGTTCCAGCGGCTGGAGAAGCCGGCGCGGTGTTTGCCATAGAACCCTAACTGCGGCGTCTCTTCCACAGGTGGGGCTGCATGACTCAAGCGCTGGATAAAGTGATCGACCATGCTCACAGAGGTCAGGGGCTTGCGGTCTTCCTTTTGCCGGGCTTCGGTGGCGTAGGTGTTCACGTAGACGTCATCGGCGTGCAAGGCCAGCGAGCGCTCGTTCAACTCTTTGTCCAACGCCTGTGTCGCCAGCGTGCGTAACGTGGGGTGCTCGCGCCGGCGCATCGCCAGTGCCGCGTCGGCGGCGCGCAAAGTGAGCAACTGTTGTTTGGCACGTTCGGCTTGCACCGTGGAAGGGCGGCCGTTGTCGCTGGAGACAGGATGTGCGCTCCAGCGTCCCTGCGCGTCCAGCGCCAGCAAGCGACTGTCGAGCATGTGGCGCAGGTCCAGCGCACAGTCGAGCAACGCCGCCAGGTCCACCGCCCCTTCACTGCGTCGATATACCGCGAGGGCGTGCTCCAGGTTGCTCAATTGTTTGGCGGCGATGTCCTGAACCATTTCGCCGAACACGTCTGCGAGTACCGGCACGCCGCTGATCTGCACTTGATCCATGCCGATGTACACGCTGCGTTCGTCCAGCGACAGAAAGTTGAGCAGTTCATCCTGATGCCCGGCGGCCTTGAGCATCTCGAGCAGCGTATCGTTGAGGTCGGCGAGGTCCTTGAGCAGCTGCAACCCGCGCGACTGGGTGTACAGGTAGGCGTGGGTGTCATTGATCAACAACGTGGCAGCCAGTTCCACGTAATGTTGATAAGGCGCGTGGATCTTCACCTTGTCGATGTTCAGGTGTGCGTGCCAGGCGCTGCGTGCAGCCTGGTCCGGAAGAAAGGTGGCGAGCAGTTGGTGGCTTTCCTCGGCCGACAGGATGCCGTTCTGGCGCTTGAGCAGCAGGTCGACGCGGAACTTGTCACTCATCACCTGGGCAAACAGCCCCAGCCGTGAGCGGCCGCCGCCGATGTCTTCATTCCACCACGTCAGCAACAGGCTGCTCAGCAGTTTGGACAGAATCCCGGCGGTTTGTTCGATCAGGCTTTCCCACTGCCGCTGATCGGCTGCCAGCTGCGCGGCGGTGAAGGCGTGAGTGTCATGCCGTGGGTTGGTGAATGTGCGCGTTTGGCTGCCGGGCCACGCCTGCTTGAGGTAGAACTGCAACAACACCTCACTCAAAGGGACAGAACTGGTCCACTGCGAAGCGTCTTGGTGGCGTGTGTTGACGCGTGTATCGCGCTGATCCAGGCCGGAGAAGTACGAGCGCGCCATGATGCCGAGCAGCGTATCGAGCATCCATGACAGGGTTGGCGTGGTGCGCAATTGCGCCAGCATGTCCTGCGCATTCTGAAGCTGGCAGGCCTGCAGGGTATGCTCCTGATCCTGCATGACGGCGCCGTCGATGATCGAAGATGTCAGGGTGCAGGGCTGGTCTGGGGTGAATTTGGCACGCTGAGATATTGATAAAAAAATAATTAAATCAGTGCGTTGGCCTTGTATATTGATGCGATTGTTTAACTCTGTAAGTAGCTCGTCGCGGCTGTCGAATACCTCAATCCCGCCATAGGGCGTGTACAGCAATGCCTTCTGGCCATCGGGGCTGGGGCTCATGATGAATGCCCCGGCCAGTGGGAGCGCGGGCTGGTCCTTCATGCTGACCTGCAATTTCTCCACTTGCATGGGGTACTTGCGCAGTTCGGTGTTCTGGCGGGCGTGATCGGTGGCGTAGTACAGCGTGTGCAGCCAGTCGAGGTCGTTGAGTGTCAAACCCAGGGCTTGTTCGCGCTCGGTTGGCTGTTTCCTCCTGACTGGCTGCAGGAACTCGTTGAAAAAATAGGGTGGGGTTACGCGCGCCATCGTTTGCTCCGTGTCGGTCAGCGTCTGGAGCGGCAGGGTAGGAGCCTCGGCTTGGCATACAGCGGTAGATAACTGCTGCAAATCCCGATGGGTTATCAAACGGCGATTGACAGCCTGTGCTGTCGGCGTTGTTTAATCCCAGGCCTGGGTTTCCAGTCTTGTCGCCCCTTCCAATCATAAAATCGGAGCTACAGATGTCTGCGCAGTCCTCGCAACTTGGCAGTTCCCATGCTCGTATCCGCTTCACCGACCTGGTGGCACTGCTGCAACGCATTTTCGAACGCCATGGCACCTCGCCCCACGTGGCGGCCGTGCTGGCGCACAACTGCGCGATGGCCGAGCGCGACGGCGCGCACAGCCACGGCATTTTCCGTATCCCCGGCTACCTCAGTACCCTGGCCAGCGGCTGGGTGAACGGCAAGGCCGAGCCCGTCGTTACCGATGTGGCCTCGGGGTTTGTCAGGGTCGACGCCGGCAACGGGTTTGCCCAGTCGGCGCTGGAAGCGGCGAGGGCACTGCTGGTGGCGAAGGCCCGCAGTGCCGGGATCGCGTTGCTGGCGATTCATAACTCCCATCACTTTGCGGCCTTGTGGCCGGACGTCGAACCGTTCGCCGAAGAAGGCCTGGTGGCATTGAGTGTGGTCAACAGCATGACCTGCGTGGTGCCCCACGGCGCCGACCGTCCGCTGTTCGGCACCAACCCCATCGCCTTTGCCGCGCCGCGTGCCGACGGTCTGCCGATTGTGTTCGACCTGGCCACCAGTGCGATCGCCCATGGCGACGTGCAGATCGCCGCACGCAAGGGCGAACGCCTGCCGCCGGGCATGGGCGTGGATGGCCTTGGCCAGCCGACCCAGGACCCCAGAGCCATTCTTGAAGGCGGCGCCTTGCTGCCGTTCGGTGGCCACAAGGGCTCGGCGTTGTCGATGATGGTGGAGTTGCTCGCGGCAGCGTTGACCGGCGGCAATTTTTCCTTCGAGTTCGATTGGTCCGATCACCCCGGCGCACGTACGCCCTGGACCGGCCAACTGTTGATCGTGATCGACCCGAGCAAAACCAGCGGCCAGGCGTTCGCCGAGCGCAGCCAGGAACTGGTGCGGCAGATGCATGCGGCGGGGTTGCGGCGGTTGCCGGGGGATCGGCGCCATCGCACGCGGGCGAAGTCGCTGGAGCAGGGGATCGAGATCGAGGCGCAGCAATTGCACGAGTTGCAGGCGCTGGCCGAAGCGTGAAAGCGGGCTGCGCCAGTGGCGCAGCCCGGCGTACTCAGTTGCGGCGACCGAGCAACAGGCCGACCACCAGGCCAAAGCCTGCGGAAATGGCCACGGTCTGCCAAGGATGGCCACCGATGTAGGTTTCGGTGGCATCGACCACCGGCTTGCTGCGTTCACGCACGCTGGACACCGAGTCCAGCGCCTGCTTGAGCTTGATGGCAACCTGCTCGCGCAGGGTTTCGCCTTCTTCGCCCACCAGGGATGCGCTGCTTTTGAGCAGTTTGTCCGATTCTTCGATCAGCGCGGTCAGTTCGCTGAAGGCTTGGTCCTTGATTTGGTCTTCGACGGCTTGGGCAGCGGTTTTGCGGGCCATTGTGTGACTCCTTGCGAGTGAATGTGACAGTGAACAATGGAGTATCGGGCGGCGGCAAAAGTTGCGTTTTTTTTGCCGCCGCCGGGTCTTGGGCAAAATCCGAATCAGGAAATTTGGACCTACAGTGTAAGATGTCGCCTATTTGTGCAGCAGGTATTTCAACATGAGCTTCAATCTGGCCAACAAGACCCTCGCCGAACGTGCCGAGCTGGAAGATGAAAAGTCGCGCCTCTACGACCTGTGGCAAACCAACCTGGGCAAGGCCAAGGGCGAAGCGGCGCGCTTGTTCGGCGAGCGTGCCAAGCGCAAGGGTAAATGGGCCGAGTGGGTCCGCGCCGAACTCGACGGCATGTCGCCGCCGGAGTTTTCCAACATGGTGCGCAGTGAGGTCAACAAGTTGATGGCAGCGGCTAAATAAAGCTCGCCACGATCGCTTCACGCACTTTCAGTAACATCGGATCCAGCTGTGCCTGGGTGCGCCAGCCCAGTTCCACCGGGTAGCGCGGCAACGCCAGCGGGCACGGCAGCATACGCAGGCCGCTCATCTGCGCGATGGCCTGCGCCGCATGCCCCGGAATGGTCGCTACCGCCTGGCTGCCCTTGAGCAGAAACGGCAGCGCGGCAAAGTGGCTGGTGGACGCACACACCTGGCGGCTCAAACCCTTGGCCGCCAAGCCCTCGTCGGTAATCCCGATAAACCCGCCGGATGACACCAGCACATGCTCGCGGCTGACGAACTCGTCCAGGCTGATGCCCGCCTGGTCCGAGTCCAGCAGGCAGCGGTAATCACCTTCTCCCAACACCTGGCGGCTCAGCCTGCCCTGGGCAAAGCCGCCCGCCGTGATCGCCAGGTCCAGGCTGCGGTCGAGCAGGGCGCCGGCGACGATCTGGCTGTGGGTCTGACGGAAAATCACCCGCAGTTTCGGCGCCCGTTGTGCGATGGCTTGTATCAGCCGGCGGCCGTAAGCGATTTCGAAGTCATCGGACAAACCCAGCACCACCGAGCGCCCCTGATATTGCTGGTTATCCGGGTTGACCATGGCCAGGCTTTGCCGGCAGCGTTCCAGGGCCTCGCTGATCAGCGGTTTCAGTTGATTGGCGCGCAAGGTCGGCGCCAACCCGCGGCCGGTGCGCACGAATAACTGATCCTCATACACCTCACGCAAGCGCCGCAGCCCGGCGCTGACGGCCGATTGCGTGACGCCCAGGCGCAATGCCGCACGGCTGGCGCTGGATTCGTCGTACAGGGCTTCGAAGGTTTTCAGTAGGTTCAGATCGACCTTGGCGATATTCATTTGGCTCATATCATTCAGCAGTGAACTGGGCTTTATTCATGATCGAGGCTGGCGGGAGAATGGGCAACCCCATTTTCCGGAGTGATCGTGATGCCTGTTTCGACTGTAGCTGCTTTGCAAATCGGTTCTTTGCCCGGCGGCAAGGCTGACACCCTTGCGCAAATCCTCGGTTACGAGGACGAGATCCAGCGCAGTGGCGCGCAACTGGTGGTGATGCCCGAGGCGTTGCTCGGTGGCTATCCCAAGGGCGAAAGCTTCGGCACGCAATTGGGCTACCGGCTGCCGGAGGGGCGCGAGGCCTTTGCGCGCTATTTTGCCAATGCCATCGACGTGCCCGGCGCCGAGACTGACGCGCTGGCGGGCTTGTCGGCGCGTACCGGCGCCAGCCTGGTCCTTGGTGTGATCGAGCGCAGTGGCAATACCCTGTATTGCACCGTGTTGTACTTCGAACCGGCAGGCGGCCTGGTGGCCAAGCACCGCAAGCTGATGCCCACCGGCACCGAGCGGCTGATCTGGGGCAAGGGCGATGGCTCGACGTTACCCGTGATCGACACGGCCGTCGGACGTGTTGGCGGTGCGGTGTGCTGGGAAAACATGATGCCGCTGCTGCGCACGGCGATGTACGCCAAGGGCGTGGAGGTGTGGTGCGCACCGACGGTGGACGAGCGTGAGATGTGGCAGGTCAGCATGCGTCATGTCGCCCATGAGGGACGCTGCTTTGTGGTCAGTGCGTGTCAGGTGCAGGCATCGCCCGAGGCGTTAGGTGTGCAGATCGCCAACTGGCCGGCGCAGCGGCCGTTGATTGCCGGTGGCAGCGTGATTGTCGGGCCGATGGGGGATGTGCTGGCAGGGCCATTGCTGGGCGAGGCGGGGTTGCTCACGGCGCAGATCGATACCGATGAGCTGGTGCGTGCGCGGTATGACTACGACGTGGTGGGGCACTATGCCCGCCCGGACGTGTTCGAGTTGGTCGTGGATGAACGGGCCAGGCCGGGGGTGCGCTTTATCACTGACTGACATGCACCCGCTGAAAACCTGTAGTGAGCGGGCTTGCCCGCGCTGGGGGGCGAAGCCGCCCCAAATCCAGACGCCTCGGTCTTTCTGATATACCGCGGCGGACCGTTTGGGGCGGCTTCGCCGCCCAGCGCGGGGCAAGCCCGCTCACTACAGGTCCAGGGTTCCGCGGTCAACGAAGCGCATGGTGCCAAACAGCCCGCCCGCCAGCTTGCCCCGCAGCACGTAGGGCAGGTTGTTCAAACTCTGGGTCTGGCTCAGGCCCAGGGTCTGGCGCAACACCGAGAACGCCGAAACACTCACCGGCACCTTCAGCACCGTCTCGGAAAAGCGTGGGATGCTTCCGGCCTGATCGCTCACTCCCGATGCCAACGGGTGGCCATTGACTTCCAGGTCCAGGGCCACGCCGTTGTAGTCGATCGCCGTTTCATTGGGGTTCTGCACCCGCAGCTTCACCAAGAACCGCACTTCCAGCTCCTGGCTTTGCAGCGGTTCGATGCCCACCACGTTGATGGTCACCGGGTCACGGTGCGGGAACAGCGCGCAGGCGCTCAAGGTCAGCAGCATTAGCGTTACAACCATGAGCTTGCGCATACAAAGGTGCTCCTATTTAGTGACGTCCGGGTCTTGCATCACCTTGAGGGTAGAGGACTCCGGATCAAATTCATCTTCTTCCAGCTCTATGAACTCTTCCGGCAGGAAAATGTTCAGCACGATTGCACAGAACGCACCCACGGTAATCGGCGATTCGAAGATGTTGTGCAGCGCCTTGGGCAGGTCGCGCAGCACTTCCGGTACGGCGGCGACGCCCAGGCCCATGCCGAGGGAGATCGCCACGATCAGCACGTTGCGGCGGTGCAGCCCGGCTTCGGCGAGGATCTTGATGCCGGCCACGGCCACAGTGCCAAACATGATCAGGGTGGCGCCGCCCAGAACCGGCTTGGGCATCAGTTGCAGCACCGCGCCGATCATCGGGAACAGCCCCAACAGCACCAGCAGGCCGGCGATAAAGTACGCCACGTAGCGGCTGGCCACGCCGGTCAACTGGATCACGCCGTTGTTCTGGGCAAAGGTCACCATTGGCAGGCTGTTGAAGGTCGCGGCCATCGCCGAGTTGAGACCGTCGGCCAGCAGGCCCGATTTGATGCGCTTGATGTACAGCGGGCCCTTGACCGGCTGTTGGGAAATCATCGAGTTGGCCGTCAGGTCGCCGGCCGCTTCCAACGGCGAAATCAGGAAGATCACCGCCACCGGGATAAACGCCACCCAGTCGAACGAGAAGCCGTATTTGAACGGCACCGGCACGCTGATCAACGGCACCTGGGGCAGCGCCGCCAGGTCCACGCGGCCCATCATCCAGGCCACCACGAAGCCCAGGGTCAGGCCGATGACGATGGAACCCAGGCGCAGGAACGGATTGCTGAAGCGGTTGAGGACCACAATGGTCAGCAGCACCAGTGCCGCCAGGCCCATGTTGCCGGCGGCGCCCAGGTCCGGGGCGCCAAAACCGCCGGCCATGTCGGTGACCGCCACCTTGATCAGCGACAACCCCATCAAGGTAATGATGGTGCCGGTGACCACCGGGGTGATCAATTTGCGCAGTTTGCCGATGAACTGGCTGAGCACCACTTCGATAAACGCCGCAAAAAAGCAGATGCCGAAGATTGTCGACAGAATCTCATCGGTGCCGCCGCCCCGGGCCTTGACCATGAACCCCGCACTGAGGATGACGCTGATAAACGAGAAACTGGTGCCTTGCAGGCACAGTAAGCCGGAGCCGATGCGGCCGAACTTGCGCGCCTGCACAAAGGTGCCAAGGCCCGACACGAACAACGCCATGCTCACGAGATAGGGCACTTCGCTTTCCAGGCCCAGTACGCCGCCGACAATCAGGGTGGGCGTGATGATCCCGACAAAACTCGCCAACACGTGCTGCAGTGCGGCAAAAATCGCGGCAGTGAAGTGCGGACGGTCTTCGAGGCCGTAGATCAGGTCGGATTTATAGCGGGGGCGCGGGGCTTGAGCGTCAGACAAAATGATGGCTCGGGTCAGAAAATGGAGGCGCAGGATGCCAGAAACTGCCCAACGCCAGAAGTGTAAAAAAATATTTATAAAGACCCTGCATAAAACGCGGTTGCTTGCCGATAACGTGGATAGGCCCACCTATCAATTACAACAGTGGTGACCAAGGTCTGAGCAGCGCGTTGTCGCTGACGGATCGTTTCGCGGCAGGGACGCGCGCAAACATTCCATCTGAGAGCATCCTCTATGTCACTTCGCCAACTGAACATTGCCCCTCGCGCGTTTCTCGGTTTCGCCTTTATTGCGTTGTTAGTGATCCTATTGGGGGTGTTCGCGGTCAACCGCATGACGCAGATCCGCCAGTCCTCGGTGGACATGAGCGCCAACCAACTGCCCAGCGTGACGTACCTGGGCAACATCACCGAAAACGTGTTGCGTTTGCGCATCCTGTCATTTCGCGTATTGGTCAACCGCGAGCCGGCCAGCCTGCAGGAAGCGGAAACCCGCATGGCGGCACTGGCCGACAAGGTAAAAACCGCCCAGGCGGGTTATGCGGCGCTGCCTGCCAGCGCAGATGAGGCCGCGCTGTACAAGACCTTTGTGACCACCCTGGACAACTACAGCAAGGCCCAGGCCGACATGCTGGCCTTGTCGCGACAGGGCCAGGTCGAGGAAATGCGCGCCCTGATCAACACGCGGATCAAGGAAGGCACCGACCAGATGGGCGAGCAGTTGAACAAGCTCATCGCGATGAACGCGGCGAATGCCAAGCAAGCCGACGCGGATGCCGGGCAGAGTTACCAAGGCGCAATCATGGGGGTGATTGTGGTCGCGGTCGCCGCCGCGCTGCTCACTGTACTGCTGGCCTGGCTATTGACCCGTAGCATCGTCACGCCGCTGCGCAAGGCTGTGGAAGTGGCCGAGACCATCGCCGCCGGCAATCTCAGCAAAACCATCGAGGACGACGGCAAGGACGAACCGGCCCGGCTGCTCAGCGCCCTGGCGACGATGCAGGCCAACCTGCGCCAGACCATCCAGCACATCGCCGGTTCGGCCACGCAGTTGGCGTCTGCCGCTGAAGAGCTGAGCGCGGTCACCGAAGAAGCCTCCAAAGGCCTGCAACAACAAAACAACGAAATCGATCAGGCCGCTACGGCGGTCAACGAGATGACGGCGGCCGTGGAAGAGGTGGCGCGTAATGCGGTGTCCACGTCCGAAGCATCCGGCCAGTCCAACCAGGCGGCGCGGGCAGGCCGCGACCGTGTGGTGGAAACCGTCGAGGCGATCCAGACCATGACCCACGACGTGCAAAACACGGCCGTATTGATCGAAGGCCTGGCGACCCAGGGCCGGGACATCGGCAAAGTGCTCGACGTGATCCGCGCCATTGCCGAGCAGACCAACCTGCTGGCGCTCAATGCCGCCATCGAGGCCGCCCGTGCCGGTGAGGCCGGACGCGGTTTTGCCGTAGTGGCGGACGAAGTGCGCGCCCTGGCCCATCGCACTGCGCAGTCGACCCAGGAAATTGAGAAGATGGTCGCCGGCATCCAGAACGGCACAGGTGAAGCGGTGCAATCGATGCAGCAAAGTAACCAGCGCACGCAAAACACCCTGGAAATGGCCCGCGCCGCCGGTGTGGCGCTGGAGCAGATTACCCAGTCCATCAGCCTGATCAACGAACGCAACCTGGTGATCGCCAGCGCTTCGGAAGAACAGGCGCAGGTGTCCCGTGAGGTGGACCGCAACCTGGTGAACATCCGCGACCTGGCAACCCAGTCGGCAGCGGGCGCCAACCAGACCAGCGCGGCCAGCCATGAGCTGTCGCGCCTGGCGGTGGATTTGAATGGGATGGTGGCCAGGTTCGTTATCTGACTTGGCGTGAAATGAGATCAATAAGGTAGGAGTGGGCTTGTGTGGGAGCGGGCTCCCACATGGGTTTTGTAGGGTGCGAGGGGTTACTGTCTCCAGGCGGCTGAGTTCACCAGATTTTTTGGCTTTTCACCCGCCAATGCCTGCAGCAGATTATCCACCGCACACTTGGCCATCGCCTCCCGCGTCTCATGGGTCGCCGAGCCGATATGCGGGGTTGCCACCACATTGTTCAGGCGCAGCAACGGTGAGTCGTGACTCAGCGGCTCACGCTCAAACACATCCAACCCCGCCGCGCGAATCGTGCGTTGTTGCAACGCCTGCACCAGCGCCGCTTCGTCCACCACCTTGCCCCTCGAGATGTTGATAAAGATCGTGTCCGGGCCCATCAAGGCGAACTCCTCGGCGCCGATCAGCTTTTCGGTTTCAGCGGTGAGCGGCAATGTCAGGCAGACAAAGTCGGCTTGCTGCAACAGGTCCTGCAAGCTGCGGTACTGCGCGCCAAACCGTGCTTCCACCAGCGGCTTGGGCGAATGGCTGTGATAGAGCACCGGCATGCCAAAGCCGAAGTGCCCGCGCTGGGCCAAGGCTTCACCGATGCGACCCATGCCAATGATGCCCAGGGTCTTGCCGTGCACGTCGCTGCCAAAGTGCGCCGGGCCGATGTTCTTGTGCCACTGCCCGGCGCGCACCATGTCGGCCAGTTCGACCACGCGACGGGCAGTGGCGAGGATCAGCGCGAAGCCGGTGTCGGCGGTGGTTTCGGTGAGCACGTCGGGGGTGTTGCTGAGCAGGATGCCGCGCGCGGTCAGGTAGTCGATGTCGTAGTTGTCGACCCCCACCGACACGCTCGCCACCGCTTCCAGGTGCGGCGCGAGGTCCAGCAGTTGCGCGTCCAGGCGCAGGCTGGCACCGAGCAGGCCGTGGGCGGTCGGCAGGGCGTCGCGCAGCTTGGCCAAGCCCGGTTCGTCGAGGGCGTCGATCAACGTGACCTCGGCCTGTGCATGCAGGCGCGCCATCAGCGGCGCGGAGAGTTTTTTGTACAGCACAACGGACTTTTTCATGCGGTCTTTACCTTCAAATCCAGGGTTGGCGCCGGCACGCGATCGCTGGCGCCGGGCTTGAGGAAAATCGTCAGCACCACCGACAGCAGCAACGCACCGCTCATCAGCAGGTACGAGGCACCGGGCGAGCCGGTGCTGCTATTGAGGTAACCCACCAGGTACGAACCGCCGAACGAACCAAGGGCGCCCATGCTGTTGATCAGCGCCATGGCGCCCCCGGCGACGTTGGCCGGCAGGATCTCCGGAACGATGGCGAAAAACGGCCCATACGGCGCGTACATGCAGGCCCCGGCGATCACTAGCAAGGTGTAGGACCACCAGAAATGTTCGGCGCCGAGCACGTAGGACGCGTAGAACGCGATGGACGCGATCAGCAGCGGCGGCCAGACGAAGCGTTTGCGTTTTTGCAGCTTGTCCGAGCCCCAGGACACCACGAGCATGCCAATCACCGCTGCCAGATAAGGCAGCGCCGACAGCCAGCCGGCCTCGACCATGTCCATCTGCAAACCGGCCTTGAGGATTGACGGCAGCCACAGCACAAAACCGTACACGCCAATGCTCCAGCAAAAGAACTGCAGCGCGAGGATGATCACCTTCGGCGAGCGGAACGCCTCGGCGTAATTCTTCACCGCCTTGATGCCCACCTGTTCGGCGGCGAGGGCGCTTTGCAGGCTGTGTTTTTCGCTGTCGCTCAGCCATTTCGCATCGTTTGGTCGCTCATCGGCCAGGCGCCACCAGATAAATGCCCACAACACGGCGGGCAGGCCTTCGATGATAAACATCCAGCGCCAGCTGAAATGCTGCACCAGGTAGCCCGACACCACCGACATCCACAGCATGGTCACCGGGTTGCCAAGGATCAGGAAGGTGTTGGCCCGCGAGCGTTCGGCACGGGTAAACCAGTGGCACAGGTACACCAGCATCGCCGGCATCACTGCCGCTTCGACCACGCCGAGGGTGAAGCGGATCACGATCAGCATGTAGGCGTTGGACACCACGCCGGTCAGGGTGGCCAGGCCGCCCCAGAGGATCAGGCTGACAAAAATCAGTTTTTTGACGCTGCGTTTTTGCGCATAGATCGCCCCTGGCACCTGGAAGAAAAAGTAGCCGAGGAAAAACAATGCACCCAGCAGCGAGGACATGCCCGGCGTGATCATCAGGTCTTCGGCCATCCCGGAGGCAGCGGCGAAGCCGTAGTTGGCGCGGTCCAGGTAGGCCAGGCTGTAGGTGATAAAAACGATGGGCATGATGTACCACCAACGGCGGGTGGCGAGTTTCACGGTTTCCATGGGGTTGCTCCTGAGCTTGTTGTAGTTGTGGCAACAGGTTGTGGGTCAAGCAACGGATTTGACGGTTAACTCTTCACGGGTGGGCAAACCCTCCATGTCACCGCGACTCTGTACGGCCCGGCTGCCGATCCAGTTGCCGCGCTGCACCGCCTCGGGGAAGCTGAGGTTTTCCAGCAGGGCGCTGATCATGCCGACGGCAAAACCATCGCCGGCGCCGACGGTGTCGACCACTTTTTCCACGGGTACGGCGGCGACAAAGCCCTGGTCCAGGTGGGTGCGGTAGTAGGCGCCGTCCGCACCGAGCTTGATCGCCACGGCTTCGGCGCCCCGGTCGAGGTAGAACGCGGCGATGTCGGCCGGGTCGTCGAAACCGCTGAGCAGGCGGCCTTCGCCCAGGCCCGGCAAGACCCAGTCGGCCAGGCCGGCGAGGGCATTGATTTCACGGATCATCGTCTGCTGGTTGGGCCACAGCGACGGGCGCAGGTTGGGGTCGAACGACACGCTGCGCCCGGCTTTGCGCATCTGTGTCATCAACTCGACGGACAACTCGCGGGTGGCCTCGGACAACGCCGGCGGAATTCCCGTGGCGTGCAGATGGCGGGCGTTGAGCAAGCCAGGGCTCATCGCCGCGAGCGACAGGTGACTGGCCGCCGAGCCTTTGCGGAAATACTCCACCTGGGGATCGGCACCGGCTTCTTCGCGGGACTTGAACTGAAAGCCGGTCGGATGCAGGGGATCGACGGCCACGTGCCGGCAATCCAGCCCTTCGTGTTTCAACGTATCGACCACAAAGCGGCCAAGGCAATCGTTGCCCACCCGACTCAGCCACGCCACCTTGAAACCCAGGCGCGACAGACCGATGGCGACGTTGCTGTCGGCCCCGGCGATGCGTTTATGAAACTGCGCCACTTGGGCCAGGTCGCCGGTCTGCTCGGCGACAAACATCGCCATGGTTTCGCCAAAAGACAGAATATCGATCTCAGACATGGGCGTTCTCCACGCGAGGTTGGCCTAGCAGGGCGAGGGTGGCGACCTGGTGTGCGGTAACCGCGATCAGGTCGTCGCCTTGCAGCGGGAATTCCACTGCCCGGGCAATTCCTTGGGTCATGTGCTTGAGCAGTTGTTCCCACAGTTGCAGGTCGGTGGCGCCGGGTGGCAGGGCCACGAGTTTGCCGTCCGGGCGGCGCGCCACCGCTTTGCAGTGCAGGTAATCCACATGTCGCCCGAGCAGGCGCGCGGCAGTCAGGGCAGATTGGTCCTGCCACTGCCAGTTGCCGATATCGAAGGTCATCTTGACCGGCAGGCCGAGGCGTTCGACTTCGGTGAAAAAGCGTTGCATCGGCTCGATACGCCCGCCGTGCAGGGTCTGGTCGTTTTCCACCAGCAACTGCACCGGGTGGCGGCTGAGCAGGGCGTGCAGGCTTTCGAGGTCGTTGGTGTCGGTGAAGTAGCCGAGGGAGACTTTCAGCCAGCGCGCACCGAAGGCCTGGGCACGGTCGAGGGTGGCGGCGAGTTCGGCGTTGGGCTGGGCGCGGCCGGCGACCCACAGCTCCAGCGGCGATGAAAACACCGATTGCAAATCGTGTTGCGCCGCGGCCTGAGCCAACTCGGCGGGGTGTTCGTGCGTCAGTAATTCCTCACGCCATTCGATGCGTTGCGCACCGGCAGAGGCGAGCAATTCGACGAAACTCAATTGGCCTTGCTCACGGACCCGGTCGGCGCCGTAGCTGGAGAGGCTGATGGAAACGGGGTATTTATGCATTGTTGTTTACCTCTGAAACCGGTTTCATTTTTATTCACAAAACAAACTGCAGGAGCCGGCAAGCCGGCTCCTACGAGGGGCGGGTCGAGCCTCGAATGATGAGTTGGGGCAGGAAACCCAGGGTGCGCGTGGGATCGGTATCACCGCGCAGGCGCTTGAGCAAGCAGTCGAATGCGCTGGCGCCGATGGCCTCGGTGGGTTGGGCGAGGGCAGTGATGCCGTTGCCGACCAAGGGATACCAGTCCAGGTCATCCAGGGCGATCAGGCCGACGTCGCCGAACAGGTCACAACCTAGTTGCTTGAGCGCACGGGTGCAGGCCAGCGCGGCAACACCGTTGGCACAAAACAGCGCTTTGGGGCCGGGCTTGGCGAGGAAGGTTTGCAGGTTGGCGTGCAGTTTTTCGTCCAGTTCCAGCACCGCGCCGTTCAAGTCGGGACGGGCCGCGATCTCGGCCTTGAAGCTTTCCAGTCGCTCCAGCCGCGAGCTGGTGCCGTCGGTGGCTTCACTCACCAGCAACAGATCGCGGTAACCCTGTTGTTGCAGGTGCTCAATGGCCATGCGCACCGCCGCCGGGTTGTCCAACCCGACCAGGTCGCTGTGCAACGGCGCGACCTTGCGGTCTACCAGCACCAGGGGCATTTCCCGTTGCAGTTCCAGCAATTGGTCAAGGTGATGGCCGAGGGTGTTCACGATCAGCCCTTCGATGTTGTACGAACGCAGCGCGGCCAGGTGTTGGCGCTCCTGCTCGTCATCGCGGTCGGTGTTGCACACCACCAGGCTGTAGCCGTGCTGGCGGCAGGCGGTTTCAACGCCATGCATCACGGCAATGGAATAGGGGTTGCGGATGTCGGCGACGAGCATGCCGATCAGGCGTGTGCGCCCACGTTTGAGGCCACGGGCCATCTGGTTGGGGCGGTAGCCGAGTTGCTCGATGGCTTGCTCGATACGCAACGCGATAGCGTCGGAGAGCAGGGCGCGGTCGTCGCCGATGAAGCGCGAGACACTGGCTTTGGAAACGCCGGCGTGTTGGGCCACATCTAGCATGGTCACGCGGCTGCGCTGAGCGGCGGAAAATGAAGTCACGGTTGCGCCTTTCTTATTCGATTTGGGATACGACTGAAACCGGTTTCAGAAAACACCAGTCCGCAGGCATCGTCAAGCAAATATTCGCCCAGCCCGCCAATGAAGTGGCGGGTGAAAACGACGAACGGAGTGTGAACCTGTTAGTTCTGACAGTAGTTGCAGACAGGTGAATGGAGTTCAATCGACCTCGTAAAACGTTTATTCGAATCGCCTGAGAGTCAGGCGTGTTTGTATTATGGGAGGCCTTTATGAACACTGTAGGTTCTGGGCAGTCAAGTGCGAGTGGACCCTCGGGGCCGGCTGGGCCGCTCATTCTGGACGCAGCGGATTTCGTCGACGCGGAGTCGGATGGCTTGATACCCGCCCGATTTTACTTCGCGGACCTTGAGGTCGATCTTCCAACACCCTGGGCGTTTTTACCGACTCCGGGCCGCGACCAGTATGTGGTGTTCGAGTGGGCTGTGCGAGGTGCCCGACCTACTGATGCACCGCCTATTTTGTTGCCAAATCCGCTGACCGCTGCGGATTTTCCTCTGCGTGTGCAAATACCGCAGGCTTTTTTGTTGAGCAGCGCAATTGTTGATGTTCGGTATCGCGTGCATAACCGTACGCCGGACGGTCCGAGTTTTGATATTTCCAGCACCGTAACCATCCGAATCGATCGTGATGCACCAGGTAGCGGAGCGTTGCTACCTCCGGCCATTTATCCTAGAGACCCGATTACCACCTCCTATCTGGACGCCAATCCCCTGGTGCCCATGGAAATTCCAGATGGGTATCTGGACCGTGAGGTGGGCGACGTAGTGCTACTTTATTTTTCTGATATGAATCTGCTGCCAACCGGTGCTCCGACGCTTGTCTCCCCCCCGCTTAGCAGTGCCACTGGCCGGATATTCGTTGATGTGCCCCGCGAGGTTTTCCGCAGTTTTCCAGGGGCTTTGTTCCTCTTCTGTTTCTATCGTCTGATGGACCGCGCGGGCAATGTCAATCCGTTGTTCTCGCAGGTGGCCCGAGTAAGGCTAGAGACGGATCTTCCTGCGCCAATCTACACGCGGCCCAGTTTCCCTCAATCTGAGTCGCATCCAAATCGATATATGACCTGCAGTACTACCCCTGCGATTTGGTTTTATGTCGAAGTGTTCATTCCACCTGATCCAAACCTGCAGGATGGGGACCTGGTTACGTTGCGGTTCCAGGGTTATGGCCAATACCCTGATGTCAACCCGGACCCTTCTGTCGTTGAGACCTTGACGCATTTTTGGGACGGTGTTGCGGATGCCTTGGGGTACAACTTCAGGATTACAGACGTCGAGCGGGTGATCCGACCCTTGAAGAAAAATGCGGGCGGCGAGGCAAGCTATACGGTGTCCAGATTGGGCGTGCCGATGGGTCGTTCTGCTTCCCGGTTCGTGCAGTTCGATCGGGTTGTGCCGACCTCGCCAATACCACCAGATCCTATCTACTGCTGGCTTGGCGGTAATGGTCCTGAACCCTAGGCTCTGCTGTTCTCCCCCTTGAGCGCTTAAGCACTGGGCGCTCGAGGGGGGAGTGTGTAACGAATTTTTCACCAGCGTTGTTTGGCCGAAAGTCAGTCGGACGGAAGGGGCGTGCCCGGGTTTTGGTCTGCCGGTTGTAATGCTCTGGCGGGGCGCGGACCTGTTCTGACGGCTTAGGCGGAGATATGCGGTATCTACATCAACAGCAAGGAGAGTTTGAAATGAGCAGCAATCCGAATACCTCTGCACCTGCGCCGCTCGTCATCAATGCACCCACGATCGCCGAAGCACTGGATGATGCCACTGGTCTTATTCCGGCGATCGTTGCGCCGGTCGGGATAACCGTGGAACTGAGCACTGGGGGAATCTCACGGCCAACCGATTGGATGAGCATCGAAATTCGCGATGTCGCGGCGACGCCGCCCACCTGGAGCACGCTGGTGGCGCCCTTCCAGATCAACACCAATCCAGTTCCAGCCATCATCAACCGGTTTGTTGCTGCGCCAGTGCCTGAATTTCGACACGGCTTTTATGAACTCAAAAACACTCAGTACCGTAACGCGGCAGGGGGTATCCCTGGACCTGCCTTTGATGAATCCAACCCCGGCGCATTCCGTGTCGATACCATTGCGCCGTATGCCGTAGCGACCTCGCGCGAACAACCGACAGTCCCGACGTTCAACAATGTGGCGCCGGGGGAGGTTATCGATAATGCGTTTCTGATCCGTGAAGGCGGTGTGGAAATTGGTATCCCTGCGAATACCTTTGGTCCGCAGCCAGGACGCTATGAAGCGGGAGATATGATTAACGTTTATTTCAGCCCGGTCATGGACCCCCGACCAGAGTATTTAGTAAGCGGTCCCGGCGTGCCGATGTTGCCAACCGGCGCCACCTTCTTCCTGTCAGCCGCGCAAATAGTGTTAAGCGGTTTGTACTATATTTTCTACACCATCACGGATCGGGCGGGGAATGTCAGTCGTCCATCTTTTGTTGATTTTCGCACCGTTTCCTTGTTGGCCGACCCCGTGCCGTTGGCGCCTGTACTTCCGCTTGCGCCTGACGATATTGGCGGTGCGGATGATTTGCTCGATATTCCAGATTTTCTGGCAGGCATTGAGCTGCATATTGAGGAGTACCTGAATTTTGCCACCGGGCTGGACCAGTTCGAATGGCAATGGCAGGCGCAACCCTTTGGCCCGCAATCCCCTCCGCTCGTTGACTTTGACGTAATCTTCGACAACATGAATGATGCGATCCGGGCCGCCTACACTGCGGCCCTGGGGCCGCAGACGGTGAGCGTGCGTTATCGGATCGAACGCAATGGCCTGTTTTTTCCATCTCCAGATAAACAAGTGCGCCTCGATTTGTCAGTAGAGGGGCCAGTGTTGCCGATTACGCTTCCGCCAGGCAGCGAAAATCCGGGGCTTGAGCTGGCTCGGGTGTTTGGCGCGGTCACGGCCACCGAGCTGAATACTTTGCGGATTGCCGACGCTGATCAGCCTGTGACCATCAGGATTGAGCTCTGGAATATTCCCGCTCTGCCTCATCCATTGAATGACATTTATCTGTTATGGGGTGTCACCAAAGAACGCGTGGGTCCTTTCAATATCGGAGCAACTGCCCCCGGCACCGACTTTGAATTCACCATTCCATGGGATGTAGTCGCCCGACACGGCAACGGCCCGCAACCTGTCAGCTACGTTGTTACCGGCCCCGGTACCACCAATGAGAACCCATCGGGTGTCACCACAGTCAACGTGATTGACGCCGTAACGGTGGTATTGCCGCCTGCACAGTTCTTGCGCCTTGATGGTCTGGGCGAATGGTCTTGTGCGTCGTTGCTGACCCGTATGCCCGGTTCGCCACCGGTTCTCTATGGGGAGTTGTTCATTCCAGGGGACCCGAGGCTGGTGGCAGGCAATACCGTGGACGTCACGATCACGATCACTAACGATTTCCCAGGGTTGCCAGCAGGGCCATTCATGCTTTCGATTACGACGCCACCATTGACTCCCGCACAGGTGACCAGTGGTTTTAACGTTGAAGTGACGTACCGACCCTTCCTGGCACAGGTGCCGTTCGGGCCTTGTGAGGTGACTTACTCCACGATCACATCGACGGGAGCAACCGGTCACGGTGAATTGGCCGATGTGTACACCGGCTTCTCCAACCCTGACTCTTTCTGCGATCGGGAGCCCTTTGTACCCACACCTTGAAGTGCGTTGAAAACTGATAGCACAAAAGGGAAGCCCGGCTTCCCTTTTGTGCATCTGTCCGTTGCTGTTTCAGGCTCTTTGCTCGTTTCGCTATCGCTCAATTGATATGTAGCGCTGACTGTTCAGATTAATCCTACATCAAAGGGTACGTTCACTACGTAATCTCTGCGCCGCACAGGTAAGGCTCCATTCCTAGGGAACGAGTCATACCGTTTTAGAGGCTCTATCCCAGAGAGTGAACCACCATGTCTACGTTAGTTAATTTTGAACTCAAGCCACTGAACAAGATGATGAAACTTCCTGCGGTTGCTTTTTTAATGTTTGCCGCCTCTCAAACAACTGTTGAAGCCGGTCAATTGGTCGGTGAGTCAAAAGTTATTGATTCCAGTGAATTGAAGAATGATTGGCAATTGGATAAGAAATCCGATCTGACGCTTAACGGCGCACGGGCCGGTAATATCCTGGTCAACGATTCAGAACTTACTGTCAATGCGGGCAGCCAGGTCGATGACATTCGTGCAACCCAAGGCTCCACCGTCAGGATCAATGACGCTACGGTTGAATCCAACCACTCGACGTTTGGCGCCGTTCGCCTGGATGACAGTTCTGCTCTTATTCAAGGCAGCACCATCACCAGTAACACAACTGTTGGCCTGCAAGCTTTCCAGAATTTCAACTCGGAAAAAGGCGGTGTTGCTGAGGTCTATAACAGTACCATCCGTGGTCTTCTTGGCGGCGCCATGGCGTATGGGAACAGTGAATTGCACTTCAAGCAGAACACGTTGGTGGAAGGTACGGGCGCCGACAGCTACGGCGTATTGCTTGACGGCGCGACGGCCACGGCCAGCCAAAGTACCATCGTGGGTGGCAAGAATGGCGTGGTATTCAGCAATGATTTCGGTAAAGGTGATATCGGCAAACTGGCGCTGGACAACTCCCATGTCGAAGGTCGTACGGGTTCTGCCCTTGTCGTCAATGGTTATCCTGGCGAGGCTATGAACGTTGAGATCGACGTGCGCAACGGCTCGACCCTGACCGGTGGCAACGGTACGTTGCTGGAAGTCAACGGTGGTGCAACGGCCAGCATGAACGTCGATCACAGTCGCTTGAACGGCAACGTGATTGTCGAGAATGGCAGCACTGCGCACTTGAACCTGCAGAACAATGCGGGTCTCACTGGCCAACTGAAGAATGTCACCAGCCTGAACGTTGGCGACGCGTCGTTCTGGGAGTTGACCGGCGACAGCCAGGTCGGCGCCTTGAGCCTGGCGGGTGGTACAGTGAAATTTGGCGACACCAACGCCTTCTATCAATTGGACCTGGACAGCCTGGAAGGCAATGGCACCTTTGTCATGGGCACTGATTTTGCCCGTGGCGTTACGGATTTCCTGAACATCGAAGGCGAGGCCAAGGGCAACCACAGCCTGTTGCTCGCAGCCAGCGGTGCAGAACCGGTGAAGCCTGAAGAGATCCGCGTGGTACACACCGGAGGTGGTGACGCCAACTTCTCCCTGGTGGGCGACGTGGTCGACGTAGGTGCTTATTCCTACGGCCTGAAGAAGGAAGGCACCGATTGGTTCCTTGACCCAAACAATCGTGTGATCAGCCCTGGTACTCGCTCGGTGCTGGCGCTGTTCAACACCGCACCGACCGTGTGGTATGGCGAGGCCACTTCACTGCGTACGCGTATGGGTGAATTGCGATTTGAGCCAGGTCAGGCGGGTGTTTGGATTCGTGGTTATGGCAATAAATACAAAGTGGCCGAGAGCACGGGCGTGGGCTACGACCAAACCCAGCAGGGCTTTACTCTGGGTGCCGACACGCCGCTGGCCGATAGCCAGTGGTTGGTAGGTGTGATGGCTGGCCACAGTTCGTCCGACCTGAACCTCAAACGCGGCACTTCCGGTAACGTGAAGAGCTACTACCTGGGGGCATATGCCACCTGGCTGGATGATGAAAGCGGCCTGTATTTCGACGCAGTTGCCAAGGTCAACCGCTTCCACAACGAGTCCAAGGTCGGTTTGAGCGACGGCACCTCGTCCAAGGGCAAGTACAACAACACCGGTGGTGGTTTGTCGGCCGAGTTCGGTCGCAACATCAAGCTGGATGATGGCTTCTTTGTCGAGCCGTATGCCCAAGTGTCGACCGTGGTGATCCAGGGCGCCAACTACAACTTGGATAATGGCCTCAAAGCCGAGGGCGAGCGTACTCGCTCAATCATGGCCAAGGCCGGTGCAACGGTTGGGCGTGATATTCAACTCGACAGTGGCAGCGTGGTCCAGCCTTACTTGCGCGCGGCGATGGTGCACGAGTTTGCCAACAACAATAAGGTGTCGGTGAACAATAATGTGTTCAACAACGACCTGTCAGGTTCGCGTGCTGAGTTCGGTGCGGGTGTTGCGGTGAAGCTGTCGAAGAACCTGCAACTGCATGCCGATCTTGAACACAGCAGCGGCGGCAAGGTCGAGCAGCCTTGGGGTGCCAACGTAGGCGTACGTTATATGTGGTAAGCGCCGGTCAATGAAAAACGCCCGTATCGCAAGATACGGGCGTTTTTTTGTGCCCGCAGAAGGGTCAACTGCTCAGATCGAAATCTACATCCAAAACGAAAGCGTTACCGCTGGGGTTGGTGTCAGTGGTACCTCTCAACTGGCCACTGATTTTAATGATGCCTGCACTCAAGCTCAGGATGGTCAATGTTCCGGCGATGCAAGTTACCGTGTAATGTTCCGTGGGCGACTTGACCGCATACCATACTTTGACCTCGGTAAACTCCTGCTTGGACAAGTCGATAACGCTGCCTGTGCGAACATTGTCGGGCAGTTGGATATGTATTTCCTTAATGGTTACGGAGTTGTCCGCATGTCGTGCGTCAATGCTGTAGGTTGCCCGCTCGAAGTCATGTTTTAGTGTCAGTGTCTGAAAAATAACGGGCGACAAATTGATCTTTGCATCGAATTGCCCGGTGGCCATAAGGCGCTTTGGACGTAACAGCTTTTGTTGTGCGGGCGTTAAAGCTTGCTGTTGTGCGGACATGATAGCTTCTCCATCGCTGATGAATGTGCGTGTAACAGAGGTGTCAGCGGCTCTGTCATGAAGCATGAGATAGGAGAGTGTAGGCGCTGTAAACTGTCAACACTAACAGTATACGAATGCAACAGTGTATGAGCGCCTGAGAGTTCAACGACTCTTTGCTACAGAAGTACGCGTTAGCGGCTGCCTGCTGTTAAGGGATACATCTAAGTGGTGACGTTTTAATCAGCTTTTGTACTAATGGACTGTGCGTCAAGTGACAGCGCTGAACCAGACCGAGCCGCTTTTGCGGCGCATGTGCATTAATGGCTAGGGACGCTGTGCGACTCAGCCAAACAGCCCCGCCGCGATATTGATCGAGAAACCGAGGATCGCGGTGTTGAACAGAAACCCGATCAAGGACTGCCCCAGCACTACCTTGCGCATGCCCCGCGTGGCCACACCCACATCCGAAGTTTGCACCGCCACGCCGATGGTGAACGAGAAGTACAGGAAGTCCCAGTAATTGGGCGTCGTCAGGCCTTCGGCAAAACGTAGCGCCGGTTCCTTGCCGTCCCAGGTGTAATACAGGCGGGCGTAATGCACGCTGAAAATCACCCCGATCAGCAACCACGAACCCATGACCGTCAAGCCAGTAAAACCGTAATGCAGCAGACGTTCGGTGGTGGCCAGGTCCTTGCTGCCGACCAGTTCGAAAGTGATGGTCGCCAGGCTAGCGATAGCGGCAATGCACACCGTGAACAGCACCAGCCCGGCGTTTTCATCTTCGATTTCGGCGATGCGTTTGACGTCCGGGGCCTTGGCGCGGATGGTCAGCCACAGCATCAGTATCAGGTAGGTCCAGACACCGGCGTTCCAGCCGATGAGGGTTTTGCTGATGAGGCTGCCGGCGGGGACCAGGATGCCGACGGCAAGGCCGAGCAGGGCGGCGGCGGAGAGGCGAGGGTGGGTGCGGGCGAGGAAGGGCATAGGGACTCACAGCTGACGGCGTGTGAGCAGACTGTACAGGAACGAGAATGCGGTAACTAACCCCCTGTGGGAGCGGGCTTGCTCGCGAAGGAGGTGTGTCAGTCAACTCATTCATTGGCTGACCCACCGCCTTCGCGAGCAAGCCCGCTCCCACACAAGCCAGCTCCCACAAGGGGAGCTGCGGTGTTGGGGCTATCGAGGCTTTTTCTTCACGAGTTTCATGACCACCACAAAGAACACCGGCACAAACACCACCGCCAGCGTCGCGGTGATCATCCCGCCAATCACCCCCGTACCAATCGCCTGCTGGCTCGCCGAGCTGGCCCCGGTGGCAATCGCCAGCGGCACCACGCCAAGGATGAACGCCAGCGAGGTCATGATGATCGGCCGCAAACGCAGGCGCGCGGCCTTCAATGTCGCGCTGATCAAGTCTTCACCTTGGTCGTACAAGTCCTTGGCAAACTCGATGATCAAAATCGCGTTCTTCGCCGACAGGCCGATGATGGTGATCAAGCCCACTTTGAAAAACACATCGTTGGGCATGCCGCGCAAGGTCACTGCCAACACCGCGCCAAGCACGCCCAGCGGCACCACCAGCAGCACCGACGTTGGAATCGACCAGCTTTCATACAGCGCCGCCAGGCACAAGAACACGATCAACAACGACAGGCCCAACAGCAACGGTGCCTGGGCGCCGGACAAACGTTCCTGCAACGACAGCCCGGTCCATTCCTGACCCAGGCCAGCGGGTAACTGGCTGACCAGTCGCTGGATTTCATCCATCGCTTCGCCCGTACTGTGCCCTGGCGCCGCTTCACCGCTGATCGCAATTGCCGGGTAGCCGTTATACCGGGTCAACTGCGCCGGGCCTTGGGTCCACTTGGCTTCGACAAATGCGGACAGCGGTACCATCTTGCCGGCGTTGTTGCGCACGTGGATCTTCATCACGTCTGCCACCTGGCTGCGCTGGTCGCCTTCGGCCTGCACCACCACGCGCTGCATGCGGCCCTGGTTGGGGAAGTCGTTGATATAGGCCGAGCCGATCGCCGACGACAACACATTTCCCACGTCCGCAAAGGACACGCCCAACGCATTGGCTTGCTTGCGGTCCACCACCAGTTGCACCTGCGGCGCCTCGGCCAGGGCGCTTTCGCGCACGTTGGCGAGGATCGGGCTTTTCTCGGCGGCCGCCAGCAACTCGGTACGCGCCGCCATCAAGGCCGCATGGCCGACGCCGCCACGGTCCTGCAAGCGGAATTCGAACCCGCTCGACGTACCCAGCCCATCCACCGGCGGCGGCAGGATCGCGTAGGCAATCGCATCCTTAAGTTCGCTGAAGGCCATGTTGGCGCGGTCGGCAATCGACGCCGCGGAGTCGTCGCTGCCGCGCTCGGACCAATCCTTGAGCGTGGTAAACGCCAGCGCCGCGTTCTGCCCCGAACCGGAGAAACTGAAGCCCATGATCATGGTGGTATCGCCCACCCCAGGCTCGCCGGTGTTATGCGCTTCGATCTGCTCGGCCACCTGCACCGTGCGGTTCTTGCTCGCGCCGGGCGGCAGCTGGATGTCGGTAATGGTGTAGCCCTGGTCCTCCACCGGCAGGAACGAGGAGGGCAGGCGCATAAACATCAGCCCCAGGCCCACCAGTAGTACGGCATAGATCAACAGGTAGCGGCCGCTGCGTTTGAGGGCATAGGCCACCCAGCCTTCGTAGCGGTCGGTGAGCTGTTCAAAACGCCGGTTGAACCAGCCGAAAAAGCCGCCCTTGGCGTGGTGTTCATCCTTGGCAATCGGTTTGAGCAAGGTGGCGCACAGCGCCGGCGTCAAGGTCAGGGCGAGGAACGCCGAGAACAGGATCGAGGTGGCCATCGACAGCGAGAACTGCTGATAGATCACCCCCACCGAACCGGCCATGAACGCCATCGGCAGGAACACCGCCACCAGCACCAGGGTGATGCCGACAATGGCCCCGGTGATCTGGCCCATGGCTTTACGCGTGGCTTCCTTGGGCGACAGGCCTTCGGTGACCATGATCCGCTCGACGTTCTCCACCACCACGATTGCATCGTCCACCAGGATGCCGATCGCTAGCACCATGCCAAACATGGTCAGCACGTTGATCGAGAACCCCAGCAGCAACATGGTGGCAAAGGTGCCCATCAACGCAATCGGCACCACCAGTGTCGGGATCAGCGTGTAGCGCACGTTCTGCAAGAACAGGAACATCACCGCAAACACCAGCGCCATGGCCTCGAGCAAGGTGTAGACCACCTTGGTGATCGAGACTTTGACGAACGGCGAGGTGTCGTACGGAATCTTGTACTCCACGTTCGCCGGGAAGTAGCGCGACAGCTCATCCATCTTTGCCCGCACCAGGGTCGCGGTGTTCAACGCGTTGGCGCCCGGCGCCAGTTGCACGCTGACGGCGGTGGACGGCTTGCCGTTCAGGCGCGTGGAGAACTGGTATTCCTGGCTGCCGATTTCCACCCGTGCCACATCGCCGATGCGCACGGTAGAGCCGTCGGGGTTGGCCTTGAGCACGATGTCGGCGAATTCTGCCGGTGTGGACAGCTGGCCCTTGACCAGGATCGCAGCCGTGATTTCCTGGGTGTTTGTCCCCGGCAGATCACCGATGCTGCCCGCTGAAACCTGGGCGTTCTGCGCGCTGATCGCCGCATTCACATCGGCGGGCGTGAGGTTGAAACCGATCAGCTTCTGCGGGTCGACCCAGATGCGCATCGCGCGTTCGGCACCGTACAGCTGGGCCTTGCCCACACCGTCCAGGCGCTTGAGCTCGTTCATCACGTTGCGCGCCAGGTAATCGCTGAGCGCCACGTCATCAAGCTTGCCGTCGTTAGACGTGAGGGTCACCAACAGCAGGAAGCCGGCGGAGACTTTCTCCACCTGCAAACCCTGCTGGGTCACGGCTTGCGGCAAGCGCGGCTCTACCGCTTTGAGGCGGTTTTGCACATCGACCTGGGCCATTTCCGGGTTGGTGCCCGGCTGGAAGGTGGCGGTGATGGTGGCCGAACCGAGGCTGCTCTGGGACTCGAAATATAGCAGGTGATCGGCGCCGTTGAGCTCCTGCTCGATCAGGCTGACCACGCTTTGATCCAGGGTCTGCGCCGAGGCGCCGGGGTACACCGCGTAGATTTCCACCTTGGGCGGCGCGACGTTGGGGTACTGCGCCACCGGCAACTGCGGGATCGCCAGCAAACCGGCGAGCAGGATGAACAGGGCGACCACCCAGGCGAAGATCGGGCGGTCAATAAAGAACTGCGGCATGTCGGATTATTCCTTTGCGAGCTGGCCGGAGGTTGGGCTGTCGTCCACCTCGACTTTTTCCCCGGGGCGGGCGTGTTGCAGGCCTTCGACGATGATGCGGTCACCGGGCTTGAGGCCGTGGCTGACCACCCAGCGATCGTTGATCACCGCACCCAGCTCCACGGGTTGCTGGCTGACGGTCTGCTCGGCGTCCAATAGCAACACCATGGGGATGCCCGCGCTGTCACGGGTGATGGCGCGTTGCGGAACGCTGATGCCTTGGCTGTCGACGGCCTGCTCCAGGCGCACCCGCACAAAGCTGCCGGGCAACAGGTCGAGGTCCGGGTTGGGGAACTCGCTGCGCAGGATGATCTGGCCGGTGCCGGGGTCGACGCTGATCTCGGCGAACAGCAACTTGCCTGGCAACGGGTAGAGGCTGCCATCGTCCTGGACCAGCGTGGCCTTGGCCTGGTCCTGGCCAACCTGCTTCAAGCTGCCGGCACGGAAGGCGCGGCGCAGATCATTCAGCTCACGGGTGGATTGGGTCAGGTCGGCGTGGATCGGGTCCAACTGCTGGATGATCGCCAGCGGCGTGGCTTCGTTCTGGCCCACCAGGGCGCCTTCGGTGACCAGCGCCCGGCCGATACGCCCGGAAATCGGCGCGGTCACGGTGGCGTAGCCCAGGTTCAACCTGGCGCGCTCGACGGCGGCCTTGTTGGCGGCGACTTCGGCGTTGGTCTGGCGCACGGCGGCGCGGGCGTTGTCGTAGTCCTGGCCGCTGATGGCGTTGCCTTCCACCAATTGGCTGTAGCGCTGCTCCTGCAGGCGCGCCTTGAAGGCGTCTGCCTCGGCCTTGCTCAAGTTGGCCAGGGCACTGTCGAGGTCGGCCTTGAACGGGGCCGGGTCGATACGGAACAGCACGTCGCCCTGTTTGACGTCATGGCCTTCCTTGAACACCCGCTGCATCACCACGCCGGCGACCCGTGCGCGCACTTCAGCGATGCGCGGCGCGGCAATGCGCCCGCTCAGCTCGCTGCTGATCGACAGGGGCTTGGCTTCCAGGGTTTCGATGCGCACTTTGGCCAGGGGCATTTGCGGCGCTTGGGCGCCAGAGTCGCCACACGCGCTCAGGGCCAGGGTGAGGGCCAGCAGGCAAAATGGCGCAAACAGATTCTTCGACATGCTCTTATCCCAATAATGAGAGGTGCATCCTAAGGTCACGGGTGGGGGAGTGCTGTGAAGCTATGTAGGGGGTGTGTGAAGAAATGTAAGGTGCCGCCCATAGTCGGCAGAGGACGTATATCCTTGCACAATCCTGCAAACACCAAAGATCGAATAATGTGGGAGCGGGCTTGCTCGCGAATGCGGTGGGTCAGTCACCTGATGAGTTGGCTGGCCCACCGCATTCGCGAGCAAGCCCGCTCCCACATTGGATTTGTGTATGACTTTTAACCGTATCTACTGGAAACACCATGCCCAACATCCTCCTGGTGGAAGACGACGCCGCACTTTCCGAGCTGATTGCCAGCTACCTGGAACGCAATGGCTACCACGTCAGTGTGCTCAGCCGTGGCGATCATGTCCGTGAACGCGCACGCCTGAACCCGCCGGACCTGGTGATCCTCGACCTGATGCTGCCCGGCCTCGACGGCCTGCAAGTGTGCCGCCTGCTGCGCGCCGACTCGGCGGGCCTGCCGATCCTGATGCTGACCGCCCGCGACGACAGCCACGATCAGGTGCTGGGCCTGGAAATGGGCGCCGACGACTACGTCACCAAACCCTGCGAACCTCGCGTGCTGCTGGCCCGCGTGCGCACCTTGCTGCGCCGCAGCAGCCTGTCCGAGCCGCAGGTGGCCAACGACCAGATCATCATGGGCAACCTGTGCATCGATCTGTCGGAGCGCACCGTGACCTGGCGCGAACAGGTGGTGGAGCTGTCCAGCGGCGAATACAACCTGCTGGTGGTGCTGGCCCGGCATGCCGGTGAAGTGCTCAGCCGCGACCAGATCCTGCAACGCCTGCGCGGCATCGAGTTCAACGGCACCGACCGCTCGGTGGACGTGGCTATCTCCAAGCTGCGCCGCAAGTTCGACGACCACGCCGGCGAAGCCCGCAAGATCAAGACGGTGTGGGGCAAGGGCTACCTGTTCAGCCGTTCCGAGTGGGAATGCTAAGCGATGTTTCGTGTACTCCTCAGGCTGTACCTGATCATCATAGTCACCTACAGCGCAGCGACGTTCCTGATTCCCAAGCTGGTGATCCAACTGTTCGAACACCGCTACATGGACTACAACGTCGAGCAGTCGCGGGGCATGCAGAAGCTGATCGTCAAGCAATACCTGCGCGCGCCGGTGGAGCGCTGGTCCCAGGTCACTGAACACCTCAACGCCGATTTCGCGCCGCTCAAAGTGCAATTGCTGTTGCGCCAGGACGCCAGCTACACACCAGAAGAAGAGCAACAACTGGCGGCCGGCAAACCGGTGATCCGCCTGGGCGAATGGGGTTGGATGGAGGACATCAGTTCGCCGATCAACCAACAGTTCGTGGTCAAGCTGACCATCCCGCCCGACCCACTGGACATGAACCTGCTGTATTGGTCGATGAACGTGCTGATCGGCGCCGCGCTGCTGGCGTGCCTGCTGGTCTGGCTGCGCCCGCACTGGCGAGACCTGGAGCGCCTGAAAAGCACTGCCGCACAACTGGGGCGGGGCAATTTGGCGGAGCGTACGCGGATTCCATCAAGCTCCAACATCGGCAGCCTCGCGGCGGTGTTCGACACCATGGCCGATGACATCGAGCACCTGCTCAACCAGCAACGCGATTTGCTCAACGCCGTCTCCCATGAACTGCGCACACCGCTCACGCGCCTGGATTTCGGCCTGGCCCTGGCGCTGTCCGATGACTTGCCCGAGGCCAGCCGCGCACGCCTGCAAAGCCTGGTGGCGCATATCCGCGAGCTGGATGAACTGGTGCTGGAACTGCTTTCCTACAGCCGCCTGCAAAACCCGGCGCAGTTGCCGGAGCGGGTCGACGTGGTGCTCGATGAGTTTATCGACAGCGTGCTCGGCAGCGTCGATGACGAACTGGAGAATCCCGACATCGTCATCGATGTGGCCCTGGACTGCGCCGTCGAACGCTTCAACCTCGACCCGCGTCTCACCGCCCGCGTGCTGCAAAACCTGCTGCGCAACGCCACGCGCTACTGCGATGGACGCATTCAAGTGGGGGTCAAGGTCGGGGCCGACGGCTGCGAGATCTGGGTCGACGACGATGGCATCGGCATCCCGCTGGACCAGCGTGAGCGTATCTTCGAGCCGTTCTACCGCCTCGACCGCAGCCGCGACCGCGCCACCGGCGGTTTCGGCCTGGGGTTGGCGATCAGCCGACGCGCCATGGAGGCCCAAGGCGGTACATTGATCGCCCAGGCCTCGCCGCTGGGCGGCGCGCGCTTTCGCCTGTGGTTGCCCAGCGTGCCTTGACCCCACGATCCCCCAAGGGCTGAACCAGCAGGGCGGTGGGATGCAGGGGGTAAAAACACAAAATGATCTAAAGTCAGATCATATTGATATAAGTCGTTATAAGAAAAATCGCTATCCTGCCGCCAGAAATTTATATGGCCGCAGGTAGCTGTAATGGATGTGGGTAATTTTGGTTTCGTCGTTGCCGGCCTGATCGTGGGTTTTATCGTGGGCATGACCGGTGTGGGCGGGGGCTCGTTGATGACCCCGATCCTGTTGTGGTTCGGCATCAACCCGGCCACCGCCGTGGGCACCGACCTGTTGTACGCGGCAATCACCAAGTCCGGTGGCGTGCTGGTGCATGGCAAGAACAAGAACATCGACTGGACCATCACCGGCTGGCTGACCCTGGGCAGCGTGCCCGCGGTGTTGCTGACCCTGTGGTTCCTCGCCAGCCTGCACACCGACCCCAGTTCGATGAACGCGGTGATCAAGCAGGCCCTCGGCGTGGTGCTGCTGCTGACCGCCCTGGCGATACTGTTCAAGAGGCAGCTGTTGGCCTTCGCCCAGCGCCATGCCGGCGACAGCTACCACATGAGCCCGCGCAACCTGAACCTGTTGACGGTGGTTACCGGGGCTATCCTGGGCACCATGGTCGCACTGACGTCCATCGGCGCTGGCGCCCTCGGCACCGTGGCGCTGTTTATCCTCTATCCGTTCCTTGCCACGCGGCGCCTGGTCGGCACCGAGATCGCCCACGCCGTGCCGCTGACGCTGGTCGCGGGCCTGGGCCACGCCAGCATGGGCAACATGGATTGGCACTTACTGGGCTTCCTGTTGATGGGTTCGCTGCCGGGGATCTACATCGGCAGCCATATGACCGGCAAACTCCCGGACGGCGTACTGCGCCCGTGCCTGGCGGTGATGCTGATGGCCATCGGCTACAAACTCGCTTTCTAAGACCGTACGCCATTGAACCTGTGGGGCGGGCTTGTGTGGGAGCCCGCTCCCACAGGTTTCACCGAGGCTGGCCTCAGGCTTTCGCCGGCCCGTTGCCGATCTGCCACACAAACGGCGGCTCAGTTCCATTGATCTGCCAATCCCCGACAATCCGCGCCTTGTAGATCACCGGATTGTGCGACGACACTGTACGCGCATTGCGCCAATGCCGATCCAGGGCCTTGCCCTGGCGGACATCCGATGCCCCCAGTGCATTGAATAATTGGCTGGTGGCGCGCTGGATCAAGTCCGACACCACCACCTGCGCGGTCGCCGATTCAATCTCGGCCGCCACATTGGCTTCGCGCTCCACCGCAGCATCCCCGCCAAACCGCGCCACATAGGCCCGTTGTGCCGGTAGCGTGGCCTTCAACGCGCTGGCCTCGGCGGCGTAGACCAGTGCTGCGACTTCGCCCACCACTTGTTGGATCTGCGCATCCCCGCTGACATGGGGCGCGTTGCCATGGCTGTAGATGCGCTTGCGGCTGCGCACCTGCTCGGCCACGTCAACCAGCGCGGCACGGCCGATCCCGGCCAGGCTGGCTAAGAGGACAAGCTGATAGAACGCGGTCTGGTATTTGAAGCGCGTGGCAAAGTCGATGACGTTTTCAGCCTCTACTACCGCGTCGGTAAACCGCGAGGTGCCGCTGCCGGTGGTGCGCTGACCAAAGCCGTCCCAGTCATCGCTGTGCTCCACGCCGGGCTGGCGTGCGCGGGTGGCGGCGATCACATCGCCACCGGTGTCGCTGCGCTGGGCATACACGTCGATCCAGTCGGCGAAAATGCTGCCGGTGCTGTAGAACTTTTCACCGTTGAGTTTCCACTGGTCGCCGTCAGGGCTGACCTGGGTCACCACATCACCAATGGCGACGTTGCCGATTTCGGTCCAGGCGCAGCCAACGATATCGCCGTCGACAAAACGCTTGAACCATAGGTCGCGACCGGCACTCGGCGGCGCGTTGAGGCGGTCTTCGGCAAATGCGAAGTGCCCGCGCAGGGCCTGGGGCACGTTGGAATCGGCGGCGGCCAGTTCGATCAACAGTTCAAACAGCTGCGGCAGGGACGCGCCGCCGCCGCCGTATTCCACTGGCACGCGTACTGCGCCGAAACCCGCCTCCTTGAGCCATTGGATCGGCTCATGGGGCAGGGTGCGGGCCTGTTCGCGCTGCACGGCGCCTGCGGCGATACGCGCGAAGATCGGCCGGAAGCGGGCGGCCAGCGTGGGGTAATCGACGCCGGTGGACAGCGGGTTGATGACGTGGTGTTCGGTCATGGCAAGGGTTCCTGGGCTGTGATCAATGCAAGGGCGATTGCACAGTCCGTGCCGGGTGCGCGGGCCCGTGTTTGCGGGGGCAAGGCCGCCGTGACTGTTGCCCTGGCAACAGCGAATCGACAAACCGGCGTAATCCAGTGCAGTGACGGTTTGGCCCGCCAAGCGCTGCAACCCCCTTGCCACGGGCGTTTGCCCTGGCTGGCACGCTTGCTGCTCAAGCCTTGGGTACATCCCATTTGTACGAGGTAGTGTTCGATGAGTCAGAAGCCTGTGAAATTTGCCTACTGGGTGCCCAACGTCAGCGGCGGGTTGGTGGTCAGCAAGATCGAGCAACGCACCCACTGGGGCATCGACTACAACCGCAAACTGGCGCAGCTGGCGGAAGCGGCCGGCTTTGAATATGGCTTGACCCAGATCCGCTTTACCGCCGGCTACGGTGCGGAGAACCAGCATGAATCCGTGGCGTTCAGCCATGCGCTGCTGGCAGCGACCACCACCCTCAAAGTGATCGCCGCGATCCTGCCCGGCCCGTGGCAACCGGCGTTGGCGGCCAAGCAACTGGCGACCATCGACCAGCTCACCAACGGCCGTATCGCGGTCAATATCGTCAGCGGCTGGTTCAAGGGCGAGTTCCAGGCTATTGGCGAACACTGGCTGGAGCACGATGAGCGTTATCGCCGCTCCGAAGAATTTATCCGCGCGCTCAAAGGCATCTGGACCAAGGACGATTTCACCTTTAAAGGCGATTTCTACCGTTTCAACAACTACACGCTCAAACCAAAGCCATTGGGCCAGCCGGAAGTGTTCCAGGGCGGCAGCTCACGGGCTGCGCGGGACATGGCGGCGCGGGTGTCGGACTGGTATTTCACCAACGGCAACACCCCGCAAGGCATCAAGGCCCAGGTCGATGACATCCGCGCCAAGGCGGCGGCGAATAACCATTCGGTCAAAATCGGCGTGAACGCCTTTGTGATCGCCCGCGACACCGAAGAAGAAGCCCGCGCCGTGCTCGCCGAGATCATCGACAAGGCCGACCCGGAAGCGGTGAATGCCTTTGGCGACGCGGCCAGGCAGGCGGGCAAGGCGTCGCCCGAAGGCGAGGGCAATTGGGCCAAGTCCAGCTTTGAGGACCTGGTGCAGTACAACGACGGCTTCAAGACAAACCTGATCGGCACCCCGCAGCAGATTGCCGAACGCATCGTCGCGCTCAAGGCCGTGGGGGTGGATTTGGTGCTCGCCGGGTTCCTGCACTTCCAGGAAGAGGTCGAATACTTCGGCAAGCGCGTGTTGCCGCTGGTGCGTGAGCTGGAAGCCAAAGCCGCGATCAATGTGGTGAGCGAGCTTGCAGGGTAAGGACTTCGAAGCCGTCCGCCGTGACGGCCACGGTGTGTTCCCATTGCGCCGACAGGCTGTTGTCCTTGGTCACTACCGTCCAGCCATCCTTGAGGCTGCGTGTCTTGGCGCCGCCCTGGTTGAGCATCGGCTCCACGGTAAACACCATGCCTTCGCGCAGTTCCAGCCCGGTGCCGGGGCGGCCGAAGTGCAGAACCTGCGGTTCTTCATGCATCTGCCGGCCGATGCCGTGCCCGCAGTATTCGCGCACCACGCTGTAGCCATTGGCCTGGGCGTGGCTCTGGATAGCGTGGCCGATGTCGCCCAGGCGCGCGCCAGGCTTGACCTGGCGGATGCCGGCCCACATCGCTTCGAAGGTCTGCTCGACCAGGCGCCGCGCCTTGGGGGCGACGCTGCCAATCATGTACATCTTGCTGGAATCGGCGATGTAGCCGCCTTTTTCCAGGGTGATGTCGATATTGATGATGTCGCCGTCCTTCAACACGGCTTTGGCGCTGGGCATGCCGTGGCACACCACTTCGTTGATCGAGGTGTTGATCGAGAACGGATAGTCATATTGGCCGAGGCTGGCCGGGCGGGCCTGCAGGTCGTTGCGGATGAAGGCTTCGACGGCGGCATCCAGCTCCAGGGTGGAGCGGCCAGCGGCGACAAAACCGTCGAGCATGTCGAACACTTGCGCCAGCAGGCGCCCGGATTCACGCATCACAGCCAGTTGTGCGGCGGTCTTGATCATCAACTGCGCCCCCGGATCAGGTCGGGTTTATCCAGCAGCAGCTTGTTGATCAGCGCGTTGTAGGGCAGGTCGGGATTGAGTTCGGCGAGCAGGCCGATCTTGATCCAGAACTCGGCCTGGGCGTTGATGGAGCGATCCATCGCGGCGCTGGCCACGCGCAGTTGTTCGTGCAGTTGGTCGGTGATCTTGACGATGCCCATGGGGTTCACTGTGATTGAGTAATATACAAAGCGTATACGTTTCGTATGTTGCGAGTAAACCTTTTGTTGACTCATCCGGCGTCGGCGGTTAATTTCAGGGCATGACCTATCAAGCCTTCCGTACCCAGCCGAGCATGATTATTACCGCCATTCCTCATTTGGCGGGATAGCGCACGGCTGTACCCAAACCCGCCCTAGAGGCGGGTTTTGTTTATCCGTCTCCAGGGCCTTCGACACAACGCCAGGAGACACCCATGAGCACCTTGCTTGAGCACTATGTGAAAAAGATCCTCGCCGCCCCGGTGTACGACCTGGCGGTGCGCACGCCCCTGCAAGCGGCGCCGGCCTTGTCGGCGTTGCTCGGCAATACCCTGCTGCTCAAGCGCGAAGACCTGCAGCCGACGTTTTCCTTCAAGATCCGCGGCGCCTACAACAAACTGGTGCAGCTCAGTGACGAGCAAAAGGCCCGGGGCGTGGTGACTGCGTCGGCGGGCAACCATGCCCAGGGCGTGGCCCTGGCGGCGCGGGAGTTGGGGATCGCGGCGCGTATCGTGATGCCGGCCACCACGCCGGAACTGAAGGTGCTCGGCGTACGCTCCCGGGGGGCCGAAGCGGTGCTGCACGGCACGAGTTTCCCGTTGGCCCTGGCCCATGCGTTGCAACTGGCCGAAGCGTCGGGGTGCACCTTTGTTTCGCCGTTCGATGATCCGGATGTGATTGCCGGCCAGGGTACGGTCGCCATGGAAATCCTGCGCCAGCAGCAAGGTCCGTTGGACGCGATCTTCGTGCCGGTGGGCGGTGGCGGCCTGATCGCCGGGATCGCGGCCTACGTCAAATACCTGCGCCCCGATGTGCGCATCATCGGCGTTGAGCCCGAAGGTTCCAGTTGCCTGCTGGCGGCCCTGCGCGCGGGTGAGCGGGTGGTGTTGCCCGGTGTCGACGGTTTTGCCGACGGCACGGCGGTGGCGCAGGTCGGCGCCTATGGTTTTGAAATCTGCCGGGACTGGGTGGACGAGGTCATCACCGTCAGCAATGACCAACTGTGCAGCGCCATCAAGCTGATCTACGACGACACGCGCTCGATCACCGAACCGTCGGGGGCATTGGCCGTGGCAGGCATTTGCCAGTACGTCGCGCGCAGCGGCGTCCGTGGGCAGACCTTGGTGGCGGTGAATTCCGGGGCGAATATCAACTTCGATAGTTTGCGACATGTTGCAGAAAGAGTGGCTGCGCAAGCTGTGGCTTGAATCGGGGCGCCGGGTTAAACGTTTAATCGCGGCGGTTCGACGATGTTTTAAACGGCACCGTCCAACTTATATAACCGTGCTGCGCGCTTATGAGGAAAGGTTACAACAAGGTCGGATTTTGCCGAGTAGGCTTATTGACTGTAAACGTCTGCCAGGGTCGGCAAGACGCGGCAGGCCAGTGCCTGCCGGACTCACAACAATCGATTGGCAGTCTCATGAAAGGAGAGGTTGACCATGCTTTCGGAATTGGAACTTCGCAGCATCATTGAAACGAGTTTCCTGCCCAAACGGTGCGAATGCACCAAAGCCGAAGATGCTTCGCTGACGATCAAGGTCTATGACGACCGCGACCGTGACCGGGTGGATTTGGAAGTCAAAGGCATCAACGCCGACAAGCTCGACAGCAGTCGCGCCATTTGCAACCTGATCACCGGGTTGCGCGAAGACCTCAAGCACAGCCACGCACCCACCCTGCAACGGGTGGCAGCGCGCGGCTACTGATCAGGCTGTGGTTTGAGGGTGAATCACCGAGGATCTATGGGCCTGGATAAACGCCAGGCCCAGCACGATTTCTGTCACCACTGCCAGCAGGATACCCGGGCCGGCATTGCCATTGATCCACTCACTCAGGCCCAAGGCGGCCAGCACAAAGCACCCGCAGATAAAACCGGTGGTGATGGCGCGGCGTGTGTCGGACGCAGGTGCGTGACGGACGCGGTAAAACATGATGCCAAGGGCCAGGAACAGCGCGGCGTTACGCCGGCAGACCAGCCCCGTGGCACTTGAATACTCGACGTTCCACAACCACAGCAGCCAGTCGGGGCGTAGGCCCCACGTCAATGCGAGGGCGAAGCAGAGCAGGGCGGTAAACAGGGCGAGCGTATGAAAGCGCAGCGGCATGATGAGTCCTTTCGGCCGTGGGGTCAGCGCGCAAGGATAACCTGTCGGCACAGCTAACGCCGCCCTTTGTCAGCACGCTGTTCAATTCTGGGACATGCAGGCATCGGAGAGTTTTTTGTAGCTCACATATTGCTCTGTGCCGGCCTTGTCCAGGAACTTGATATTGGCCTTGATCACCTTGCATTCGCTGGTCTGCGGTTCGTTCATCGAAATGACTTTCTGCACATCCATGGGCATGCCGTAGCGATACGGCACGGGTTCGGCATCGGCGTGTGCCACGCCCGACACGGCGGCCAGCGTGAGGCTAAGGGCGATTAGCAGGGATTGGCTTTTCATGACAGTTCTCCAACAGCAGTTCATTGGCCCATCGAGCTGATGGGCGGACGAGCTCACTGTTGGCCCCAAGCATTAACCATGGATTAATGCCGGGGGTTGCTGACAAAAGCTTCATGTTTAAAAAGCGATTACCTACATGATCGCCGACTTTGTCCTACATCTTCGTGGTATTTAGCCCAGTTGATGACGGTAAGGCAGGTCCGGACCGGTCTTGGTGCAGGTCATCGCCGCAGCCCGGATGGCAAAGCCCAGCATGCTATCGATCTGCTCGCGGGACAGCTGTTGCAGGCCCTCTACCGAGTCCATCCCATGCTCGGTCAGCCAAGTGATCAGCGCCGCCTGGAAAGTATCCCCGGCACCGACGGTGTCGGCCATCACCACCTTGACCGCAGGGGCGGACCAATGGCCGTGCTGGCGGCTGAACACGCTGGCGCCGTCGCCACCGCGGGTCAGGAATACCAGTTGGCAACGGTGTTGCAGCCAGCCTTGCAGGACGCTCTCCGGCGACTGGTCTGGGTAAAGCAGGTGCAGGTCTTCGTCGCTGACCTTGATCAGGTCCGCATGCTGCACCAGCTCGGCGATGCGTGCGCGCCACAGCTGGATATCCGGCTGCGGGTTGAGGCGTACGTTGGGGTCGAGGCTGATCAGGCGCTTGCCGCTTTCGCGGCGGACCAGGCTGAGCAAAGTGTCGCCAACCGGCTGCACCACCAGGGAGTAGGAGCCGATATGCAGGCCACGGATGTCAGCGCCGAGTGGCGGTAGATGGTGGGCCTCCAGCATGCGGTCGGCGCAGCCCTCGCCACGGAAGTTGTACTGCGGCGAACCATCGGTGCCCACCGCGACCATCGACAACGTGGTCGGCGCGGCAAACTGCACCAGGAACTGCTCGCTCACACCTTCATCCCTGAGCACCTGCACCAGGCGCCTGCCGAGGAAGTCGCTCGACACGCCGCCCAACAATCCCGACTCGACCCCCAGCCGACGCAACCCCACCGCCACGTTGAACGGTGAACCGCCGGCAATCGCCTTGTAATTGACCTTGGACGCCTGCCCACTGGCATCTTCCTCGCTGAAAAAATCGAACAGCGCTTCACCACACACCAGATACATAGTCGTTCGCTCTTAAAGGGTTGCCACGAGCTGCTGGTAGCGCTCGTAAGCCTGTTGATAGGCGCTCACATTGGCCGCTACCGGCACGGTACGGCTGGCCGGGTCGATACTGACGCATCTATCGCACAGGCTGGCCAGGGATTCGCCAGACTGGCACCAGGCTGCCTGGATCGCCGCGCCCAGGGCGGCGGCTTCGCTTTGTTCGGTACAGATCACCTCGGTGTGCATGATGTCGGCGACCATCTGCCGCCACAACGGGCTTTTCGAACCACCGCCGATCAAGCGGATGCTCTGGCTTTGCAGGCCGGTCTGGCGCAGCAGGTCGAGGCCGTAGCGCAGGCCGAACGTGGTGCCCTCGACCACCGCGCGGCACAGGTTGGCGCGGCTCAGGTTACTCATGGTCAAGCCGTGCAGGCTGCCGCTGGCATGGGGCAGGGCGGGCACGCGCTCGCCGTTGAGGAACGGCAGCATGTTCACGCCATCGGCACCAATCGGTGCCTCGGCTACCTGGGCGTTGAAGGCGGCGAGGTCAAGCTCGAACAGCTCGCGGATCGCCCCGGTGGCATTGGTCAGGTTCATCGTGCAGATCAGCGGCAGCCAGCCGCCGCTGGAGGAACAGAAGGTCGCGACCGAGGTCTGGGGACTCACGTTGGGCTGATCGGCAAAGGCGTAGACCGTGCCCGAAGAACCGAGGCTCATGGTGATTACGCCAGGGGCGATATTGCCGGTGCCGATGGCGCCCATCATGTTGTCGCCGCCGCCGCTGGACACGATGGCGCTGGGGTTGATACCCAGGCGTTCGGCGATGTGCGGCAGGATCGTACCGACGCTCTGGTCGGCCTCGATCAGTTGCGGCAACGCGTTGACCAGGCGCCCGCTGGGGTCGATATGCTGCAGCAGCGCCACATCCCATGCGCGGCTGCGCACGTTGAAATAACCGGTGCCCGATGCATCGCCGTATTCCGCGACGGCGCGCCCGGTGAGCCAGTAGTTGAGGTAGTCGTGGGGCAGCAGGATGTGGGCGATGCGCGCGAACAGGTCGGGGTGTTGCTCGCGGGTCCAGAGCAGTTTGGACACGGTGTAGCCCGGCGCGATCGCCACGCCGAGCCGTTCCAGCGAGCCGCTTTCGCCGCCCAGGTGCTGCAACAGGCGGTCGTTTTGCGCGCTGGTTTCGGTGTCGCACCACAGCTTGGCCGGGCGCAGGACCTGGCCCTGCTCGTCGAGCAACACCAGGCCGTGCTGTTGCCCGGAAACGCCGATGCCGAGGATGGCCTGGCCGTCCACGCCGGCCTGTTGCAAGGCACGGTGGGTAGCCTCGGTAAAGGCGTCGAGCCACTCCTGGGTGTGCTGTTCACGGCGACCATTGGCGCCGCTGATCAGGGTGTGGGCCGCCGCGCCGAGGCCCAGCACTTTGCCGCTGGTGGCGTCGAGGACGATGGCCTTGGTGCCTTGGGTGCCGCAGTCGATGCCAAGGAACAGGTTTTGCTGGGTCATGATGATTTGCTCAGCAGTTTTATTGTTTGGAGTGTTAACCCGCTGCCACATTTTTTAATTCGGTTTCTTCTGGAGTTGCTTCAGTGTTGCAGTCACGCCATTGTCGCGCAGGCTCGCATAACACTTCTCGAACGCTGCCACAAACTCAGGCGAGTTGGGAATAGCCTTACCGAAAATCTCCTCCACGCCCAACAACCGTTGGCTGATCAATGCCTCGTCACGCACCAGCCCCTGGCAAAACTGCGCACGCGGGTCCGGGATCTTGTAGCTCGCGCCATTTTCATCCACGCCCTTCAAATACAAGGCCCAGGCGGCAACCACCAGCGCCGCACGTTCCGTCTCGCGGCCATCGGCGATCAAGCGGTTGATGGTCGGCACGGTGAACTTGGGAAACTTCGACGACCCATCGGAACACACGCGTTCCAACTGGTCGGCAATCGCCTGGTTGGAGAAGCGGTCCACCAAGGTCTGCTTGTACTGCGTAAGGTCGATGCCGGGCACCGGCGCCAGATTGGGCGTGACGTCCAGGTCCATGTAGGCGCGCATGTAGGCGACAAACAGCGGGTCATTCATGGTCTCGTGCACAAACCGGTAACCCTTGAGAAACCCCAGGTACGTGAGGGCCAGGTGGCTGCCGTTGAGCAGGCCGATCTTCATCTCTTCGTAGGGCGTGACGTCATGGGTGAACTGCACGCCGACCTTTTCCCAGGCCGGGCGGCCGTTGACGAACTTGTCTTCCAGCACCCACTGTACAAACGGCTCGCACACCACCGGCCAGGCATCGTCGATGCCGTGTTCATCGTGCAATTGCAGACGGTGGGTGGCGCTGGTCATCGGCGTGATGCGGTCGACCATGGCATTGGGGAAGCTCACATTGGCGGCGATCCAGTCACGCAGCTCGGCGTTGTGCAACGCGGCGAACGCCAGCAGCGCCTTGCGCGTGACGGCGCCGTTGTGCGGCAGGTTATCGCAGGACATCACGGTAAATGCCGGGATGCCGGCGGCGCGGCGTTGGGTCAGGGCCGCGCAGAGAAAGCCGAACACGGTCGTCGGTGCCTTGGGATGCGCCAGGTCATGTCTGATTTGCGGCAGGTGGGCCATGAACTCGCCGTTGCTGTCATCGATGCAGTAGCCGCCTTCGGTGATGGTCAACGAGACGATGCGGATCTCGGGGCTGGCGAGCTTGTCGATCAGCGCCTGGGCGCCGTCTTCGGCCAGCAGCATGTGGCTGAGGGAGCCGATCACGCGCACTTGGGTGTCGTCGCTGTCGCCCAGTTCATACAGGGTGAACAGGTAGTCCTGGCCGGCGAGGTCGTCGCGGGCCTTGCGGTCCTCGGCACGCAGGCCGACGCCGCAGATGCTCCAGTCCAGGCCTTCGCCGGTATTCATCAGCGCATCGGTGTAATACGCCTGATGCGCCCGGTGGAAACCGCCGACGCCGATGTGGGCAATGCCCTGGGAGGTATGGGTGTAAGTCGGCAGTTGTACGTCTGGCGCCAAGCGGGTGAGGTTTTGCTTATTCAGTTTCATCACAAATCTCGCGAAATCAGGCGGCAGCGCGCAGTGGACGTGCCACGGCCACGCCATCGGAGTCGAACAGGTGACAGTGCGCCGGGTCGATGTGCAGGTGCAGGGTTTCGCCGTATTGGCTGGCCATGTCCCCGCGAATCCGCATGGTCAACGGCTCGCCGTTGGCCGTATTGACGTGGCAGAAGGTGTCGCTGCCCAGGCGTTCGCCGACGTCGGCGGTGACGGTCAGGGTGGTCTGGCCGGGAGTGGCGATTTCCAGGTGTTCCGGGCGGATACCCAGGGTCACGGCGCTGCCGACGCTCAGGCTGGCAGCGCTGAGTGGCAGGCTGATGATGGTGCCGGCGTCCAGTTGCACTTCGCAACTCTGGCTGTCGACGCGGGTGACCTTGCCCTTGAGGAAGCCCATCTTCGGCGTGCCCAGGAACCCCGCGACAAACAGGTTGGCCGGTTGGTGATAGAGCTCCAGCGGCGAGCCGACCTGTTCGATGCGGCCGCTGTTGAGCACCACCACTTTGTCGGCCAGGGTCATGGCTTCGACCTGGTCGTGGGTCACGTAGATCATCGTCGCTTGCAGCTCTTTATGCAGGCGCGCCAGTTCCAGGCGCATCTGTACGCGCAGCGCGGCGTCGAGGTTGGACAGCGGTTCATCGAACAGAAAGATCTTCGGGTTGCGTACGATCGCACGGCCGATGGCGACACGCTGGCGTTGGCCGCCGGACAATTGCTTGGGCTTGCGCTCCAGCAACGGCCCCAGTTCGAGGATGCGTGCGGCTTCGCTGACCTTGCTCTCCACCAGCTGCTTGTCGACGCCGGCCAGGTCCAGGGCAAACGACATGTTTTTGCGCACGCTCATGTGCGGGTACAGCGCATAGGTCTGGAACACCATCGCCAGGTCACGCTTGGCCGGGGTCACTTCGGTGATGTCGCGCCCGTCCAGTTCGATGGTGCCATCGCTGACTTCTTCCAGCCCGGCGATCAGGCGCAGCAGGGTGGATTTGCCGCAGCCCGAGGGGCCGACGAAGACCACGAATTCCTTGTCGTTCACTTCCAGGTCGATGCCTTTGATGATCGAGAAACCTTCGAAGCCTTTTTGCAGATTCTTGATTTTCAGGTTGGCCATGATGGGCCTCCGCTAGGAATTGTTATTTGACGGCGCCGAAGGACAGGCCGCGCACCAATTGCTTCTGGCTGATCCAGCCAAAGATCAGGATCGGCGCACAGGCCAGGGTCGAGACGGCAGACAATTTGGCCCAGAACAAGCCTTCGGGGCTGGAGTAGGAGGCGATCAACGCAGTCAGCGGCGCGGCCGCGGACGACGTCAGGTTCAGCGACCAGAACGCCTCGTTCCAGCACAGGATCAGCGACAGCAGTACCGTGGATGCCAGGCCACCCTTGGCAATCGGCAGCAGCACGCGGACCATTTCCTGCCACAGGGTGGCGCCGTCGAGGCGGGCGGCTTCGAGGATGTCCTTGGGGATGTCCTTGAAGTAGGTGTAAACCATCCACACCACGATCGGCAGGTTGATCAGGGTGTAGATGATGATCAGCGCAATGCGCGTATCCAGCAGGCCAAAGCTCTTGGCCAACAGGTAGATCGGCATCAGCACGCCCACGGGTGGCAGCATCTTGGTGGACAGCATCCACAGCAGCGTGCCCTTGGTGCGCTGGGTTTCGTAGAACGCCATGGAGTAGGCCGCCGGCACCGAGATCAGCAGGCACAAGGCCGTAGCGCTGAAGGAAATCAGCACCGAGTTCCACGCGTAGCTGAAGTAATTGCTGCGCTCGTTGATGTGCAGGTAGTTCTCCAGCGTCGGTGTGAAGATGAACTGCGGCGGCGTGGCGAACGCGTCGATTTCGGTCTTGAAGCTGGTCAGCACCATCCAGAAGATCGGGAAGAAAATCAGGATTGCGATGGCCCAGGCCAGGGTGCCAAGCAACAGGCTTTGCAGGCGACGGGATTGTTGAAGCGTCATGGCGCGGCCCTCAAGGCTTGTCAGTCAGGTTTTTGCCGATCATCCGCACCAGGATGATCGCCGCGATATTGGCGATGACCACGGCAATCAGGCCGCCGGCCGAGGCCATGCCCACGTCGAACTGCACCAGCGCCTGGTTGTAGATCAGGTAGGCGAGGTTGGTTGACGCATAGCCGGGGCCACCGTTGGTGGTGGTGAAGATTTCGGCGAAAACCGAGAGCAAAAAGATCGTCTCGATCATCACCACCACGGCAATCGGGCGGGCCAGGTGGGGCAGGGTCAGGTGCCAGAAGATCGCGATGGCGCCGGCACCGTCCAGGCGCGCGGCTTCCTTTTGTTCCTGGTCGAGGGATTGCATGGCGGTCATCAGCAGCAGGATGGCGAAGGGCAGCCATTGCCACGACACGATGATGACGATCGACAGCAACGGGTAGTGCGCCAGCCAGTCCACCGGCTCGGCGCCGAAGAACTTCCACACGGCGGCGAGAATCCCCGACACCGGGTGGAAAATCAGGTTCTTCCAGATCAGCGCACCGACGGTGGGCATGATGAAGAAGGGCGAGATCAGCAACACCCGCACCAGGCCGCGACCGAGGAACTCACTGGCCTCCAGCAGGGCGCTGATCAACACGCCGAACACCACGCTGATCAGCAGCACGCTGCCCACCAGCAACAGGGTGTTGGTGGCGCCGGGCAAGAAGCCCGAATCGGTGATGAAGTAGGTAAAGTTTTCCAGCCCGACGAACTGATTTTCGCCGGGGTAGAGCAGGTTGTAGCGGATCAGCGAAAAGTACAGGGTCATGCCCAGCGGCACGATCATCCACAGCAGCAGCAGGGCTACCGAGGGGCTGACAAGGAACCAGCCGGGGTTGGCCAGGCGGTTTTTGCGCGGCTTGTCCGGCACGGCGGTTTGCACTTGGGCAGTGTTGGTATTCATAGGATCAGAACCAGTCAGGTACATGCAGAACTAGAATCGAAGCGCGGTCAGTGTGGGAGCGGGCTTGCTCGCGAATACGGAGTGTCAGTCACTGAAGTATTCACTGGAAGAACGCATGCGCGAGCAAGCCCGCTCCCACATTTACCGCGGTGTACCCACTTTATTTGGGATACCCGGCCCGCTTCATTTCGCGCTCGGTGGTGGTCTGCGCGGCGGTCAGTGCGGCATCAACGGTTTGCTGGCCGGTCAGTGCCCCCGAGAAGAACTTGCCCACCTGCGTCCCAATCGCCTGGAACTCAGGAATGGTCACCAACTGGATGCCGATATAGGGCACTGGCTTGAGCGTCGGTTGGGTTGGGTCTGCAACTTTCAGCGATTCCAGGGTCACCTTGGCAAACGGCGCCGCCTTCATGTATTCATCGCTGTAGGTGGATTTACGGGTGCCTGGCGGTACGTTGGCCACACCGTCGGTCTTGGCCACCAACTCGCCATATTCCTTGGAGGTCGCCCAGCTGGTGAACACCTTGGCGGCGTCCTTGGCCTTGGAGCTGGTGGGAATCGCCAGGCTCCAGGAGTACAGCCACGAGGTGCCTTTATCGGTTTTTTCGTGGGGAGCAAAGGTGAAGCCGACGTGGTCAGCCACCTTGCTCTGGGTCTTGTCGGTAACAAACGAGCCGGCCACGCTGGCATCGACCCAGATCGCGCACTTGCCACTGTTGAACAGTGCAAGGTTTTCGTTGAAACCGTTGCTGGACGCACCCGGCGGGCCGGATTTCTTCATGTTGTCGACGTAGAAGTTCAGCGCGTCCTTCCACTCGGGCCCGTTGAATTGCGGCTGCCATTTCTCATCGAACCAGCGCGCACCGTAGCCGTTGGCCAGGGTGGTGATCAGCGCCATGTTCTCGCCCCAGCCGGCTTTGCCGCGCAGGCACAAGCCATATTGTTCTTTGGTCTTGTCGGTGAGTTTGCTGGCGAATTCGCCGATCTGCGTCCAGGTCGGATGCTCGGGCATGGTCAGCCCGGCGTCCTTGAACAGGTCGGTGCGGTAGTAGGTGATCGAGCTTTCGGCATAGAACGGCAGGGCGTACAGCGAACCCTTGACCGACAAACCGTCACGCACTGAAGGGAACACATCGTCGAGGTCGTAGGATGCAGGCAGATCCTTCATCGGTTCCAGCCAACCCTTGGCGCCCCACAGTGCTGCTTCGTACATGCCGATGGTCAGTACGTCGAACTGCCCGCCCTGGGTGGCGATGTCCGTGGTCAGGCGTTGGCGCAGCACGTTTTCTTCGAGTACCACCCAGTTCAACTTGATCTGCGGGTGCTCGGCCTCGAAGGTTTTCGAGAGCTTTTGCATGCGGATCATGTCGCTGTTGTTGACGGTGGCAATGGTCAGGGTCTGCGCGCCAAGGCTGACGGCGCTGATAGTCAAGCAGGTAGAGGCAAGCAGAACTTTTGCTGTGAACTTCATCGCGCACTCCTTTTCCGCGCCCGGGGGGCTACAGAAGGACAGTTATTGTTGTTGTGTCTTCCTACAGGGAGTCAGGAAGAGTGTGCGTCGATTACAGCCTTGAAATGGCGATGTGACAAATCCTTGGGCGCACTGGGACTGATACTTTTTTGCACTTCAGTTCAGGTGACTGCTTGAAGCTGGCTTGCAACCGAAAACCTGGCGCCGTCAATAGCGCGGCAGCGCCAGGTCTTTGGAGGTTGAGACGCTACGGTTTAATAGGATTTTTTTTCAAGCGTGGTCAGCTCTTTGATCCACTGTGGGTCCATCGGCTTACGCCATTCACCACGGGTGTAAATTTGCAGGCCTTTTGCGTCCCACTCAGCCATTTTATTCTTCACTAGCTCGGTGTACTCGGATGCCTTGCATGAAATGTCGGCCCAGGGGTCGACGATCCAGGCGTCTTTCCATTCGGCCTGTGAAAAATCAACGGTGGCTTTACCTGCTGAAGCCGGTCCGCCGACAACTGTGAACACGTGGTCGCCTCCTGCCACATACCATTGCTGTGCTTTTCCTCCGCTTTTTTCGATGATGTCTCCGGATAGCAATGCCATTTCCCCACAGTTTCCAGCCCCGGACTTCAAAATCAGGTTTGAATGGTTCAACGCCCCAGGCGGTACGGTCCTGCGCAACCAGCCAATCGTCATATTCGCCGCGTCAGTGCGGGCCTCGTCCGCTCTAGAGCGCATTTGGTTAGCAGGTCCCAGGCCGGTGGCTTTCATGGAACGGTTCACGCTGTCTTGCGTTTGTTGTGCGTAGAATTTGTTTTGCTGCTCAGCGGTCCACGAGGTGAAGTCGGCGGGTTTGGCCAGCGCGGAAACCTGGTTGGGTTTCAAGGCGATATTCGCTTTATCGATCGCTTTGGCCCGCTGCAGCTGATAGACAACCTCGCGTTGCTGTTCCTCGGTCAGCGTTTTGCACTGTGCTTTTAAGTCATCTATATCTTCTTTCAAGTAGCCCGCGCGCTCCAGTTCTTCAAAGGCAGATTTCAATTTCGGCAGCGCAATGAAATTGGCATCAAACGGTAAAGTGGCAGCACCTTGACGAATGCTGAATTTATTCCGGTAAGCAGTCACCATCGGCAGCTCGTTAGGTGTGCATTTGTAGAACGTCAGCTGGCTGCCGGGTTCCTTCTCCAATTGTGCGTAGTAGAACTCGGCGGTATCCGCCTCGATCACCAGGTATTTGGCGGTACTGCCGCGTGCCGGGCCGTTAACGATCACGCCACGCAGTTCACGTTTATCGTCGACGGCATCAGTGATGCGGTTGAGCTTGACCACACGTGTTTCGCGCTCCAGCCCCTCACTGCTTTGTGCGCTGAAAAAGCCGAATTGGGGTTCGTTTTTGAGCGTGCCGGTGATCGTTGGTTTGTAGGTGATGGGCGTGGTCTCAGGCACCGGAATCAATTTTGGCCCCGTGTCTGCGTCGAGCATTTTCCAGCGGCGGCGTTCGAAAACCACAAACTGGTTCTTTCGCAGGAACTTCGGTGCCGAGGGAAACAAGCGCACGTGCTCAAGCGCCTGAAGTTCCTGTTTCAACTCGCCGGATACGTCCTCGGTGACCTTGGTAAAACACGTGTCGTTGGCGCCGCGCTTGATGCGGCCGCCGATACTGGGGGCCGGGCAGAAAGCTTCGAAGCCTTCCAGTGGCTGGTAGTGATCGGCCGACTCCAGATCGCGTAGCAAGCCTGGATTGCGGGAGTCGTAGCGATAAACCTTGCCCTCATTGATCAAGTCGAAGCCATGGGTGCGCGTGATGGTGTACGCGTCTGCGGCCAAAGGTTTTTCGGTAACCAGGGCTTGGGTGCCGTCGGAAAAGGTTTCCTGTTTCACGATCGATGAGGTGTCAGACACAAAACCCTCAAGCGCAGGACCGTAAGCGGCCGCGGTCTTCGCGTCGTAGGCATACCACTGGCCGCCCTGGCGTATGGCTGTGAGTTCGACCCTGCCCTGAGCCCCGGAAAGTGACACGCTGCCATTTGCCATATCCGCTGTCTGCTCAGTGAGCTGGCCATTCTGTAGCCGGCTCAGGGAGCGAGTCGATTGCGTGGTCGTGGCAGCCGTGAAGTCCTTGAGGGCAATCGCTTCCGTTTCTTTAACGCCAAACTTCTCGATAAACCCCGCAGATACCTTGGCAGCCGCCCAGGACGCCGCAGATTTTGCCAAGCTCCACAGATTGCCTGCGCCCTCTGTGGCCATCGCGATCGCGACATCAATGGCAAGGTCTACGGCTGCTTTGAGGAACTGGCCATGATAGAGATCCTCCAGCGTGCTGGCCCCGGGCAAGGAGTGCCACAGCGCTTTGAAGAAGTCACTGGGCTCGGTGGCCGTTTCGAGTGTATTGCTGGACCAATTGCGGTGAAGGTTTACAAACTCGCTTTTATTCAGGTAAGTCGAGTCGATCATGACCTTGGCCAATTTGGAAATTCTGCCGGCCACATAGTTTGGAGAGAACGTGTCATTTTCGTTGTGGGCTGGAAGGGTCACTTCCAACGGCCAAGGTTCGTTATTGTCATTCAGCAGGTGTTGATCAGTGACGCGCAATACAACCTCTGATTTAACCCCTTGCTTGGGTTCCTCGCCGCTTTTGAACGCCTGGGCATCAATGTCGAGGCTGACTTTTTGGCCCAGTGGTGTATTCGGATCAATGTCTGCAATTCTTACGATCTGGCCCCATGTCGGATAAACCGCGAAATCTCTTCTGACCCCGTTGTAATTCGACGTTATCAACATGCCACTGCCACTGCCACTGTGGGTGCCTTCAACATTCAAAAACTCTACGTCGCCATAGAGCAGGCTCTTTTGCTCCTCGACAGGCATTTTTTTGAGCATGTTTTCGAACAACGTCGTGGTGTGCTGTCTGCGGAGGTTGAAATCTTCTTTTATGGCCTTGTCGAATTCATCGTTGATAATCGGAAAGCCAGGCTCTCTGGCTTTTTCACGCAGGCTGTTGAAGTCCACATGATTGCCTTCCTGTATCCATCTTTCATCCAGCCTGCCTGCTTCATAGATCTCTACGAGGCTGTAATGATTACCGGTGATTATGCCGGCGAATTCATTTTCCACCATAAAGCGTTTTTCATAATCAATATCGGCACCGAACTGTTCTCTTAGTACCTTAAGCGCCATATCCCGTCTATTGGGCGCTTCAGTCGTGCTTAGCCAGCGTACCGCTTCGGTGGTGTTATTGATCTGTGTCTGGAGTTTTTGCTGGCTGTCTTTCAACTGTTCCAGGGTGTAGTTGTTCTTGTCGATGTTGTTATGGATGGAGGCCCATTCCAGTAAGGGAGCCATCTGTGCGTAACTTTGTATCTGCGTTTCCAGTGCTGAAACAGGCTGGATGTTGTAATGCCTCATGACCTGCGGGTAGGTCATGTTTGCGCTAGCGCCGGGTGCAGTCCACTCGACCAGGTTTACCGCTGCCGTAAAGTTGAAATACTCTGGGGAGCCAAGCGTTATTTGTTTCGGTACCTCGTTGACCAACAACTGCGGCGCAGCCCCTGACAGCAACACGTATGACGCTATGGGTGCAAGGTGGGCAGGTATATCTTTCTGGGCGGTCAGGTATTGGTCAAATCGGTCGCGGATAGATGAAACGCCGCGCCCGACGTTATCAGGGTCCGTTAAATCCGCACCTGCAACGGTCTTGTGTTGAGTGCCGGCCGTTGGATCAAGCTCCAGTACCAAGGCGGTCAAAAGCCATTGTTTAGCGCTGGATGGGGTCAAGGCGCCTTTCATCTGGGTTTGCAGGTGCTCGGCAAGATCAAGTGCCTTGTCGCTGGTGAGCAGTTGCTCCAAGGCGCGTTCAGGGTTGGTGTCGAGTGTGGTCACCTGGTTGCCGAGGTAGTTGAGGAGGGTGTCGGGGCCTATCGCCTCTTTCACCTCGTTGACCAGTACGTTGCGTTGTTCGGTACTCAACGGCAGTTGTGTTGACAGGAACCCCCAGCGATTGCCCAGGGGTGGGGACTGTGGCATCGGCGTCTGCAAGGCGGCCAGCAAATGGTCAGCGTCTGACCTTGAACGCACTGGGTACCAGTCGTTTTGCGAGATGAAGGTTGCAACCGACGTCGTACCGTCAGGCGGGTAAGAAGAGTCCGGGTCGACCACAAAGTCCTTGGAGCCGCTGTCCGGCGTCCAGTTTTTCAGTTCGTTGATCAGCCCATACCGGTTGTTGCTATCACCCAGTGCGGTTTTTTGCCGGCCCACAAAGGCCACTACGCTTTGTGGATCATCAGGGTGGTCGGGGAACTGTTGGGTACGGCCCATCAGCGCAACCTGTTGTTCGAATTTCGGGCTGCCTGGAAGGTCGCTGAGGTTATAAAAGTTGGCCACCCATTGGTAAGGTGCGCCGCTGGATTCGGCGTTAAACAGTGCGATAGGGTGCGTATCGTTCGCGAATGCCTTTGCCGCGGTCAGCACGGGCTCGAGCACATCAAAGTGTTCGGGATACTGTTTCGCGAAGTCGCGGGTAGTGAAGCGCTGCTCCACTCCCTGCACTTTGCCAACCAGCGCGTTGTCGGTGGGGTCATAGCGCAGGGTCGCGAGGTCAACCCCTTGATTACGTGCCCATTCCTGGAAACCGCGGCCCTGCAGGGCTTTATTCAGGTAGGCCTGCCATTCACCGAACAGGCTGTTGGCCGGTATCGGTTGGATGATTTTTGACGCGGCTTGCTCCGGCTTGGCTTTGAGCTCAAGCATTGCGCGATGAACAGTGGTTGCGAGTTCAACTTCGGCGCGCGCCAAAAGTTCTTCGCGGTTATTTGCAGTTTCCACTGGCGTAGGGCGATTGGCGGTGATGGCGGCGGCCAGGTTTTGAATCGGCGAGAGAGTCAGCGGCGCAGAGGCCAGCATTTTCGTCACGGTGTCCTGGTGTTTGCGTACGGCAACAGACCTGGGATCGTTCAATGATGTGTCGACCAGTGCTTTGAAACTGCTTTTTCGAACCAACTCCAAACCGTGGCTTAGTAACGTCGTGAGTCGGGGGGTGTTCGCTTCTTGTGGTTTTGTGTCTGGTTGAGCGGGCATTTCTTCATTGTAGAAACGCATCACCTCTTCCAGTGTGGCGGTAGACGCAGTGGGGTAGTGCACATCCGCATTGGAGCCCGCAGCCATCTGTTGCACCGCATCCTTTATCGCGTCCCAGACATTGCTCCAGTCTTCCGACACATCGTTGACGGTGAAGGTGGTTTGCACCCGGTTCACGCTGGCAGTCAGGCTTCCATCATTGGGGTTGATGCGCGCAGTCATGGGGTCAACGCCATGCTTCTGCGCAAAATCGCTGAAAGCCGGGCCTGTGAGTGCATTCAGGAGCTGTTGGCGGACCTGATTGAAGGTTGAATATTCTGGAATGGTATCGAGGATAGGCGGTGTTCTATCACGTCCACCATTCAGTTCTGGCACTTGTTTTAGCAGCATCTTGCTGCACTGCCACGCGAGCGCCTTGTCTGCGTTCTGCACTGTCTGGGCCGCTGTCAATGAAGCATGGCGAGCGAGAGGTTGATCCAGTTGTTGCGCTGGCAGATCGACGATGTGTTGCTTGGCGTCCCGTTGACGTTGCTTGACGGGGGCAAATTGGCTCTCGTAGAGCGGATTGGTATTACTCAGCGAAGGGAATGTTCCTTCATGAATCAACTGCCCAATCCTGAACAACGTATCGCCGTTGAAGTCGCGGGAATAATCACTGGGCAGTTGCATGCCATAGAAGTTGGCAACCTGCTCGGGAAGTGCCTGATCCCGCCCGTGAAATCCGAAGCGTTCACCCCCTGGGCCCGCCAGCTTTGTGACGGCTTTGAACACCGCTGATGTGGCTTTTATAAAACTGTTTTCATCGTAATGGCGGATGTCGATGTCCTCGTCCTCCCGCTGTATATAAATGCTCCCGGCGGGGTCAAACACCAAAGATTCAATATCGATGTCATGGGTTTGGGCAAACGACTTGAAGGGTTCCGAGCGCAGCGCATCATCCAGCTCGGCCAGGGCCATGCCAAAGGTGGAGTCGGGCTCGACGGGCACCACATACATCTGGTTTTTTGAGGCAAGTTGTTCAGCGTTAAGCAATGCGTTGATCAGGGTGTAGGCTGTATTGATCGCCATCTCCCCATCACTCTTGTTAACCAGGGTGTCGGCGAATTTGCGCAACAGGGCTTTGCCTGAGTCTTGGGTGGGGGGCGTGTTTTGCAGGTCTCGACGTGAGCGCGATGAAATAGGACGAATGTTCGGCGCACTGTGCGCTGTGCCCCCCAGTATTTCTTTAATCAACTGGCCGTAGCTTTTTTGCGGATTGAGCGCACTTGGCTGGTCAAGAAGTTTCTCTACGTCGGCCCGTACTGCAGAGGCGCTCAGCGGGTCAGGGGTGCTCATTACGCGTTGTTTGATCTGCTCGGCCAGGCTGGGTTGCCCTTTTGCCACGGCAAATCTGAGCAGGTATTCAATATGTAGACGCGTGCTCGCCGGCACGTCAACGGACGGGGTGGAGGGTGTTGGATCTTGTTCGGTGCGCCGATTGAAAAGTCCGATGACGCTGGAGGTGACAGAGGGGGTTGCGCGCTCGACGGGTGGGCGCTGCGTGTCAAAATGTGGAGTGGTCACTGCGGGAGTGGACTGCGAAAGTCTGATCATAGAGGGCCTGGATAGCTGCGAATATGAGAAAGAACTTCCCGTAAACCGGTATTGGAAACTTCCCTCATTGCGTGGCGGCGGGCCGTGTATGAGTTCCTTTTTTGTACCCCCGAAAGGCTATGGCTGCGGTGTTGCGGTTTCAGGCCAGGTTTTGCTCAGTGAGCCGCTGCACCGCCAGGCGTCGGTAGTGGGACGGCGTCATGCCCTTGAGCTGTTGGAAGCGTCGGTTGAAATTGGAGATGTTGTTGAAGCCCGACTCAAAGCACACATCCGTGACGGCTTTATCGCCATCGGCCAGCAATTCGCAGGATTTGCTGATGCGCAGGCGATTGACAAACTCGATAAACGTGCGGCCCGTGGCCTGTTTGAACACTCGCGAGAAATACGTGGGTTTCATCCCCAGGTAATCCGCCACTTCCTCCAGCGGCAACTCGCGCGCGTAGTGGGCAAAGATGTAGTCCACCGCGCGGTTGGTACGGTCGATGCTGTGTTCGTCAGCCAGTTGCGGCGTGGTCACGCCAGACAGCAACTGGTAATCCTCACAAGCACTGAGCACTTCCAACAGGATAAAAAAGTGCCCCAACCGTGCCATGCCCTGGGCATCCTCGATGCGCTGCATCAAGGCCATGGCCTGGGCGATGGTCTTTTTGCAGCGGAACTCGATGCCGTATTGGGCACGTTCCAGCAGCGGCGCCAGGCTCTTGAGCTCGGCGAAGATCTGGCTGCCGTTTTCCAGCAATTCATCGGTGAAGTTCACCAGCATGTCGCGCTTGGGCACCACTTCGTCTTCTTCAACCTGGCTGATCCAGTTGTGGGGCAGGTTGGGGCCGGTGAGGAACAGGCTTTCCGGATAGAAATTGCCGATATAGTCGCCGATAAACACCTTGCCGGAGCTGGCGACGATCAGGTGCAGCTCGTATTCCTTGTGGAAATGCCAGCGCACCAGCGGGCAGGGGAAGCCGTGCTGACGATAGATGATGGACAGACCGTTGTGATCGTCCATCAGCTCGTAGGAAGGGTCGGTGATGCGCGTTGCTCGGGTCATGCTGCCGTCGCTTTATTGTTGGTTGCGACCCGAATAATGCCCCTATGCGTGTAAGCCTGCCAGCGCCGATGTTTATACGGTGCGGTTTTTCGCCTCGATCCACTGGGACATGTACTGGGTACTTTTATGGGCGTGATGGCGCAGCATGCCGCCGGTGAAGTTGTCGCGGCGATGGGCTTGGAGGCGGCTGCGGCACTGCGCCAGGCAGGCCACCAGTGCCGGGGCGTGGAGGGCGGTGTCGTAGCGACTTGCCAGCAATCGACGCCCCTGTTCCTGGGCCTCGGTCCAACGCGCGCGGTCCTGATACAGCGCCACGGCAGCAGCGGCCAGGGCAGGTGCGCTGTGGGCGATCACGCCTGGCCAGGCTTGCCTGTCGCCCATGGCCTCGGCGCCAATCGGCGTGGTGATGTTCGGCGTGCCGCAGAGCATTGCATCCGCCAGCTTGCCCTTGATACCCGCGCCAAAGCGCAGCGGCGCCAGGCAGATGCGTGCTGCGCCCATTACTTGCAGCGCGTCTTCGGCCCAGTTCATTACATGAAAACCCTGCGCCGGGTTGTGCAGCGCGGTGGCCTTGGGCGGCGTGTAGGCGCCGTAGATGTGCAGTTGGGCGCCCGGCAGCTGCTGGCGGATCAGCGGCCACAGGCTGTTCTTCATCCACAGCACCGCGTCCCAGTTGGGCGCGTGGCGGAAGTTGCCGATGCTGAGGAAATGCGCGCGGTCTTCAAACGGGGTGAAGGGCGCGGCCGGTGCGTCAAGCATCAACGGGCACCAGTGCAGCAGGGCCGCCGGCACCTTGAAGTGTTCGGTGAGCAGGCGGATTTCCGCGTCGGAGATCATCAGGCTGATGTCGCAGCGGTAAATCGCCGCGATCTCGCGCTTGGCGATATCGGTGTCGGCCATCAGCTGGAATTCTTCCTCCAGCGCCGGGGCGAACAGGGCGCTGAAGTCGTCGCTGTCGGGATGGGCCTTGAGGTGGTCCTTGAGGCGCTGCTGGCGCGCGTCGCGCAGGCTTTGCAGGTCGCTGGTTTCCAGCACGCGCAGGGCGTCGGGGCAGTGTTTTTCAACGCGCCAGCCGAATTGCTCTTCCATCATGAAACGGTCGAACAGCACGATGTCCGGGGCCAGTTCGCGGATAAAATCGTCGAAGCTGCTGTTATTGAGTTCGATGGCGCATTCGCTGATGCCGAGTATTTGCAGGTCGGCCTTGTGTTCGCCAAGCGCGGCAGGGCTGCTGAAGGTGATATCCCAGCCTTGCGTAAGGAAACTCTGCAATATTTGCATCATGTGTCCGCCAGCGGCCGAGGAGCGCGGCTCCGGCCAGACATAACCAATGACCAGGACTTTGGTGGCGGGCTGATTCATCAACAACGACTCTCTTGAAGGGCAGGCGAAAAGCGCGCAATTAAACCACAACCCCACCGATGAGAATTTGTGTCTGGCGGTAGGTAGCCACCGCGCTTTGTGGTTAACTTCGGCCTCTCGAATTCGTTTAACCCAAATAGCATAAGGATTCCGTTCATGGCTCAAGTCACCCTCCGTGGTAACCCTGTCCAGGTTGAAGGCCAATTGCCGCAAGTTGGCACCCCGGCGCCCGATTTCACCCTGACTGCCGGCGATCTGTCGGATGCAACCCTGGCGACCTTTGCCGGCAAGCGCAAAGTGCTGAACATCTTCCCAAGCGTCGACACCCCGACCTGCGCGACCTCGGTGCGCAAGTTCAACGCCCAGGCCAACGAGCTGAACAACGCCGTTGTCCTGTGCATCTCCACCGACCTGCCGTTCGCCCAGGCGCGCTTCTGCGGTTCCGAAGGCCTGGAAAACGTGAAGAACCTGTCTGACTTCCGTGACGCGGCGTTCGCCGTTGACTACGGTGTCGCGATTGCTGATGGCCCGCTGAAAGGCCTGACCGCTCGCGCTGTCGTGGTACTGGACGAAAACGATAACGTCCTGCACAGCGAACTGGTCGCCGAAATCGGCCAAGAGCCAAACTACGATGCAGCCCTGGCTGTGTTGAAGTAACTGTTTCGGCGCATTGCTGTCGCTTGGCAGTAACACGCGTGCTACATGATTGCGGCCTGGCCTAGTCCAGGCCGTTTTCATTTAAGGGTCAACCGCTTAGCTGAATTAGCGGATGGACTAAAGTCAGAAGTTAAAAGTTGTAAGCCCAAGGTAAATAGCCGGTAAAGGCGCTTCTCTAAACGCGCTCCAGTGCTTATCTTTCAGCCTCCCGAAGAAGAAGCTCTCGCGCCCAATGGTTGATCAATCCATGCAATCCTCCCCCCGTAAATCCCGCCGCTGGCTGTTCGGCCTGCTCGTGCTGCTGGTCATCGCCGGCCTGTGCTGGAAATTCTGGCCCGCCAGCCACAAGGACGCCGCCGCACAGGCGCCGGCCGGGCGTGCTGGCAAGTCGGGGATGATGCGCCCGGGCTTTGGTGGTGCCACGGGGCCGATCCCGGTGCGTGTCGCGCCTGCGGTAGTCGGTGATTTCCCGGTGTATTACAAGGCGCTGGGGACCGTGACGGCGCTCAACACCATCAATGTGCGCAGCCGGGTGGGCGGCGAGCTGATCAAGATCGCCTTTGAAGAAGGGCAGATGGTCAAGGCCGGCGACCTGCTGGCAGAGATCGACCCGCGCAGCTACCAGAACGCCTTGCTCCAGGCCCAGGGCACGCTGCTGCAAAACCAGGCGCAGTTGAAGAACGCCCAGGTGGATGTGGAGCGTTATCGCGGCCTGTATGCCCAGGACAGTATCGCCAAGCAGACCCTGGACACCGCCGAAGCACTGGTCCTGCAATACCAGGGCACGGTCAAGACCAACCAGGGCGCGGTGGACGACGCCAAGCTCAACCTTGAATTCACCAAGATCCGTGCGCCTATCGGTGGTCGTGTCGGCCTGCGCCAGGTGGATGTGGGCAACCTGGTGGCGGCCAACGACACCACGTCGCTGGCGGTGATCACCCAGACCCAGCCGATCAACGTGGCCTTCACCCTGCCGGAAAACACCCTCGACACGGTGCTTGCCCGCTATCACGCCGGCAACAAGCTGCCGGTGGAAGCCTGGGACCGTGGCGACGTCAAGAAGCAGGCGGCCGGCGTGCTGCAAAGCCTCGACAACCAGATCGACGTCACCACCGGAACCCTGAAGTTCAAGGGCCGTTTCGATAACAAGGACCAGGTGCTGTTTCCCAACCAGTTCGTCAATGTGCACTTGCTCGCCGACACCCTGCACAACGTTGTGCTGGCGCCGTCCGCGGCGATCCAGTTCGGCAACAACGGCACCTTTGTCTACAAGCTCGATGGCGACAAGAAGGTCAAGATCCAGCCGCTGGTAGTCGGTGACACCGATGGCGACAACACCGTGATCAAGCAAGGCCTGGTGGCGGGTGACCGCGTGGTACTGGAAGGCACCGACCGCTTGAAGGACGGCAGTGAAATCGAAGTGGTCAACGACAGCAGCGAAGTGTTGACCACTGCGACCGAACACCTGCAAGGCAAGCCTGCGGCGAAAGGGGAGACCGGCACCACCGCCGGCAAGGCGCAAAAGGTCGGTTCATGAACCTGTCGCGGCTGTTTATCCTTCGCCCGGTCGCCACCACGCTGAGCATGCTGGCCATTGTGTTGGCCGGCATCATTGCGTATCGCCTGCTGCCGGTTTCGGCGCTGCCCCAGGTGGATTACCCGACCATCCGCGTGATGACCTTGTACCCCGGCGCCAGTCCGGACGTGATGACCAGTGCCGTCACCGCGCCTTTGGAGCGCCAGTTCGGCCAGATGCCCGGCCTCACGCAGATGGCGTCCACCAGTTCCGGTGGCGCGTCGGTGCTGACCCTGCGCTTCAACCTCGACGTCAACATGGACGTCGCCGAGCAACAGGTGCAGGCCGCGATCAACGCCGCTACCAACCTGTTGCCCAAGGACTTGCCCGCGCCGCCGGTGTACAACAAGGTCAACCCGGCGGATACCCCGGTGCTGACCCTGGCCGTCACCTCCAAGACCATGCTGCTGCCCAAGCTCAACGACCTGGTCGACACCCGCATGGCGCAGAAAATCGCGCAGATCAGTGGCGTCGGCATGGTCAGTATTGCCGGCGGCCAGCGCCAGGCCGTGCGTATCAAGGTCAACCCCGAGGCCCTGGCGGCCAACGGCTTGAACCTGTCGGACGTGCGCACCCTGATCGCTGCCTCCAACGTCAACCAGCCCAAGGGCAACTTCGACGGCCCGACCCGCGTGTCGATGCTTGACGCCAACGACCAGTTGGTCTCGCCCCAGCAATACGCCGAGTTGATCCTGGCGTACAACAATGGCGCGCCGTTGCGTCTGAAGGACGTCGCACAGATCGTCGACGGCGCCGAAAACGAACGCCTCGCTGCCTGGGCCAACGAAAACCAGGCCGTGCTGCTCAATATCCAGCGCCAGCCTGGCGCCAACGTGATTGAAGTGGTCGACCGCATCAAGGCGCTGCTGCCAAGCATCACTGACAACCTGCCGGCCGGCCTCGATGTGCTCGTGCTGACCGACCGCACCCAGACCATCCGCGCCTCGGTCACTGACGTACAACACGAATTGCTCATCGCCATCGCCCTGGTGGTGATGGTGACCTTCCTGTTCCTGCGTCGGTTCAGCGCGACGATCATCCCGTCCATCGCCGTGCCGCTGTCGCTGGTGGGCACGTTTGGGGTGATGTACCTGGCCGGTTTCTCCATCAACAACCTGACGTTGATGGCCCTGACCATCGCCACCGGGTTTGTGGTGGACGATGCCATCGTGATGCTGGAGAACATCTCGCGCTATATCGAAGAGGGCGAGACCCCGCTGGCGGCGGCACTCAAGGGCGCCAAACAGATTGGCTTCACCCTGATCTCCCTGACCCTGTCGCTGATCGCGGTATTGATCCCGTTGCTGTTCATGGCCGACGTAGTGGGGCGCTTGTTCCGCGAATTTGCCATCACCCTGGCGGTGGCGATCCTGATTTCCCTGGTGGTGTCCCTGACCCTGACGCCGATGATGTGCGCACGCCTGCTCAAGCGTGAACCCAAGGAAGAGGAACAGGGCCGCTTCTACAAGGCCAGCGGAGCATGGATCGATTGGATGATCGAAGCCTATGGCCGCAAGTTGCAGTGGGTGCTCAAGCACCAGCCGCTGACCCTGCTGGTGGCCATCGCCACCCTGGGCCTGACCGTGTTTCTGTACCTGGTGGTGCCCAAGGGCTTTTTCCCGGTGCAGGACACCGGTGTGATCCAGGGCATTTCCGAAGCGCCGCAGTCGATTTCCTTTGCGGCCATGAGCCAGCGCCAGCAGGCGTTGGCCAAGGTCATCCTGGCCGACCCGGCGGTGCAAAGCCTGTCTTCCTATATCGGCGTGGATGGCGACAACGCGACCCTCAACAGCGGTCGCCTGCTGATCAACCTCAAGCCCCACGGCCAGCGCGACTTGAGTGCGGCCGAGGTGATCACCCGCCTGCAACCGCAAATCGACAAGCTGGTGGGCATCCGCCTGTACATGCAGCCGGTGCAGGACCTGACCATCGAAGACCGCGTGAGCCGTACCCAGTACCAGTTCAGCATGTCGTCGCCAGACGCCGATTTGCTGGCGCTGTGGAGTGACAAGCTGGTGCATGCCTTGAGCCAGTTGCCGGAACTCACTGACGTCGCCAGCGACTTGCAGGACAAAGGCTTGCAGGTGTTTCTGGTGATCGACCGCGATGCGGCCTCGCGCCTGGGCGTGACGGTCTCTACCATCACCGACGCGCTGTATGACGCCTTCGGCCAGCGGCAGATTTCCACCATCTACACCCAGGCCAGCCAGTACCGCGTGGTGTTGCAGGCCCAGTCCGGCGAAACCCTCGGCCCGGACGCGCTGAACCAGATCCACGTGAAGACCACCGATGGCGGCCAGGTGCGCCTGTCCAGCCTGGCCCGGGTCGAGCAGCGCCAGGCGCAGTTGGCGATTGCCCATATCGGCCAGTTCCCGGCGGTGATGATGTCGTTCAACCTGGCCCCCGGCGTCGCGCTGGGCAAAGGCGTGGAACTGATCAACCAGACGCAGAAGGACATCGGCATGCCGGTGGGCGTGCAGACCCAGTTCCAGGGCGCGGCCCAGGCGTTCGAGGCGTCGTTGTCGAGCACCTTGCTGCTGATCCTGGCGGCGGTGGTGACCATGTACATCGTGCTTGGCGTGCTCTACGAGAGCTATATCCACCCGATCACCATTCTTTCCACCTTGCCGTCGGCGGCGGTGGGCGCTTTGCTCGCTTTGCTGCTCAGTGGCAATGACCTGGGCATGATCGCGATCATCGGCATCATTTTGCTGATCGGTATCGTGAAGAAGAACGCGATCATGATGATCGACTTCGCCCTCGACGCTGAGCGCAATCAAGGCCTGGACCCGCAGACCGCGATCTATCAGGCCGCGCTGCTGCGTTTCCGGCCGATCCTGATGACCACCCTGGCGGCCTTGTTTGGCGCGGTGCCGTTGATGCTGGCCACCGGTTCCGGCGCAGAGTTGCGTCAGCCATTGGGCCTGGTGATGGTCGGCGGCTTGTTGGTGAGCCAGGTATTGACCCTGTTCACCACACCAGTGATCTACCTGTATTTCGACCGCCTTGGCCGTCGCTGGCGCAAAGAGCCGCAAAGCCTGGAGCCGGTTGAGTCATGAACCTGTCCGGACCTTTCATCCGCCGCCCCGTCGCCACCATGCTGTTGAGCCTGGCGATCATGCTGCTGGGCGGTGTGAGCTTCAACCTGTTGCCGGTGTCACCGCTGCCGCAGATCGACTTCCCGGTGATCGTGGTCTCGGCCAGCTTGCCCGGGGCCAGTCCCGAGGTGATGGCCTCCACTGTGGCGACGCCGCTGGAGCGCTCGTTCGGCGCAATTGCCGGCATCACCACCATGAGCAGCAGCTCCAGCCAGGGTTCGACGCGGGTGATCCTCGCGTTCGACTCCGACCGCGACATCAACGGCGCGGCGCGGGAAGTGCAGGCCGCGATCAACGCCTCGCGCAACCTGCTGCCCAGCGGTATGCGCAGCATGCCGACCTACAAGAAGATCAACCCGTCCCAGGCGCCGATCATGGTGCTGTCGCTGACCTCGGACGTGTTGCAGAAGGGCCAGTTGTACGACCTGGCCTCGACCATCCTGTCGCAAAGCCTGTCCCAGGTGCCGGGCGTGGGTGAAGTGCAGATCGGCGGCAGTTCCTTGCCCGCGGTGCGTATCGAACTCGAACCCAAGGCCCTGGATCAATACGGTGTGGCCCTGGACGATGTGCGCAACACCATCGCCAACGCCAACCAGCGGCGGCCCAAGGGCTCGCTGGAAGACAGCGAGCGCAACTGGCAGATCCAGGCCAACGACCAGTTGGAAAAAGCCAAGGACTACGAGCCGCTGCTGATCCGCTACCAGAATGGCGCGGCCTTGCGCCTGGGCGATGTGGCCAGGATCAGCGACGGCGTGGAGGACCGCTACAACAGCGGTTTCTTCAACAACGATGCGGCGGTGCTGCTGGTGATCAACCGCCAGTCCGGCGCCAACATCATCGAGACCGTCAGGCAGATCAAGGCGCAGTTGCCGGCGTTGCAGGCGGTGCTGCCGTCCAGCGTTAAATTGAACCTGGCCATGGATCGTTCGCCGGTGATCACCGCAACCCTGCATGAAGCCGAAATGACCCTGCTGATTGCCGTGGCCCTGGTGATCCTGGTGGTGTACCTGTTCCTCGGCAATTTCCGCGCCTCGCTGATTCCAACCCTGGCGGTGCCGGTGTCGCTGGTGGGCACCTTTGCGGTGATGTACCTGTTCGGTTTCTCGCTGAACAACTTCTCGCTGATGGCGCTGATCCTCGCCACCGGGCTGGTGGTGGACGATGCCATCGTGGTGCTGGAGAACATTTCCCGGCATATCGACGAGGGGGTGCCGCCGATGAAGGCGGCGTACCTGGGTGCCAAGGAGGTCGGCTTTACCTTGCTGTCGATGAACGTGTCGCTGGTGGCGGTGTTCCTGTCCATCCTGTTCATGGGCGGGATCGTCACCAACCTGTTCCGCGAGTTTTCCATCACCTTGTCGGCGGCGATCATCGTTTCGCTGGTGGTGTCGCTGACCCTGACCCCGATGCTCTGCGCGCGCTGGCTCAAGCCACATGTCAAAGGCCAGCTGAGTGGGTTGCAGCGCTGGAGCCAGAAGGTCAATGACCGCATGGTCGCCGGCTACGCTACCAGCCTCGACTGGGCGTTGCGCCATCGCCGCCTGACGCTGCTCAGCCTGTTGATCACCGTGGGGGTGAACATTGCGCTGTACGTGGTGGTGCCGAAGACCTTCATGCCGCAACAGGACACTGGGCAGTTGATCGGTTTTGTGCGCGGCGATGATGGGCTGTCGTTCAACGTGATGCAGCCGAAGATGGAGACCTTCCGCGTAGCGGTGCTCAAGGACCCGGCGGTGCTCAGCGTGGCGGGCTTTATCGGCGGCAACAACGGCACCAATAACGCGGTGATGCTGGTGCGCCTCAAGCCGATCAGTGAACGCAAGGTCTCGGCCCAGGCGGTGATCGAGCGTCTGCGCAAGAACGTCCCGTTGGTGCCGGGCGGGCGCCTGTTCCTGATGGCTGACCAGGACCTGCAGTTCGGCGGCAGCCGCGACCAGACCAGCGCGCAGTATTCCTACATCCTGCAAAGCGGCGACCTGGCCGCGTTGCGCCTGTGGTATCCGAAAGTGGTCAGCGCCTTGCGCGAGCTGCCGGAACTTACCGCCATCGACGCCCGCGAGGGGCGTGGCGCGGCGCAGGTCACGCTGGTGGTCGACCGCGACCAGGCCAAGCGCCTGGGTATCGATATGAATATGGTCACCGCGGTGCTGAACAACGCCTACAGCCAGCGGCAGATTTCCACCATCTACGACAGCCTGAACCAGTATCAGGTGGTGATGGAGGTCAACCCGAAATACGCCCAGGACCCGATCACCCTCAACCAGATGCAGGTGATCACCTCCAGCGGGGCGCGGGTGCCGTTGTCGACCATCGCGCATTATGAGAACAGCCTGGCCGACGACCGTGTCAGCCACGAAGGCCAATTCGCTTCCGAGAACATTGCCTTCGACATGGCACCCGGGGTCACGGTCGAGCAGGGCACGGCGGCCATTGAGCGGGCGATCGCCAAGGTCGGTTTGCCGGAAGATGTGATCGCCAAGATGGCCGGTACCGCCGATGCGTTTGCGGCGACCCAGAAGGGCCAGCCGTTCATGATCCTCGGCGCGCTGGTGGCGGTGTACCTGGTGCTGGGCATTCTGTATGAAAGCTACATTCACCCGTTGACGATTCTTTCGACCTTGCCGTCGGCAGGTGTCGGCGCCATGCTCGCCATCTACCTGACGGGAGGCGAGTTCAGCCTGATCTCCCTGTTGGGCCTGTTCCTGTTGATTGGGGTGGTGAAGAAGAACGCGATCCTGATGATCGACCTGGCGTTGCAGCTGGAGCGCAATGACCGCATGGGGCCGCTCGAATCGATTCGCAGTGCCTGCCTGCTGCGTTTGCGGCCGATCCTGATGACCACCCTGGCCGCCATCCTCGGCGCCTTGCCGCTGCTGCTGGGTGCCGGCGATGGCGCGGAAATGCGCCGTCCCCTGGGCCTGACCATTATCGGCGGCCTGGTGTTCAGCCAGATCCTGACCCTTTACACCACCCCGGTGGTTTACCTCTATCTCGACCGCGCGCGCCACCGCTTCAACGCCTGGCGCGGCGTGCGTACCGATGCTGCCCTGGACACTGCGCTATGACCGATTCAACCTTTGCCCGATTGGCCCTGTTGCGGGGCTCCCGCGTGGCGAGCCTGGTGCTCTGCGGCGCGTTGCTCAGTGCCTGCGCCGTCGGTCCCGACTACAAACGCCCGGACGTGGTCGAGCCGGCACAATTCAAGGAAGCCCAGGGTTGGCGCCAGGCGACCCCAAGCGACTCCTTGGCCCGTGGCGCCTGGTGGGAGTTGTACGGCGACCGCCAGCTCAATGAGCTGGTGCTGCGCCTGAACAGTGCCAACCAGACTGTGGCCCAGGCCGAAGCGCGCTTTCGTCAGGCCCAGGCGCTGGTGCGCAGTTCCCGTGGCGCGTTTTACCCCACGGTTGACCTGAGCGCCGGGAAAACCCGCGCCAGCCAGGGTACCGGCAGCAGCAGCGCCAGCCTGAGCAGTTCCAGCAGCGGTATCCGTGACACCCTCAATGCTCAATTGGGTGTGAGTTGGGAGGCGGACATCTGGGGTAAATTGCGCCGTGGCCTGGAGGCCAACGAGGCCAGCGCCGAAGCCAGCTCGGCGGACCTGGCGGCGATGCGCCTGAGCCAGCAGTCGGAACTGGTACAAAGCTACCTGCAGTTGCGCGTCATGGACGAACAGACGCGCCTGCTGCAAGCGACCCTGGAGACCTATCAACGCTCCCTGCAAATGACCGAAAACCAATACCGCGCCGGTGTGTCCGGCAAGGACGCAGTGGCTCAGGCGCAAACCCAGCTCAAGTCGACACAGGCCAGCCTGATCGACCTGATCTGGCAGCGCGCCCAGCTGGAAAACGCCATCGCGGTGTTGATCGGCGAGGCTCCGGCCAACTTCAAGCTGGCGGTGAGCAATGATATTCCCGCGTTGCCGCAGATCCCGGTGAGCCTGCCGTCGCAGCTGCTGGAACGGCGCCCGGACATCGCTTCGGCCGAACGCGCGGTGATCGCCGCCAACGCCAATATCGGCGTGGCCAAGGCCGCCTATTATCCGGACCTGACCCTGAGCCTGGCCGGTGGTTACTCCAGCAGCACCTACGCCGACTGGATCAGCCTGCCAAACCGCTTCTGGTCGGTGGGGCCCAAACTCGCCATGACCCTGTTCGACGGTGGCCAGCGCTCGGCGGAAGTCGACCGCACCGTCGCCAGCTATGACGAGACCGTGGCCAAGTACCGCCAGACCGTGCTGGATGGTTTCCGCGAAGTGGAAAACTACATGGTCCAGCTCAAGGTGCTGGAAGACGAGGCGGTGGTCAGCAACGAGGCGCTGGAGGCCGCGCGTGAGTCGCTGCGCCTGACCCAGAACCAGTACAAGGCCGGGTTGATTGCCTACCTGGATGTGGTGCAGGTGCAAGCGACGGCCCTGAGCAATGAGCGCACCGTGCTGACCCTGTTGCAGACGCAACTGGTGGCGAGTGTGCAATTGATTGCGGCGTTGGGCGGCGGTTGGGACGGGAAAACCGCGTTTGACGCAAAGGATTAACGGCAAACATGGACTAAATGTGGGAGCTGGCGTGCTCGCGAATGCGGTGTGTCAGTCAACGGATTCATTGGCTGATCCAGCGCCTTCGCGGGCAAGCCCGCTCCCACAGTTGATGGGTGTTGATGGGGCGTCAGTGCTCTGCTGGATCGCCCAGACACTGCTAGTCTTCTGAGCGAGGCGACGAAGGCGGCGCTGTGGTTGAGGGGTTGCCCCTCAGCCATGGAATCTCCCACATCTGGTTTCGATCAGTCTGCGGATTCTGGGGTATTTGAGCCAGTAGTTTGGCGTCAAAAAGTCCATGATGGCCATGCGCTAATATTTCAACTCTACAATAATCAATCTCGCTACAATCGCCGCCTTTGCCACCTGGCACGGGTTTTTTAAGGCCCGTCAGTCTTGAGAAGTCCCATGCTTATCGGTAGCTATTCCCCCTCGCTGGTCGTGATTTCTCTGCTCGTTGCGATCCTCGCGTCCTATACCGCGCTGGACCTGGCCGGGCGCATTGCGACCGCCAAGGGCCGTGCGGTCTTGTATTGGATGAGCGGTGGGGCCGTGGCAATGGGCGTGGGCGTGTGGTCCATGCATTTTATTGGCATGTTGGCGCTGCGCATGCCGTTCGCCCTGGGTTTCGACGTGGGTATCACTGCGCTGTCGCTGCTGATCGCGGTGTTGTCCTGCGGCTTTGCGTTGTGGCTGGTCAACCAGTCACGCTTGCCCGCCTGGCAACTGACATTGGGTGCGCTGGTCATGGGCGCGGGCATCAGCAGCATGCACTACACCGGCATGGCCGCGATGCGCATGACCCCCGGCATCGACTACGACCCCACACTCTTCAGCGCCTCGTTGCTGATCGCGGTGGTGGCCTCCGGCGCAGCGTTGTGGATCGCCTTCCACCTGCGCCGCGATACGCCTTACGTGCGTCTGATGCGCGGTGGCGCTGCCGTGATCATGGGGCTGGCTATCGTCGGTATGCATTACACCGGCATGGCGGCGGCGCAATTTGCCGACGAGAGTTACTGCGGCGCCGCGGTGTCGGGCCTCAGTGGCAAGGGCCTGGACAACCTGGTCGTGGTCACCAGCCTGGCGGTCCTGGTGATTGCCTTGCTCACCTCGGTGCTGGATGCCCGCCTGGAAGCGCGTACCTCGGTACTGGCCGACTCCCTGAGCCTGGCCAACCAGGAACTGACCCACTTGGCCCTGCACGACCCCCTGACCGGGCTGCCCAATCGCACGTTGCTCGCCGACCGTATCCAACAAGCGATGCAGGTGGTCAACGAAAAGGGCGGCTGCTTTGCCCTGATGTTTATCGACCTGGATGGGTTCAAGCCGGTCAACGATGCGTTCGGCCACCATATGGGCGACCAATTGCTGTACGAAGTCGGCCTGCGCCTGCGCGAAGACCTGCGCAGCCAGGACACCCTGGCGCGCATCGGCGGTGATGAATTTGTATTGCTGGTGCGCCTGAGCCAGCCCGACGATGCGCTGCGCCTGGCCGAGCGCCAGGTGGGCCTGGTCAACCGCGCCTTCAAGGTCGCCGAGCATGAGCTGAAGATTTCCGCCAGCGTGGGCATTGCAATCTACCCCGGCAACGGCAGCAACCCCCAGGAACTGCTGATGAACGCCGACGCCGCGATGTACCACGCCAAAGGCATGGGCAAGAACGGCTACAGCTTCTTCGACGTGTCGATGAACACCAACGCGCGCAAGCAATTGCAGTTGTTGCAGGACTTGCGCAACGCCGTCGAGCAGCAACAGTTCCGTCTGTATTACCAGCCCAAGTTCGACGCGGTGACTGGCATCCCGGTCGGCGCCGAAGCGTTGTTGCGCTGGGAACACCCGCAACAAGGCCTGTTGCTACCGGCGACGTTTATCGAGCTGGCGGAAAAAACCGGGCTGATCATTCCTATCGGCGAATGGGTGCTCAACGAAGCCTGTCGCCAGATGCGCCTGTGGTACGTGCAGGGTTATGAAGACTGGCGTATCGCCGTGAACCTGTCGGCGCTGCAGTTCTGCCACGCCGGGCTGGTCAACAGCGTGGCCACGGCACTTGAACGTCACCAGTTGCCGGCCAACAGCCTGACCCTGGAGATCACCGAAACCACCGCCATGAGTGATGCGGACGCGAGCATGACCGTGTTGCAGCAGCTCTCGGACATGGGCGTGGACCTGTCCATCGACGATTTCGGCACCGGCTATTCCAGCCTGATGTACCTCAAGCGCCTGCCGGCCAACGAGCTGAAGATCGACCGCGGTTTTGTGCGCGACCTTGAGCACGACGGCGACGACGCCGCCATTGTCTCGGCCATCGTTGCCCTCGGCCAGGCTCTGGGCTTGCGCATCGTCGCCGAAGGGGTGGAGACCGATGCGCAGCAAACCTTCCTCACGCGGCTGGGCTGTAACTCGTTGCAGGGCTACCTGTTGGGCCATCCGTTGCCGGCGGAGCGGTTCATGGCCGATATCCAAAGCGCGGAAGCGGCCGTTGCGCCTGACAAAAACCGTGTGTGACGGGTATTCTTGGGCCCAACCCTAAACATTCGGTTGAAACAGGAGATCACTCCCATGGACAAAGTCGTCATTATCACCGGGGGCAGTCGGGGGATTGGCGCGCAGACGGCCTTGCTGGCGGCGCGCCAGGGCTATCGCATCTGCATCAATTTCCAGTCCGACGAGGACGCTGCCCACCGCGTGCTTGAGCAGGTCCGCGCGTTGGGTGCACAGGCCATCGCGGTGCGGGCAGATGTCAGCATCGAAGATGAAGTGATCATGCTGTTCAATCGCGTCGATGCCGAACTGGGGCGCGTTACAGCGTTGGTCAACAACGCCGGCACCGTGGGGCACAAGTCGCGGGTCGATGAGATGTCCGAGTTCCGTATCCTCAAGGTCATGAAAACCAACGTGCTGGGGCCGATCCTGTGTGCCAAGCATGCGCTGCTGCGCATGTCGCCCAAGCATGGCGGGCAGGGGGGCAGTATCGTCAACGTGTCGTCGGTGGCGGCGCGGTTGGGCGCGCCGGGAGAATACGTGGACTACGCCGCGTCCAAGGGCGCGCTGGATACCTTCACCATCGGGCTGTCGAAGGAAGTTGCGGGGGAGGGTATCCGGGTCAACGCCGTGCGCCCCGGTTATATCTTTACCGATTTTCATGCGCTCAGCGGCGACCCGGATCGGGTCAGCAAGTTGGAGTCGGGTATCCCCATGGCCCGGGGCGGGCGTCCGGACGAAGTGGCGGAAGCGATTATCTGGTTGTTGTCGGATAAGGCTTCCTACACGACCGGGACGTTCCTGGATCTGGGGGGCGGTCGCTAGACAGCGGTCAGGTGAGAAACTCGCGCAGCACTGGATAACCCTTGTCGGAAAATTCCTTGAGTACGCTGGCTTCGGAGTTTTCCAGCGTGTCGTAGCCGTCGTCGGCGAAGCCGTCGATTTTGCCGTTGCGGCTGTGACTGGCGTTCAGTTGGCGGTCGTCGAGGTTATCGATAAAGCGCAAGACTTTGTCCAGGTCGTAGGCCGCGTCCGCCCGGGTCTGCGGGTTCGGGTTGGCGCCGCTCCAATCGCCCACCTGTCGTCTCAAGTCATCGATCATTGCCGTGAGGAAAAGTCTTGGCCTCTGTGGCTTTCTGGCAGATTCGGTTCCCATTCAAAACGACCGCACGATCCTTCCCAAGGTCTCCATGGCCTGCTCCGACGCCTCCGTCCATGGGCTGCCATAGTTCAAGCGAATGCAGTTCCTGAAGCGCTGGGTCGCCGAGAAAATCGGCCCCGGTGCGATGCTGATGCCTTGGGCCAGGGCCATTTGGAACAACTTCAACGAGTCGGTCTGTTCCGGCAATTCCAACCATAGGAAATACCCGCCGGCCGGCTGGCTGACCCGCGTCTGTGCCGGGAAATAACGGGCGATGGCGGCGAGCATGGCGCTTTGCTGTTCTTCCAGGGCATAGCGCAATTTGCGCAGGTGCCGGTCGTACCCGCCGTGTTGCAGGTAATCGGCAATCGCCGCCTGGGCCGGCATCGACGGGCACAGCGAGGTCATCAGCTTCAAGCGTTCGACCTTTTGCGCGAAACGCCCGGCTGCGACCCAGCCAACGCGATAACCCGGGGCCAGGCTCTTGGCGAACGAGCCGCAATGCATCACCAACCCTTCGGTATCGAAGGCCTTGGCCGGTTTCGGGGCGTGCTGGCCGTAATACAGTTCGGCGTAGACATCGTCTTCGATCAGCGGCACTTGGTGAGTGCGCAACAGTTCCACCAGTGCTTGTTTCTTGGCTTCGGGCACGGTGGCGCCCATGGGGTTCTGGAAGCTGGTCATGGTCCAGCAGGCCTTGATCGGGTAGCGCGCCAGGGTTTGCGCCAGGGCGTTGAGGTCGATGCCGTCCCGCGGGTGCACCGGGATTTCCACGGCCTTGAGCTTTAGACGCTCCAGCACTTGCAGGCACGCGTAGAAGGCCGGGGCTTCGATGGCCACCAAGTCGCCGGGTTCGGTCACGGCTTGCAGGCACAGGTTCAGGGCTTCCAGCGCGCCGTTGGTGATCAGCAACTCTTCCATGGGCAGCATCAGGCCGCCGACCATGTAGCGCAGGGCAATCTGGCGGCGCAGTTGCGGGTTGCCCGGCGACATGTCGGTGACCACCAGGCGCGGGTCCATCTCACGGCTGGCACTGGCCAGGGAGCGCGCCAGGCGCGGTAGCGGGAACAGCATCGGGCTGGGGAACGCCGAGCCGAAGGGCACGGTGTTCGGGTCCTTGATCGAGTCGAGGACCGAGAACACCAGCTCGCTCACGTCGACCTCGGTGGATTCGTGCACTTGCTCGCTCACCACCGGCTCGGAAAACGGGCTGGGTGCGTGGGTGTTGACGAAGTAGCCGGAGCGCGGGCGTGCGCGGATCAGGCCGCGACGCTCCAGCAGGTAATAGGCCTGGAACACCGTGGACGGGCTGACGCCGTAGGTCTGGCTGGCATAGCGCACCGAGGGCACGCGCTGGCCGGGGCCGAGGACGCCGGAGCGGATCAGTTCTGCGATGTCGTCGGCGAATTTTTCGTAGCGTTTCATTTTGGCCTTAAACAAATTCTTCAGAATGTAAACGGAACACACTGTGGGAGCGGGCTTGCTCGCGAAGGTGCTGGGTCAGTTCATCAATAAAGGTGACTGATACACCACCTTCGCGAGCAAGCCCGCTCCTACATTTGGATCTGCTCTATTCGGACAGGTCTCAGCGGTTCAGCGGTGCTACGAAGCGGCTGTCGGCAGCACTGTAGACCCACGGCTCATCCACATCCGTGACCTTGAAACGCAAGGTCTGCGAGCTGCTTGCCGGTTTATCTGCCAGTAACGCCACCGACACCGGCACATCGACGATTTCCCCTGGCGCCAGGCTGATCTCGGTCTTGCCCTGCAACTGGAAGCCGTCGGCGTCCACCAGTTCCAGGCGGTAATCCTGGCGCTGCTGGGTCTTGTTGATGACCTTGAGGCTGTAGATGTTTTCGATCAAGCCCTGGGCGTTCTCGCGGAACATGCCACGGTCCTTGGTCACATCCAGCGACACCATCGGCCGTTCGACCAACGCCACCACCAACGCCGCGATCATCACCAGCAGCACTGCACTGTAGCCGATCAGGCGCGGGCGCAGCAGGTGGGTCTTGCCACCTTGCAACTGATGCTCGCTGGTATAGCTGACCAGTCCTGGGGCATAGCCCATTTTTTCCATGATCGAATCGCAGGCATCGATGCACGCCGCGCAGCCGATGCATTCCATTTGCAAGCCGTCGCGGATGTCGATGCCGGTGGGGCAGACCTGTACGCACAGCTGGCAGTCGATGCAATCCCCGAGGCCGACGTCGGCGGGGTTCACCTCGCGTTTGCGTGGGCCACGCTGCTCGCCGCGGGCGGCGTCGTAGGAAATGGTCAGGGTGTCCTTGTCGAACATCACGCTCTGGAACCGCGCATAGGGGCACATGTGCATGCACACCGCTTCGCGCAGCCAGCCGGCGTTGATGTAGGTGGCGCCGGTAAAAAACAGGACCCAGAACAGGCTCACACCGCCCATCTGCCAGGTCAGCAACTCGGCCGCCAGTGGCCGGATCGGCGTGAAGTAACCGACAAACGTCAGCCCGGTCAGCACGCTGATGCCCAGCCACAAGGTGTGTTTGGCCGAGCGCCGCGCCAGTTTGTTCAGGCTCCACGGCGCGGCTTGCAGCTTGATGCGTTGGTTGCGTTCGCCCTCGGTGACCTTTTCACACCACATGAACAGCCAGGTGAACGAGCTTTGCGGGCAGGTGTAGCCGCACCACACACGGCCGGCGAACACCGTGATCGCAAACAGGCCAAAGGCACAGATGATCAGCAACGCCGACAACAGGATGAAATCCTGCGGCCAGAACGTGGCGCCAAAGATATGGAATTTACTTTCAGCCAAGTCCCATAGCACGGCCTGGCGCCCACCCCAGTTCAGCCACACGGTGCCGAAAAAGGCCAGGAACAGAAAGCCTGCACCGCTCAAGCGCAAGGTGCGGAACAGGCCGGTGAAACTACGGGTGTGGATCAGGTTGTCGCTGGATTTGGCCTTCACCTTCTTTGGGTGAAGTGGCTCAAAGGTTTCCACGGTTCGGACGGGGATTCTTTCGCTCATGGTCGTTCGCTCATCAGCCTCCATCAGGCCGATGAACTATGCGCGTGGGACTGTTTGCATAACAGACTCAGGTATGGCGATAAAAAGCGGATCAGATGCGCTCTGCAGGCAACCCTGCGTCAATCTGCTGCACCCCGTCCCGCCTGGGGTGCAGCTGGTTTTTTTGCTGTGCTGATACAGATCAATCAAATCGCCGAACCAGGCTCGGTGACCTTCTTGTGCTGACGCCCATCGGTTGCGCCGGCAACAGTCAGAGCGTCGGCTTCCTGTTCGGTGATGTACACCCGGCCTGTGGCCAATTCCACGTAGGACATGGCCTTGGGGATGTCGGTACTGACCGTCACCGCGCTGGCAGGCAGGCTTTGTTCCTGGCCATCAGTGTTGAGCTTGAAATAGCACGTCTGGTTTTCAATGCGCACGGGCATGGTGATCTCCTTCACAAAGGCTGGTGAAGGTTAGGGTCCGGTGCATTGCCAAGCGTTCCCGGCAACTGACTGGCGGTCGCTGCTGTCCATCCTTTACCCATCCCGACAAAGGAAGCTGTTCATGGACGCCTGGTGGCATCAAGTGTGGCAAACCTTACAAACCGAGTTCGCCGATATCGGTGATGCGAAACAGTTGACCCAGATCACCGTGCGCTTGCTGATCGCCGCCGTGCTCGGCGGCATTCTTGGCTTCGAGCGCGAGAGCAAGGGCAAGGCCGCCGGCGTGCGCACCCATATGTTGGTGGCGTTGGGCGCGGCGCTGTTTGTGATGGTGCCGCAGATGTCCGGCAACCAGGCGGACGCAATGAGCCGGGTGGTGCAGGGCGTGATAGCCGGCATCGGCTTTCTTGGCGCCGGTACGATCATCAAGGGCAAGGATGATGAAGAGGGTCACGTGAAGGGGCTGACCACCGCGGCGGGCCTGTGGATGACCGCTGCGATCGGGGTCTCGGCCGGATTGGGCCGGGAATCGACAGCGGTGTTGAGTACGTTGCTGGCACTGGCGGTGTTCAGCGTGATGCCGAAAATCGTCAAGCGTTTCGACAAGGACTGACGATCACCGGTGGCATGCTCGTCGGCGGCTCTTCGACCGGTGGCGGCTGGTGCTGCGGTGGTTCCTGCTCAGGAATCGGCTCCGGTTCACTGGGCGGCAGGGTCGGGTTATCGATATTCGGGTCTGGGGTTTCTGCCGGGATCGGGATATTCATCGGTGTGGCCTCCTTTGTGCTTTGCTCTATCGGTGGACAGCCGCCAGGGGGATTTGATTCCCCGCCCAATGGCGGCACATCCATCTGAACTTTTCCCGCGGGCCCGGGCTCGGACCTAAGTCGGTCTGGCTCAGGGAAGCGCCGCCGTATCGGAATCCGGATCAAGCAAAGAGCGTCCACAGGGCGTAAGGGGAAGATGCTCGATGACTGCTGAAACAGAGGCTTTGTTACCACTGTCCCAGGCGCTGCTGTTGCCCAGGATCGCAATCGAAAGCACCACACCCGTCATCGACGGCGGCGAATTTGCCGTCAAGGCCGTGGTTGGCCAGCGCGTCAATGTCAGCAGCAAGGTGTTCGCCGACGGCCACGACAAACTCGCCGTACTGATTCGCTGGCGCGCGCTGCATGAAGAAAGCTGGCACAGCGTGGTGATGACGGATGTGGGTAACAACGGCTGGGCGGGCGCGTTTACCGTGGTTGACCAGGGCCCCCACGAATACTGCATCGAAGCCTGGATCGATACCTTCGCCAGCTTCTGCTACGAACTGCGCAAGAAACATGAGGCCGGCGTGCCGGTCAGCCTGGAGTTGCAGGAAGGCCGCAGCCTGGTGCTGCAAGCTGCCGAGCGCAGCGACAACGAGCTGCGCGACCGCCTGATGTTGCTGCACCACGAACTCTCCGGCCTGCTGGAAACCGAGCAGGTTGCGCTGTTCCTGCACGAAGACAGTGCACACCTGATGACCCAGGCCGACCACCGCGCCTACTTGAGCATCAGCACCGTGTACCCGATCGATGTGGAACGCAGCGCCGCGCAGTTTGCCAGTTGGTACGAGCTGTTCCCGCGCTCGATCACCGACGACCCGGCGCGTCACGGCACATTCAATGATGTGCACTCGCGCTTGTCGACGATCCACGATATGGGCTTCGACGTGCTGTACTTCCCGCCGATCCACCCCATCGGCCGCAGCCATCGCAAGGGCCGCAACAACGCCCTGACGGCTGGCCCCGATGATCCCGGCAGCCCCTACGCCATCGGCAGCGAGGAAGGTGGCCACGAGGCGATTCACCCGCAGCTGGGCAGCCGCGAAGATTTCCGCCGGCTGGTCAAGGCCGCCGCCGAGCATGGCCTGGAAATCGCCCTGGACTTCGCTATCCAGTGTTCCCAGGACCACCCGTGGCTCAAGCAGCATCCGGGTTGGTTCAACTGGCGCCCGGACGGCACGATCAAATACGCGGAAAACCCGCCGAAGAAATACCAGGACATCGTCAACGTCGACTTTTATGCGGCGGATGCGATCCCCAGTCTGTGGACCGAGCTGCGCGACATCGTGGTCGGGTGGGTGGAAGAGGGCGTGAAGACCTTTCGCGTCGACAACCCCCACACCAAGCCGCTGCCGTTCTGGCAATGGCTGATCAGCGATGTGCGCGCCAAGCACCCCGAGGTGATCTTTCTCGCCGAAGCCTTCACCACCCCGGCGATGATGGCGCGCCTGGGCAAGGTCGGTTACTCCCAGAGCTACACCTATTTCACCTGGCGCAACACCAAGGCCGAACTGAGCGAGTACTTCACCGAACTGAACCAGTCGCCGTGGCGCGAGTGTTTCCGGCCGAATTTCTTTGTGAATACGCCGGACATCAACCCGGCGTTCCTGCACGAATCCGGGCGCCCGGGCTTTTTGATCCGCGCCGCACTGGCCACCATGGGCTCGGGCCTGTGGGGCATGTATTCGGGCTATGAACTGTGCGAAGCCGCGCCGGTGCCGGGCAAAGAGGAATACCTGGATTCGGAGAAGTACCAGATCCGCGTACGAGACTTCAGCGCGCCCGGCAACATCATCGCCGAGATCGCCCAGCTCAACCGCATCCGCCGGCAAAACCCGGCGTTGCACACGCACCTGGGGCTGAAGCTCTACAACGCGTGGAACGACAACATCCTGTATTTCGGCAAGCGCAGTGAGGATGGCAGCAACTTTATCCTCGTGGCGGTGAACCTTGACCCCTACAACGCCCAGGAGGCGAATTTTGAGTTGCCTCTGTGGGAATTGGGCTTGCCGGACGATGCCCAGACTGGGGGGGAAGACCTGATGAATGGTCACCGCTGGACATGGTACGGCAAGACCCAGTGGATGCGGCTGGAGCCGCAGATGCCGTTCGGTATCTGGCGTATCACCCTCCCTTGAACCTGTTGGAGATCCAAAAATGTGGGCGCAGGCAAGCCGGCTCCCACATTGAGCGAGTGTCCCCAGGTGGTTTTGAACGTATTCTCAGGAGTTTCCAATGGCGAAGAAGCCCGCCCCGAACACCTTTACCCAAGACCCGCTCTGGTATAAGGATGCGGTGATCTATCAAGTTCACGTCAAATCGTTTTTCGACGCCAACAACGATGGTATCGGCGATTTTGCCGGCCTGATCGCCAAACTCGATTACATCGCCGACCTCGGCGTCAACACCCTCTGGCTGTTGCCGTTCTACCCTTCGCCTCGCCGTGATGACGGCTACGACATCGCCGAATACCGTGGTGTGCACAGGGACTACGGCACCCTGGCCGACGCCAAGCGCTTTATCGCCGAGGCCCACAAGCGCGGGCTGCGGGTGATTACCGAGTTGGTGATCAACCACACCTCCGACCAGCACCCATGGTTCCAGCGGGCGCGCAAGGCCAAGCCGGGTTCGGCCGCGCGGGATTTCTATGTGTGGTCCGATGACGACCAGAAATACGCCGGCACCCGCATCATCTTCCTCGACACCGAGACCTCCAACTGGACTTGGGACCCGGTCGCCGGCCAGTACTTCTGGCACCGCTTCTACTCCCATCAGCCCGACCTCAACTTCGACAACCCGCAAGTCATGCAGGCCGTGCTCGCAGTGATGCGCTTCTGGCTCGACCTGGGCATCGACGGCCTGCGCCTGGACGCCATCCCCTACTTGATCGAGCGCGACGGCACGAATAACGAAAACCTGCCGCAAACCCACGAGGTGCTCAAACAGATCCGCGCCGAGATCGACGCCCATTATCCGGACCGCATGCTGCTGGCCGAAGCCAACCAATGGCCGGAGGACACACAACTCTACTTCGGTGACCAAAAAGGCGACGACGGCGACGAATGCCACATGGCCTTCCACTTTCCGCTGATGCCGCGCATGTATATGGCGCTGGCCCAGGAAGATCGCTTCCCCATCACCGATATTTTGCGCCAGACCCCGGAGATTCCCGCCAATTGCCAGTGGGCGATCTTCCTGCGCAACCACGATGAGCTGACCCTGGAGATGGTCACCGACAAGGAACGCGACTACCTGTGGAACTACTACGCCGCCGATCGCCGTGCGCGCATCAACCTGGGCATTCGTCGGCGCCTCGCGCCACTGATGGAGCGCGACCGCCGCCGCATCGAGCTGCTCAACAGCCTGCTGTTGTCGATGCCTGGCACGCCGACCCTGTATTACGGCGATGAAATCGGCATGGGTGACAACATCTACCTCGGTGACCGCGACGGCGTGCGTACGCCGATGCAGTGGTCCATCGACCGCAATGGCGGCTTCTCCCGCGCCGACCCGGCCAGCCTGGTGCTGCCGCCGATCATGGATGCGCAATACGGTTATCAGTCGGTCAATGTCGAAACCCAGGCCCAAGATCCCCATTCACTGTTGAATTGGACCCGGCGCATGCTCGCAGTTCGCAAACAGTCCAAGGCGTTTGGTCGGGGCAGCTTGAAGATGCTCTCGCCGAGCAACCGCCGCATCCTCGCCTATACCCGCGAGTTCACCGGCGAGGATGGTCGCAGCGAAATCATCCTGTGCGTGGCCAACGTGTCGCGCAGCGCCCAGGCCGCCGAGTTGGATCTGTCGGCCTACGCCGGCATGGTCCCGGTAGAGATGCTTGGCGGTAATGCCTTCCCGCCCATTGGCCAGCTGAATTTCCTGCTGACCCTGGCGCCCTATGGTTTCTACTGGTTCGTGCTGGCCGCGGAAAACCAGATGCCCAGTTGGCACGTGGAACCGGCGCAAAGCATGCCGGACTTCACCACCCTGGTGCTTAAACAGCGCCTGGAAGAACTGCTTGAACCCGCGTGCTGCGCCACCCTGGAGCAGACTTCGCTACCCGCCTGGCTGCCCAAACGCCGCTGGTTCGCGGGCAAGGATGCGAGCATCGACAGCGTGCATATCGCCTACGGTGTGCGCTTTGGCGACCCGCAGCACCCGGTGTTGCTCAGCGAAATTGACGTGAGCAGCGGCGGGCAGGTCAGCCGTTATCAGTTGCCGTTCGGTTTTCTGGGTGAGGACCAGTTCACCAGCGCCTTGCCCCAGCAATTGGCCCTGGCCCGGGTGCGACGGGCGCGTCAGGTGGGGTTGGTGACCGACGCGTTCAGCCTTGAGCCGTTTATCCGTGCCGTTATCCATGGGCTGCAAGCCGGTACGCTATTGAACTCAAGCGAGGGCGAACTGCGCTTTGAAGCCACACCACACCTGGCCAAGCTGCCATTGGGCGACGACGCACCAGTGCGCTACCTGTCGGCCGAGCAATCCAACAGCTCGGTGGTGGTGGGTGAAAGCCTGGTGCTCAAGCTGATTCGCAAAGTTGCCTCTGGGGTACACCCTGAACTGGAAATGAGCGCCTACCTGACCGCTGCCGGTTACCCGAATATCTCGCCGCTGCTGGGCTCGGTGATTCGCCGTGACGGGGCAGGGCAGGACAACCTGTTGATGATCGCCCAGGGTTACCTGAGCAATCAGGGCGATGCGTGGGCCTGGACCCAAAACAACCTGGAACGGGCGATTCGCGATGAGCTGGCCCAAGCCATCTCCGAGCAGGAACAGCATTACAACGCCCTTGACGAACTCAAGGAGTTTGCCGGGTTGCTCGGCCGCCGCCTGGGCGAGATGCATGGGGTGTTGGGGGCCAAAACCAGCGACAAGGACTTCCGCCCCGAGCTCACCACGGCCAGGCAGGCCCAGGCCTGGGCCAAGGATGTGGCTGCGCAGATCGAGCGCGCCTTGCACCTGCTTGACCTGCATCAAAATCAATTGAACCCCGCGGATCAGGCGTTGGTCAGTGATTTGCTGGCGCAGAAAAAAGCCATCACCAGCCACGTCCAGGCATTGGCGAACGCCACGCTGGGTGGCCTGCGGATACGCGTCCACGGCGATTTGCACCTGGGCCAGGTGCTGGTGGTGAAGGGCGATGCGTACCTGATCGACTTTGAAGGCGAACCGGCGCGACCATTGCATGAACGACGTGGCAAGCACAGCCCCTATAAGGATGTGAGCGGCGTGCTGCGCTCGTTTGATTACGCGGCTGCGATGGCGCGCAATGACCAAGGCCTGGATCAATCGCCTGCCGCGCAGTTGGCGCGCCGACGCGTGACCGAGCGTTACCTGACTGATGCACGTCAGGCATTTATCCAGGCTTATCAGTCAGCTACGTCTACACTGGCGCATGACTGGCAGGACGCCAAAGGCCAGGACGCCGCGCTGACGTTGTTCAGCCTGGAGAAGGCCGCGTATGAAGTGGCTTACGAAGCGGAAAATCGCCCAAGCTGGCTGCCGGTGCCCCTGCAGGGGTTGCACGGTCTGCTCAGCGGGCTTGTATCGAAAACCGCACGCGGTGGGGAGAGGTCATGAGCTTTACGAATAAAGAACCGCTGCAGCCTAAGTTGACAGCACTGCCGGCGTCCCACGACGTCGACGCGCTGGTACGCGCCGAACATCCGGACCCGTTCTCGATTCTGGGCCCGCACGATGATGAACACGGTGGCCAGTTTATCCGCGCCTTTCTGCCAGAAGCCTTGAGCGTTCAAGTGCTGGAGCGCGACAGCGGCGAACTGATCGGCAGCCTGGACGCGACCCAGGTGCCCGGCCTGTTTGTCGGGCACTTCAAGCATCGCCAGGCGTACCTGCTGAAAATCCAGTGGGCCGGTGGCGAGCAGATTACCGAGGACCCCTACAGCTTCGCCCAATTGTTGCTGGGTGAAATGGACCTGTACCTGTTTGCCGAAGGCAACCACCGCGACCTCGGCAGTTGCCTCGGCGCCCAGGTGACCACGGTGGATGGCGTGCAGGGTGTGCGCTTTGCCGTGTGGGCACCGAATGCGCGGCGCGTGTCAGTGGTGGGAGATTTCAATATTTGGGATGGTCGGCGCCATCCGATGCGTTTGCGGCACCCGTCTGGCGTGTGGGAGATCTTTATCCCACGCCTGCAACCGGGCGCGGCCTATAAATACGAGATTCTTGGTGCCCATGGGATCTTGCCGCTCAAGGCCGACCCCATGGCGCTGGCGACCCAGCTGCCGCCCGACACCGCCTCCAAAGTCGCCCCGCCGTTGCAGGTCGACTGGCAGGACCATGGGTGGATGCAGGCGCGGGCCGACAAACACAAAACCACCGCGCCGCTCTCGATCTACGAGCTGCACGTGGGCTCCTGGCAGTGCGAACTGGACGAAGCCGGCGAAGTCGCGCGCCAATATGGCTGGCGGGAACTGGCCGAGCGCCTGGTGCCCTATGTGCAGCAACTGGGCTTCACCCACGTCGAACTGATGCCGATCATGGAACACCCATTCGGCGGCTCGTGGGGTTACCAGGCGTTGTCACAATTTGCACCGAGCGCACGTTTTGGTTCACCCGAAGATTTCGCCTACTTCGTCAACGCGCTGCACCAGGCAGATATTGGCGTGATTCTGGATTGGGTCCCGGCGCATTTTCCTACGGATAGCCACGGTCTGGCACAGTTCGACGGCACTGCGCTGTACGAATACGCCAACCCGCTGGAAGGCTTTCACCAGGATTGGGACACGCTGATCTACAACCTTGGTCGCACCGAAGTGCATGGCTTTATGCTGGCCTCGGCGCTGCACTGGCTGAAACACTTCCATGTGGACGGTCTGCGCGTCGATGCGGTGGCTTCGATGCTGTACCGCGATTATTCGCGCAAGGCCGGGGAATGGGTGCCCAACCGCCACGGTGGTCGGGAGAACCTCGAAGCCATCGACTTCCTGCGCCACCTGAACGACGTTGTCGCCCTGGAAGCCCCCGGCGCGCTGGTGATCGCCGAGGAGTCCACCGCGTGGCCCGGCGTCAGCCAACCGACCCAACAGGGCGGCCTGGGCTTCAACTACAAGTGGAACATGGGCTGGATGCACGATTCGCTGCATTACATCCAGCAAGACCCGGTGTACCGCGCCCATCATCACAACGAGCTGAGTTTTGGCCTGGTGTATGCCTGGTCCGAGCGCTTCATCCTGCCGATTTCCCACGATGAGGTGGTGCACGGCAAACATTCGCTGATCGACAAGATGCCCGGCGACCGCTGGCAGAAGTTTGCCAACTTGCGCGCCTACCTGGCTTTCATGTGGATGCATCCGGGTAAGAAACTGCTGTTCATGGGCTGCGAATTCGGCCAGTGGCGCGAGTGGAACCACGACCAGCAACTGGACTGGTACCTGTTGCAGTACGCCGAACACAAGGGCGTACAAAAACTGGTCGGCGACTTGAACCGCCTGTACCGCGAGGAGCCGGCGCTGCACGAACAGGATGACGCGCCTCAGGGCTTCCAGTGGCTGATCGGCGACGATGCAATCAACAGCGTCTATGCCTGGCTGCGCTGGAGCAAGGACGGCCGGCCGGTGCTGGTGGTGGCCAACTTCACCCCGGTACCCCGTGAAGCGTACGCGGTGGGTGTGCCATTTGCCGGGCGCTGGAGCGAGGTGATCAACACGGATGCCGACACCTATGCCGGTTCGAACTATGGCAATGGTGGTGAAGTGTTTACTCAGGATGAGCCGCGCCATGGGCAACCGGTGTCGTTGACGCTGAACCTGCCACCGCTTGGCGTGCTGATCCTGCGTCCTGAATAACGGCCGTCTCCAAGAAGGGCTGGCGTTTCTAAAAACCTGCGGGCGTGCGGTGGCGACACGTCCGTAGGAGCTGGACGCAAATTGTCATGTATTGCGTAGGAACAATTTCCTACGGGGTGTCCACACATGGACGTCAGCGATTGAGCGTAGGTCTTCCAACACATCTCGTTTCTTCGCTCGGTCTGTGTATAACACTCCCGGAAATGAAACTTCTGCCATGACGCCATTCTCAACCAACAACGTGCACGCTCCTGTGACAGCGCTCAGGGCGCCAATCTCCACTCTCGCAACCGCCCCCGTCGTCAAGTCAGCTCCTGCGCTCGTGAAGGCCCCCGTACGCGCACCCGACTCGCCAGCTACGCAGGTACAGGGAAAGCTGCTTGACCTGGATGAAATGTTGAGCGCTTTACGCGAGCTTCAGGCTCAGCCAGCCCCCCCAAATGCCCAGAAGAAAAGCTTGTTCCTCAACAAGAATTCACCGCTTATTCCGCAAAACGGCTCGACTCAGCCGGGCACCAACCGGCTTGACAATATGCTCAAGTACTACGGCATTGTTCCGGCCAACCCCAGCACGCAAACGCAAGTACAAGCGGCGATTGATGCGCTGGAAAATACCCGCAGCGAAATTGTCCTGGGCATAGGGAATGAGTCAAGCAAAGCTGATGCGTTGTTGCAGGACAGCAACGACGATTCAATATCCGCACTAGTGGGTGAGCTGCAACACAAGCACAAAAAGCCTTTGTTGAGTTATTTGACCGAGGGCATCTCGGAGTCCGCACTCGAAAAAGCCCAGCGCTCGCCGGCTACCCTATTGGAGCTGATCGCAAAATCACCTAAGGCTGAAGCGCTGGTTCAAGCGCTACTGAAAAAGCTTGGCGGCAGTGACTTTCCTTTGACGCAGCTGACTTCCCCGCAAGTGAAAGTTCAGTTGTTGATCAAGGCCATCACCTTGAGCCTTGACCCTGTGCAGTCGCGTAAACCCGGGCATGTTGCAGGGTTTCACCTGGCGTCCAGCGAGCATGGCAACAAGGGCTACGCAGAAATCGATACGCAGTTCAGGCAACACCTGGTCGACGCAAATAAAATATCTTCCACCGACGCGAACCTGGCCGCCTATCTTTTCCGCCCGCAGTTCCCGGCAGACTTTGCCGTGCGCGATATCCCGACGGAGATGCGCTATCAAGGAACCGCTGTGTGGGTCAATTTCAAGCATGGTGTGGCGCTGGCGGAGGCGATTGAACCCGGTTCGTCGCGAAGCATGAGCTTTCAGGAGTTGGTGGACCTGCCCGGCAAGCTCAGCGAACAGGCGACGACAAGCCAGCAGTGGTCGCTTATCGCGGCGACCCGTATTCCGGCGATGCTGGAATGGGCGGCTTTGCAGGGCGTGATTGAACAAAAAGATGAGTATTCGCAGGCAGAGATCGCCAAGGCAGTGTCAGCTTTTGATGGGCATGTCAGCGGTATCGTAGAGGCGACGGCGCAACTTGCAGTCGATGTGCCAATGCGTAAGAACTACTTTGAGAAAATGGAAAAGGGCACCTCTCGGACCGAACTCTTGTCGTTGATAAGCCCGTTTTTTGCGTTGTACCGGCACCTCAATGGCGAGAAGATCAAGCCCTCCGATGCCCTCTATCAGTACCCTGTTTATGACGAAGATCGTTTCAAGTCTGCGTTTGATGGGTATTTGGCTAATGCCAAGTCGGGTTATGACAAAGTACTGCGCAACCTGTTATCGCAGTTGCCGACCCAGGACCGGGTCGCGATTGAACAGGGTGCAACCACGGTCTATGCACTGCGGGTCAAGCCCGATACAAACAAGGAGACAGAAGAGCAGAAAAAGGCCGCCAAGACCCGCCCGGGGTTCATTCTCAAGGCAGAACACGAGGGGCAAACAAGCTACTATGAAATCAACCCGGTCAAGGGCATAGCCCGGCGACGCGACGACTTGAAGCCGGTCCTGGAGGCCTACGATCCGGCTGAAAAAAGTTATGACAAAGACTTTATTTCCATCGAACACACCAATGATGGCGTACCGTCCGAAGAGCTGGTTGTGCGCAATAGCCACACCGGCAAGGAGGCGTTCAAGAAGCAGTGGGGCGAATACAAGGCTGGCAAAGGCCCGCGGCCCAAGAGCTTTTCGATAGTTGTCCCGCAACAGCTCGATCATTTTCCCGCCACTGACCGCGTCGGTAAGGCTGCAGTGCCAAACACCCTGGAATCAGAACGCTCGGCAGCCATTGCCAAGTCCATTTCCGATAAATTGTTTTATGTCGATGAAGACCAACTGCGGGAGTGGGCCACCGCGGACCCTAACAGGGAGAGCTCAGCGAAGAAAAATGACGAGAGTTTCTGGGAGCGTATAAAAGGCGTGGCCCAGTTCTTTATTCCTTTCTGGAGCGGGATCGAGGACCTCGTCAAGGGCCGTACCAAAGATGGCATTATCAGTCTTATCGTCGACGGTCTGTTTACGTTCGCAGGGCCGGCCGGCAAGCTGGCCGCCGGCTCGGTGCGAGTGATGGCCAATGCTGGCAAGCTCAGCATGCGCGCGCTGCTGCCAAAATTCTTGCCCTTGATAAAGCAATTTGGTGTTTCTGTGGTACAGAACCTGAACCCGCTTGAACCGGTAATGGCGGGCTTCAACATCAAGGGAGGGAAAGGCCTGAAGTTCCTGAAAGGGGACATCGACAATATCCAGGCAGGCATTGCGCAGTTCCGGCGGTCATCGCCCTTCAAACAACTGCCTGGAAAAGGGAGTTATGACGTTACCCCGAAAATACCCTTGACCTCCAGAAACCTACCAGAAGGTGGAAGCGTACGAGTGCCCGAGGGCATCTCCAGTGATGAGGTACGGATGCTGAATAGGAAGAATCACACCGATGTGGTCGTGGGTGATGATGTCTTTCGGTATGACCCTGGCAAACCGGACAGCCTGACTAAACTGGGTGGCCCCGATCATGGCGGCCCGTTGGAGGGGTTCGCAACGACGTGTGGCGGCGGGGGGCGCAGGTCCAAGCGTGACCTCAATGACCTCTGTTACACCAAGGAGATCGAACCAGGTGGAACCCCCATCTTCCAGGACGCCCAAGCCCTTGACCACCGTCGGCTGATTCCTGGCCCTGCGCAGGCTAACGGGCCGCGCACAGTGGTGCACGAGCATCGTTTATACCGAGTCAATGAAGCGGGTAAGCAAGAGTTGTTGCCGGTTGTGACTACGCAGCCTGTGACCTACAAGGCACAAACGTCGGGCACGGTGATCAACGAGCCAGATTTCGGTTTTGATGATTTCGGTGTATCGCGCTCGCTCAACAACGACACGGTGGTGGTGAAAGTGGATGCGATCAGCGACTTGAGCAATGATCAACGAGTCGTCAGAGGCCAAAAAATCGACCACAACGGGCAGCAATATGTGGTGGTCGAGGGCGATATCGGCGTTCATTACTACGCCGAGCTCAACCCAACAGGCAAGCTCGACTTTTACCGCTTGAATAGCAGTGACCCCGTCAGCCGGCATTTTATTGAAACCCATGATCAATACAGGGACTTTCATGGTTATGCTGCGCAGAAAAGTCCAAACAATCAGTTGATTGTCCTGCCTACCATGGAAACCCTGGTCAAGAAAATTGTGGCTGAGAATACCCTGTCCAACGCGGATATCGAACACCTTGCCAAGGTATTGAAAGGTCTTACTCCCGAGAAGCAGCGCGAAGTACTGATGAGCGTTTACGCGTCTGGACCCAACCCAGGAAAGGTGGTGGTGGCGGCAAAACCGGTTCGACTCGAACCCATCAAGAAGCCGGCAGATTTTTCCCAACGGCAGCCAGCGGATCAAAACCAGCTCTATGCTGAAGGGGGGAGTAAGGCCGTTGACGATCAGTTCCAGGCCACGGGTATCAGGTCCGCCAATCAACAAGTGCCGGGACAACCCGGTGAGAAGATTCGTGCAGACTCTGCCGCCGAGACGGTAGGTTGGCTTTACACGCGCACAAATGCGCCAAATTATTCCGAAATCGTGTTGAAGACCGGGGCCGGGAACTGCGACCAGATGGCCAAGGTTGCCGTTGATACCATCAACGCCAGTGGTGGCAGTGCGCGTATCGCGCAAGTCAAAGGGCACACTTTCGGCATTGTCGGCGGCCCGCCAGGCTATTCCAGGAGCAAGGGCTTTACCGGGCCGGAATGGGCCGATGCCTGGGTTGTTGATCCGTGGGCAGGCATTACCTGCAAGGCCTCGGACTATCCCGCCCGATTCAAGGCGCGCATGCAGGAGTGGAGCCAGGAAGGCCGGCGAATCCTGATCAGCGATGGCCAGCTACCGCCTAGCTCGGTGTGGAGTGACCCCATGGAGCCGCGTTGGATAAATGCAACCGTTAACGGCGAGGCCCAGGTTTTTTGACGGCGGGCCGACAATCACAACCAATGATTTGGCGCCGATGAATGTCTCATGCGTCTAGGGCCAAACAACGGCTCTGTCTGGCTGGATTCAGTTGTTCAGATTGGTGGCAGGATGCCACAATGGCGCCTTTGTCGTGGCAGTCAAAGCAGGCGGATTTCATGAATGGCCTTGAGCGTGAGCAGGACCAGGATTGCTTTATCGAAGAGCAGGTGCGAACCGATCGTTTGCACCAGCTGTTTCGCCAGTCATTTGCCGCGATTTTCGGCAGTTTCTTCGCCGCGATCATGCTGTGCTGGCTGTGCTGGGATCGGTTCGATCATCAGGTCATCCTGATCTGGCTGGTCGCGCTGAGCGCGTCCTCGCTGCTGCGTATCCACTTGTTCATGGGCTGGTTTCGCTGTCCCCGTGCCGAACGCACGCCGGATCGCTGGGAACGGCGCTACTGGCTGACACTGATGCTGTCCGCCGGAATCTGGGGGTTGGGCGCGTTTGCAGTGATGCCCACCGATGACCGCGTGTCCCAGGTGCTGGTGATGCTGTTTACCGTGGGCATGTCGGTCAGTGCGGTGTCGTGTTACTCGGCATATCGCTACATGACCTTGATGTCCATGTCCCTGGTGTTGTTGCCGTGTACCTTGTGGCTGCTGTTCCAGCCGTCACCGATGCAAGTCGGGGTGGCGGCGGCGGTGTTGGTGTTTTCGACCTTTGTGGTCAGCGCCACGCGCAAACTCTCGGACGCCCTGGAAAAAGCCTTTCGCCTGACCCGGCAGATGGAGCGTGCCCACAATATTTCCGCCCGCGCCGCACAGACCGATGAGCTCACGGGCCTGATGAACCGCCGCGCCTTCTTTGAGCACGCCCAGTTGCTGTACGCGCAATGCCGGCGCAACCGGCAACCCTTGTGTGCGCTGATGATGGACATGGACCACTTCAAGGACATCAACGACACCTACGGCCATCAGGCCGGTGACGAGGTGTTGCGCCAGATCGGCGGGGTGATCAGCGCGTCATTTCGCCAGTCGGATGTGTACGGTCGGTTGGGCGGCGAAGAGTTTGGCGTATTGCTGCCCAACACTTCATTGGACACCGCGCGTGACATCGCCGAACAGCTGGTCAAGTCCATCTCCGGGCTGGCCGCCGAGCCGGTGCATGGCTTGACCGCCAGCCTGGGCGTGGCCTCGAGCCGCAACCTTGACCAGGACTTGCACAGCCTGATGAACACGGCCGACAAGGCGCTGTACCGCGCCAAGGCCGAGGGTCGCAACCGAGTCGCAGTGGCGGAGTAGGGCGTCAGTCGCGCTGCATGGCCTTGGCCAGGACCCGTGCCACCTGGTCGGCGGAATAGGGCTTGGCGAGGAACTCAAAGCCTTCGTAGCCGCTGTCGGCCAGCTCTTCACTGTAGCCGGAGGTGAGCACCACCGGCAGGTCCGGCCGCCGTTGGCGCAGAACTTTGGCCATTACCACGCCAGTCATGCCGGGCATCACCACATCCGAGAACACCCCGTCGAACGCCATCGCATTCGGGCCTGCCAAGGTGAGTGCCTGTTCGGCATGGGTGGCCCAGGTGGTCTGGTAGCCCAGGTCTTGCAGGATCTGGTTGGCGAAACGGCCGACTTCCAGGTTGTCCTCCACGATCAGGATATGGCGCTGCCTCGTGTCGGTGACCGGGGCCTGTTCGTGGGGTGACGGGGCAGGCGAGTCCGCCTCTGCGGCCACGGCGGGCAAGTACAGGGTAAAGCGCGTGCCCTGGCCCTGGGTGCTGGTCACATCGACGTTGCCGCCCGATTGTTTGGCGAAGCCGAACACTTGCGACAGGCCCAACCCGGTGCCTTTGCCGACGGCCTTGGTGGTGAAGAACGGCTCGAAGATACGTTCGAAGACGTCCGAGCCAATACCGGCGCCGGTGTCGCTCAGTGAAACCGTCACGAACGGCTGATGCAACCCGGCATCGCCACGAATGCGCGGTAGCGCGCTGACAGTCGACACGCGCAGGGTCAGGGTGCCTTGGCCGTCCATGGCGTCGCGGGCGTTGAGGGCCATGTTGATCAGCGCGGTTTCGAACTGGCTGGAGTCGACGCGCACATGGCACGGCTGTGCGGGCAGTTCCACCTGCACGTGGATGCGCGCACCCGTGAGACTTTCGAGCATCTCACCGATGTTTGCCACCCGCTGGCACGCGTCGAACACCTGCGGGTTCAGCGGTTGGCGCCTGGCGAAGGCGAGCAGTTGGCTGGTGAGCTTGCTGGCGCGCTCGACGGTGTCCGACACTGCCGCCATGTAGCGCTGGCGGCGCTCTTCGGACAGCCCCGGTTGGCGCAGGAAGTCCACCGAGGAGCGAATGATGGTCAGCAAGTTGTTGAAGTCGTGGGCCACGCCGCCGGTCAATTGGCCGATGGCTTCGAGTTTTTGCGATTGGTGCAGTGCGGCTTCGGCCTGGGTCAGGGCGAGGGTGCGCTCGGCGACCCGTTGCTCGAGCGTGGCATTGAGTTCTGAAAATGCCGCCAGCCCCTCGCGTACGGCCGCATCGGCGCGTACGCGCTCGATATGCGCCCACGAGCGCTCGGTGACTTCGCCCACCAGCGCCAGATCGTAGGGCGACCAGGTGCGCGGGGATTTGTGGTGCGCGGCCATCAGTGCTGTCAGCCGGCCTTCCTTGATCAGTGGGAAACACACCGTCGCGGTAGCCCCCAGGGCTTGGTAGCTGGCCGACTCCTCTGGCGGGAATTCGACCCGGTTGTCGCGGATCACCAACGGTTCACCGGCCCGCAGGCGGCGTACCGCCAGTTCGCCGAACGACGCCAGGCTGTAGCGCCCGACGATGCTCGGCGAGCCTGGAGCCGCCCAATTGCCGCGAATGGTGAAGCCATCCTCGTCAGCGTCCATGTCGGCATACGCGCAATTGGTGACTTGCAGGTGCTGCGCCAGCAAGCGCGTGGTGCTGGTCATGATGGCTTCGGCATCGGTGGCATTGGCCACGGCGTTGCCGATGGCATCGAGCATGGCCAGGCGACGGGTGAGAAACACGGTCGCGGTGGTTTCGGTGACGGTGTCGAGCATGCCGACCACGGCGCCGCGAGGGTCACGGATCGGGCTGTAGCAAAAGGTGAAATACGCCTGCTCGGGCCCGGCGCCGCGTTCGATCACCAGCGGGTAGTTTTCAATGTAGGTCGCATGCCCTTCAAAGGCCGCCTGGGCGATGGGGCTGATATCACGCCAGACTTCGCTCCACACTTCACTGAATGGGCGACCCAGGGCGTAGGGCTTGTCACCCAGGATCGGGATAAACGCATCGTTATAGAGCATGGTCAGCGACGGCCCCCACACGATGGCTTGGGGGAAGCTTGAGGCAAAGCACAGTGCGACGGTGGTCTTGAGTACGTCCGGCCATAGCTCAAGCGGGCCCAGCGGCGTACTGGCCCAGTCATACACGCGCACCTGCTCGGCCATGTCGCTGCTGCTTTGCAGCCAATTCATCATTGGGAGAACACCTTGTTTGCCGCAACCTTTTAGTGGCCTGGAGGGTCAGGCCAACAAGCTACAGACCGGAATCGCCGTTGGCAGTTCAGCGCTATTATCCACGTGATGGCAATTTGATGCTTGGTCCAAATGATTGCCCCTATTGGCTGCCGAATAACCCCGTCCAATAGATGCCTGCATCACTCTTCGGGTCCATGGCGTACGCCGCGCCCAGTTCGCGAAATTGCGGGTTCATCAGGTTGGCGCAATGCCCGGGGCTGGCGAGCCAGCCGTCTACCACTTTGCGCGGGGTGTCCAGACCGGCGGCGATGTTTTCACCGATGTTCTTTGCAATGTACCCAGCCAACTCGGCACGATCGCCCGGCGTGCGGCCGTCATGGTCGAGGTGGTCGAAGAAGTTGCCGTTGGCCATGTTGCGCGTGTGGCTGTTGGCAGCGCCGGCCAGGTCGTCGTTCCAGCTCAGCGGCGTGGTGGCGGTAAACGCTTGGGTGCCGCATTGGCGTGCCTGGGATCGGGCGGTGTTGATCAGGTTGAGCAGTTGCTTGCCTTCGGTCTGCCAGTCGCCAAGGCCGCTGGACAGCAGCGGGCGGGCGAGCACGATGCGCCAGTCCTGGCCGCTGTTGCTTACGCCGATGTCGACAAATTGCGGGTCCAGCACCACGCGGCAGAAGCTTTCGCGCACGGCCTTCATCGCCGACGTTGCATCCTTGGGACCGGACAGGCTGATGGCCTGCACGTTGACCATCGGATACGCCGCCCGCGCCAGGGCCTGTTGCAGGTCGCCGACGTTGCTGGCCGGCAACACCAGCCGCGTATCGCTGGTCAGCGGTGGCAGTTCCTGGGAACCCTGGTCACCGCAGCGCTGGAGCTGGCTGCGGTAGACGTTGATCTGTTGTATCAACTGACTTTCTTCATTCGCCATCGCGCTGGCGCAGAACACCGAACTGGCGGCCAGCGTCGTGAGACCCATCATCAATGACAGAACGCGCATGGACATTACCCTTGAGCTTGTAAAGTGCCCATGATGCGCGATGTGGGTGCGTCCATGCACCCGTTGGTCTGAACTTTTTCCTTCAGTTCTTGAATGTGGAGTGCTTGCGACCCTGGTCACACAGGGCGAATACCACCACCAGCAGCGCGGAAATCGCCAGGATGATCACCACGCCATCGGTGGAGTGGGTGGCTGATGCCGCCACCATCGACAACGCGCCCAGTGGGGCCAGCCCGCCGGCGATGGCGGTACCGATTTCGCGCCCAGTGCCAAAACCCGAGGAGCGGGTCTGGGTCGGAAACTGGCGGCTCAGGAACGAACCCTGCGGGGCAAACATCATGGGTGCAAGAATGCCGGTGCCAACGCCGATGGCGATGTAGATCATCAGGCTTTCGCCGGTGTTGAGCAGGGCCAGGAACGGGTAGGCGAACAGCAGCGAGCACAGCCCGCCGAGCATCAACACGGTCTTGCTGCTCCACTTGTCGCACAGCCAGCCAAAGCAGGGTACGGCGACAATCGCGATCAGGCTGGCGATGGTCACCGACAGCGAGGTGACGTGCACATCCACCCCTTTGAACTGGGTCAGGTAAGCCAGGGAGAAGGTCTTGAAGATGTAGCTCAGGGCGTTGTAGCCAATCGCCACGAAAAACACCACGGCCAGGCCCTTGAGGTCATTCTTGAACAGCGCCTTGAGTGGCGAGGCCTTGGCCTTGGTCGCTTCTTTGCTCAGTTGGTTGAACTGCGGGGTTTCCGGAATGCTGTTGCGCACCCACAGGCCGACGCCTACCAGCACGATGCTGCACACGAACGGGATGCGCCAGCCACCGGCCAGCAGGAACTCGTTGCCGTTGATGGTCAGCAGGTACACGGTCAGCGACGACAGCAACAGGCCCAGGTTGAGGCCCAGTGCCGGCCAGGCGCCCTGGCTGCCGCGTTTGCCTTGGGAGGCGTGCTCGTAGGACGTCACCGCCGCGCCCGACAGCTCGGCACCGGCGCCCAGGCCCTGGATGATGCGGATAAACACCAGCAGGATCGGCGCCCAGATGCCGATGGAGGCGTAGCTGGGGATCAGCCCGATCAGGGTGGTGCACACCCCCATCAGGCAGAAGGTCAGCACCAACACTTGCTTGCGGCCGAACTTGTCACCGAGGTAGCCGAACAGAATCCCGCCGAAGGGGCGCGCGATAAAACCGATGGCAAAGGTGGAAAAGGCCATCAGTGTGGCGGTCTTGGGGTCGCTGTTATCAAAGAAGATCTTCGAGAACACGATGGCCGCCATGGTGGCGTACAGGTAAAAGTCGTACCACTCCAGCATCGAACCGAAGATGGTCGCGGCGGCCACCTTGCGCAGGCGCTTGCGGGTTTGCTCGGGGGTTTCGGTGCCGGGAATCGGGGCAGTTACCGTCATGCTGTACTTCCTTCTGGGTCTTTGTAGTTATTGTCAAATGGACGCGTGGTACGGGGTGTTACTCGGGCTTGAACAGGCGGTCGGCGATCATCGCGCCGATGGGCATGGCGGACGTCGCGGCGGGTGAGGGCGCGTTGCACACGTGGAGCATTCGTGGGGTCTGGGCGAACAGGAAGTCGTGTACCAGGCTGCCGTCGCGCATCACCGCCTGGGCGCGGATACCCGCCTCGTAGGGCAGCAGGTCGTCGAGGGTCAGCGATGGGCAGTACTTGCGGCACTGCTCCAGGTAGCCGGACTTGAACAGCGAGTTCTTCATCTCGGTAGTGCCGGAGCCGAGGTTTTGCCAGATGGTTTTCCAGAAGCCGGGGAAGCTGGCGTACTGCGCCACGTCGCGCCAGTTCACCGAGAACTTGCGGTAGTTTTCGCGGCCCAGGCCAAGCACGGCATTTGGGCCGACGGTGACGCTGCCGTCGATCATGCGCGTGAGGTGTACGCCGAGAAACGGCAGCTCCGGGTCGGGAATCGGGTAGATCAGGTGGTTGACGATGTTGTTTTTCGTCGCTGGCAGGCGGAAGTACTCACCGCGAAACGGGATGATCTGGTGGTCGATCGGTATGCCGGCCAGCGTCGCCAGGCGGTCCGACTGCAAGCCCGCGCACACCACCAGGCGGCGGGCCTGCCAGCTTTCGCCACGGGTGTTGACGGTGACTTTGTCGGTGTCTTCATGGATCGCGGTGACGGTACGCTCCAGGCAGATCTCGCCGCCGTTGCTGCGGATCACCCGGGCCATGGTGTCGCAGACCTGGCGATAGTCGACGATGCCGGTGGCGTCGAGGAACAGCCCGCCGAGGCCGACGATGTTCGGTTCACGCTGGCGCAACTGGTCGGCGTCGAGGCGCTCGACCTTCATGCCATTGAGCTGGGAGCGTGCGTACAAGGCTTCCATGCGCTGCATTTCCAGGGGGCTGGAGGCCACCAGTAATTTGCCGCATACCTCGAACTTGATCCCGTGTTCAGTGCAGAACTGTTTGGTCTGCTCGGCGCCGCGCTTGCACAGGTCCGCCTTGAGGCTGCCCGGCGCGTAGTAGATGCCGGCGTGGATCACGCCGCTGTTGTGGCCGGTCTGGTGTTTGGCCAGCACGGGCTCTTTTTCCAGGATCACCAGCGAGGCACCGGGCTGGCGCTTGAGCAGTTCCATCGCCGTGGCCAGGCCGACGATGCCGCCGCCGATAATGCAATAGTCGTGAATCATGGGGTGGGCTACCTAAAGTTGCACATTTCGGTCTGCTTATCAGGTTGTCAGACTAATGTTTTTGTTAAAAAAATGGCGTGTCCAGGACACGCTACTTAAAGGATCAGTTTGTCTCGGGCAACTCCAGGCTCAGACGCCGTGCCGCTGCGCGCAGGTGGGCTTCAGCGCTGGCGGCGGCGCGTTGGGCGTCGCCATCGGCAATCGCCTGAAAGAGCTGCTGGTGCTCTTGGGTGGCGTCGGCAGAGCCGGTGGCGAAGCGTGATGCGGAGTTTTCCCAGGCGGTTTTGCGCGCGCTGGCCAATTGGCTCCTGAGAAAGTCGTGGAAGGCGACGAAGTATTCGTTTTTGCTGGCGTCGGCGATGGCGCGGTGGAATTCCACGTCGGCGATGGCGGCGGCTTCGAAGTTGTCGCGGTTGTCCTGCATGGCTTGCAAGGCACTTTTCATGCGGTGCAGGTCGGCCTCGTCACGGCGCTTTGCGGCAATCGAAGCGGCTTGGGTTTCGATCCACAGGCGCACTTCGAACATCTGCGCCAGGTCCGGGCTGCGGCCATTGGGCTGCGGGAACCGGAACACCGTGCCGGCAGGCGTCTGCGAGATAAACGAGCCCAGGCCCCGGCGGGCGGTGATGATGCCGTCGGCCTTGAGCTGGGCGATGGCTTCGCGCACCACCGAGCGGCTGACGTTGAGTTGTTCGGCCAGTTGCTGTTCGGTAGGCATGCGCGATTCCGGCGGCAATTGGCCGGAATCGATTTCTGCGCGAATCGCGCTGACAACCCGCACGACAAGCGAGTCGGGGCGCTGGAGCTCAAGCATGGGACAACCTTGGTAATCAGGTTGTCAGACAATAGTCGTTACGATTTTACCTTGTCAATATTTGTGTCGTATTCCTGCCGCCAGCAGGATCAGGCCCACCGCCACGCCAAAGGTGCTGTGCAGGCCAAAAGCTACGGCCTGCGGGGTGGCGCGGATCACATCCGGCGTGGCCCAGGCGAACACCGCACCCAGGCCCGAGGCGCCGACAATCAAGCCGATATTGCGCGACAGGTTCAGCAGCCCCGATACCGTGCCCCGGCGCGCGCCGTCCACATCGCGCATCACTGCGGTGTTATTGGCGGCCTGGAACAGGCTGTAACCCGTCGTTAGCAAGACCAGCGCGCCCAGGTAGGCCGGCAGCCCGGCGGCCAGCGCGAGTGACAGCGCCCCCACGGCCATGATGCCGAGCCCGGCGAGGGTCATGGGCGGGCTGCCGAAACGGTCGGTGAGGTGGCCCGCCGGTACGCCGGTGACGGCGGCGACACACGGCCCGACCGCCATCACCAGGCCCATCCAGCCCGGCGCGAGCCCCAGGCCACGGGACAAGTAGAACGGACCGACCACAAACGTCGCCATCATCACCGCGGATACCAGCGTGCTCCGCGCCAGGCCCGAACGCAGGCCGGGGGTTCCGAGTGCCGACCAGAATGGCCCGCCTGGACGTACCCCTTCCTTCATCGGTAGATACCGCCAGGCGAGCGCGGCCGCCAACAGGCCCAATGGCACGCCAAGCACAAACAGCGCGCGCCAGTTCCACAGGCTCAACAACACACCGCCGAGGCTGGGGCCCATGGCGGTGCCGACGGCCGAGAGCGTGCCGAGCAAACCCATCACCCGGCCGGTGCGTTCCTTGCTGACGGTGTCACCGACCATACCCAGGGTCATCGCCATCATGACCGCGGCGCCCAAGCCTTGCAGCACCCGCGCGGCGATCAGCCAGGGCAGGGTGGGCGCCATGCCGCAAAGCCCGCAGGCCGCCGCGAACACCAGCAAGCCAGCCAGCAACAGCCGCCCGCGCCCAAGTCGATCCCCCAGGCGCCCGGCACTGACAATCACCGCCGTGATCGCCAGCAGATACGCGATGACCACCCACTGCACTGCCTGGAACGACGCCTCGAACGCCTGCGCCAGGCTGGGCAGGCCGACATTGGCGATGCTGGTGCCAAGGGAGGCCAGCAACATGGACAGTGACAGGCTGAACAGCGCGCCGCGTGAAGAGGTCTGCATCCGGAATTCCTTGAGTGATCGCAACTGTTACAAATCTACGGCGTCGCCTAACATGGCGGAAGACGCATGGGTTGCACTGAATACCTGCGTCTAACGCCTGATAAGGAGCGCCGATGCCCGATCTGAATCTGTTGATCACCCTGGACGTGTTGCTCGCTGAAGGCAGCGTTGCCGGTGCAGCCAAGCGCCTGCGCCTGAGCCCCTCCGCCATGAGCCGTGCATTGGCGCGCCTGCGGGAAACCACCGGCGACCCGTTGCTGGTGCGCGCCGGGCGTGGCCTGGTGCCGACGCCGCGTGCGCTGCAGTTGCGCGAACAGGTCAGCCAACTGGTGCAGGACGCCCATGCCGTACTGCGGCCCTTGCAAAGCCTGGACTTGGCCTCTGTCGAGCGCACCTTTACCTTGCGCACCAGCGAGGAGTTCGTCGAAAACGTCGGCCCGGCGCTGCTCGCACGGATTGCCCGCGAGGCTCCCGGCGTGCGCCTGCGTTTCGTCAACAAGACCGACAAGGACAGTGCGTTGCTGCGCGAAGGCAGCGTCGACCTGGAAACCGGCGTGGTCGACCCCGCCGGCAGCCCGGAAGTGCTGACCCAGGCGTTGTTCCGCGACCGTTTGATTGGCGTGGTGCGCAGTGGGCATCCACTGAGCCAGGGCGACGTCAGCGTGCAGCGTTACGCCGAAGGCCAACATGTTTACGTCTCCCGTCGCGGACAGGACCGTGGGCAGATCGACGCTGCCCTCGAAGGCCTGGGCTTGGCCCGGCAGATCAGCACCATCGTTGCCGGTTTCGCCACCGCCATCGCCCTGGCCCGCAGCACCGATCTGATCGCCAGCGTGCCCGAGCGCTACACCCTGCACCAACGCCAAGGCTTGCACAGCTTTGCGCTGCCATTGAGCCTGCCGACGTTTACCGTGGCCATGCTCTGGCACCCGCGCCTGGACGCCGACCTGGCCCATCGCTGGTTGCGTGGATGTTTGCGTGAGGTGTGCGGACAGCAACAGGTATAATCGCCGCACCCCAACCCCAGGAATTTGCATGTTCAGCCTTACCCGCTACACCACGCCGTGCCCGGAGTCCATCAATGGCCAGATCCTGCAACTGGTGGTGGACAACCTCACCGACATCAGCAGCGTGGCACTGCCACCGAGCAACTTGCTCTACAACATCTACCAGTACGCCATCGGCTTTGAGGTGCACCTGTACCTGGAAGCCTTGAACGGTGCGAAGGGGATTGCGGTTGAACTGGTCGTGGCCACCGATGCCCAGGACCCGGAAAAGGTGATCGGCTTTGTGTTGTATTTGCCGGTCAAGGACGACCCCGAGGCGTGCGGCATTGCGTTCATGGCAGTGCGGCAGGGTTGCCGACGCCAAGGCGTGGCGCGCGGCATGGTGGGCGAGGTGCTTGCGCGCTATCCCCACGCCGAGCTGGCCTGCGCGGTGGAAAAGGTGCCGGCCTTCGAAGCCATGGGCTTCCAGGTGCGCGGCGCACGCGACACCCAGGTGCTGATGAATACCCGCGATTACGCGACCGACGGGCTGATGGGCGTGGTGGAAGTGGCGCCTATCTACAGCTCGCTTGAGGTGCGGCAGATTCACACCTACCTGCTGCAAAAACACGGCAAGCGCGCGATGGTCGATGCCGAGAAGCAGCGCGACCGTCACCTTGATCAACTGGCGCGCAAGGTGCAGGTGTTTTTGCGGGGGCGGGGCTGAAATAGCGCGCCGTTGTGTGAGATGTGTTGCCCGAGCCAACGCTTTCGCGGGCAAGCCCGCTCCCACATTTGATCGCGGTTGATGGAGAGTGAGTGTTCGGCTGGAGATCGTTCAGGCACTGCCAATCCCCTGTGGGAGATGTCGAGCTTCAGCGAGGCTTCGAAAGCGGCGGCACTGGCGATACAGATCGCCGATTCACCATCGCCATGATCGTCGCCAACAGCTCCTGCTGCGCCTCTTCCCGGCTGATTTCAGCACTGGCCGCCGCCTGGGACAGCGCTTCCGCCGCCCCCAGCATGGCGCGCAATCCGGCCTGGGACACACACCCGCCGGGCGCAAACGGCGACAGCGCGTCGCGGCATTTATCCAGAAAAATCGCCTCGTACTGGCGCTTGAGGCTTTCCAGCTCGGGTGAACTGCTCAGCGCGGCGATCACCCCTGGAATTTCGCGGCCCTGCAATAACACGCAATCGACGTAGGACGAGGCAATCACCCACGCGCGGTCCTCCAGTGTCGCGTTGCTCGCCTCGATAGCCTCGGCAAACAGCTGATTCTGGCGCCCATCAAAGTCTTCATACAGCGCGGCGAGCAACCCGGCGCGGGTGACAAAGTGGTCGTAGACCACCGGCTTGGTCACCCCCGCGAGTTCCGCGAGGCGGCCCAGGGTCAGGGCGTCGGTACCTTCATCGCGCACCAGTTGCCAGGCCACATCCAACAGTTGGCGCAGGCGATCTTCGCGCGACAGGCGGCGACGTGGGGCAGGGGATTCATGGCTTGACATGCTTATATACCAAAAGTAACTTACCAAAGGTAACTTAAGCCCAGCCTAAACCGAAATGGAGTCAATGTCATGCACGCTCTGATCGTTGTTGCCCATCACGACCCACAATCCCTCACCCATAGCATCGCTGTGCAAGCCGCAGCGGGGCTGACCGCCGCCGGTCACACCCATGAGATCGCCGACCTCGCCGCCGAGGGTTTCGACCCACGTTACGGTGCCGCCGACCAGCGCGTGCATCGCAGCCGCGCCGAGCCGCCTGCCGATGTGCTGGCCGAACAGGCGCGTATCGACCGTGCCGATGCGCTGATACTGGCGTTTCCGATCTACTGGTGGTCGCTGCCGGGCCTGCTCAAAGGCTGGATCGACCGCGTGTTCGTCAACGGCTGGGCGATTGATTACGGTCCGGATAAACCAGTGGTGAAAAAGCTGCGGCACTTGCACGTGCACTTGCTGGCCGTCGGTGCGGCGGATGAAAGCGCATTTGAGCGCCACGGTTACGCCAAGGCCATGCGCACGCAGATCGACCATGGGATTTTTGATTACTGCGGGGCGAAAGTGCTGACCTCTGTACTGATGCTGGAGTCGGAAAGCGGCACCGCGCAGGCGCACCTGAACACCGCCCGGGCGATCGGGCAGCGGCTGTTCCAAGGGGAAACCGTGGCGGGTTGATTCAACCTTCGCGAAACAGGTCGTGGGCGTCGAGCAGGCGGTAGGCAATCTCCGGGCGCTTCTCCAGGCCCCGGCGAATCGCTGCCGGAATCGCTTGCCGGGTCTTGCGGCACAGGCCCGGCAAGGCGTCGATCTCGATCTGAATCCCGCGCATGCTCCTGACTTCGGTGTGCCCCGGCGCGACCTGCACGCGGATGCCCAATTGCTGGTACATCAGCTGCTGCATGCGCTCCAGGTCTTGCAGGCTCTTGAGGTCTTCAAGGCGCTCGACCAGTTTCTTCTCTTCCTGGCGCGTGAGGTTGAGGATGCGCACATCGGCGCCAGGGCTTTGCAGCAGTTGTTCGCGGTCGCAGTCGCAAGCGCCGGGTGGGCAGGGTTGGCGAATATTCATGTGCTTGGCCTCCCCATTCCGACGCTGCCGGCTCAGTCGCTGAGCTGGACCCCAAGACTGCCCAGGGCCTTCCAGTAGTCAGGATAGGTCTTGGCCACGCAGTCGGGGTCCTGAATGCGGATGCCCGCGACTTTCAACCCGGCCAGGGCAAAACACATGGCGATGCGGTGGTCGGCGTGGGTGTCGATCAACGCATCGCACGAGGTACCGGCCAGTGCCGGATCGCTGGCTACGAGCAGGTCGTCGCCTTCGATGGTCGCCAGGCCCGGGCGGATCTCATTGAGGCCGTCATGCAGGGCTTGCACGCGGTCACATTCCTTGACGCGCAGGTTGGCCAGCTCGGTGAAGCGCACCGGGGTGTTGTTGAACGCTGCGAGTACCGCGAGGGTCGGGATCGCGTCCTGCATCTGCGAGCCGACCACCGTGGCCTGCATGTTTGGGAACTGGGCGATCACGGCCTGGGCCTTGGCGTCCGGTTGGGTGAAGTCCTGGGCGGCGACGCCGATGTCGATGCGCCCGCCAGTCAGCACTTCGGCGGCCCACAGGTAGGTGGCGGCGGACGCGTCCGGTTCGATCAGGTAATCGTGGGCGCTGTAGCCGGTCGCAGCCACGCGCCAGGTGGTGTCGTTGACTTCTTCGATCCGGGCGCCGAAGGCCCGCATGCAGTCGAGGGTCAGGTCGACGTAGCCACGGGCACCGATGTCCTTGCCGGTCAACGCCACTTCAATCGGGGCGTCGCCGCAGGCGGCGAGCATCAGCAGGGCCGAGACGTACTGGCTGGACAGGCCGCCGTCGATCTCGAAGCGCTTGGCCTGCACCTTACCCGCGCCGTGCACGGTCACTGGCGGGCAGCCGGTCGGGCTGTCGACCGCGATGCCGTTTGCGCGCAGGGTCGCCAGCAGCGGGCCGATCGGGCGTTTTTGCATGTAGTCGTCGCCGGTCAGCACCACGGTGCCTTCCACGGTGGCGACGGCGGCGCTCAGAAAGCGCATCGCGGTGCCGGCATTGCCGAGGAACAGCGGTTGCGTCGGCAGTTGCAGCTTGCCGGAGCTGGTGACGACAAAGGTGGTGTCGTCCGGCTCGTCGATGCTCACGCCCATCTGGCGCAGGGCCACCGACATATGGCGGGTGTCATCGCTCTTCAGCGCGCCGCTCAGGCGGCTGGTGCCCTTGGCCAGGGCCGCCAGCAACAGGGCGCGGTTGGTAATGGATTTGGAGCCGGGGGGCGCGACCTTGCCATTGAGGGGGAAATTGGGCGGTGTAACGGTCACGGTTTTCTGCGAACTCAAGGTACAAGGCTCCTGATGCAAGGCAAGGTGGTACGGAGTGGCCGACGGGCGGACCCGAATAATCGGCCAAACCCGCAGTGCTTGTCGAGGCTTAGCGCTGGCTGAGCCAGTAATCGTGCAGCGCCCGCGCCGCCGGTTCGATCTGGCTGACGCGTTGCTGGTGCGCTGCCACATCCAGGTCGGCCGGCAGTTCGAAATTGTCCTGTTCGGCGCACCAGGAGATTTTTTCCAATTCGGCGGCCTGTGGTGCTGGCAGCGCGGGCCAGTTGCCGATGGCTGCGCCACGGATATAACCAAAGCACCATTCCTCGGCGAGGGTCACCGTTTGCCCTTGGTGTTCGGTGTCGTCAAAGCGGGCCTTGAAGCCCGTCGCATCGGTCGCCAGCTGCCCGGCCAGGGTGTTTATGTGGCGTACGCACAGTTCAAGGAAGCGTTGCGCCTCGTCCATGTTGTCCCACGCGGGATTCTGGCCGCCCCAGATCGCGGGGAACCACTCGGCCACGTCCACCTGGGCCGGGCTCGACACCAGTGCCGTGAAGTAACCGTCCAGTTCGGCGAGGTTCAGCACCGAATGGTCGTCGCCGTACTTTTGCAGGGTGTCTTCGATAAAGTCGAATTCGGCCGGGGAGAGGGGTTGGGCGTGCATGGGCATATCCTTCAAACGTCGAGCGCCGCGGACGGGGCGGCTTAAAACGCGAAGGATGGCGTGTGTGCGGGGTTTTATCCAGCGTTTTCCCAGTCCCGCTTTTGGCCGATGCGCCGTTGTGCACCCTTGTTATAGTTCGGCCCTTATCACTCGCCAGTCAGGGATCACTGCCATGTCCGAATATCAAGCTTTCGTTGTCGAACTCAGCGGCAATGTTGCCCATGTGCAGATCAACCGCCCGGAAAAGATCAACGCGATGAACGCGGTGTTCTGGACCGAGATCATCGACATCTTCCAGTGGATCGAAGACACCGACGCGGTACGCGCCGTGGTACTGAGCGGTGCCGGCAAGCATTTCTCCTCGGGGATCGACTTGATGATGCTGGCCTCGGTGGCCAACGAGTTCGGTAAGGACGTGGGCCGCAATGCGCGTCTGCTGCGGCGCAAGATCCTCGAACTGCAAGCCTCGTTCAACGCCGTCGACAACTGCCGCAAACCCGTGCTGGCGGCGATCCAGGGTTACTGCATCGGCGGCGCCATCGACCTGATCAGCGCCTGCGACATGCGCTACGCCGCCGAGGGCGCGCAATTTTCGATCAAGGAAATCGACATCGGCATGGCCGCCGACGTCGGCACCCTGCAACGCTTGCCGCGCATTATCGGCGACGGCATGTTGCGTGAGCTGGCCTACACTGGGCGCCAGTTCGGCGCCGAAGAGGCGCGCAGCATCGGCCTGGTCAACCGCGTTTACGCCGATCAGGAAAGCCTGCTGGCCGGTGTGATGGAGATCGCCCGTGAAATCGCCGCTAAGTCGCCGATTGCGGTGACCGGCACCAAAGCCATGATCAGCTACATGCGTGACCATACAGTCAATGATGGCTTGGAATACGTTGCCACCTGGAACGCGGCTATGTTGCAATCCAACGACCTGCGCGTGGCCATCGCGGCCCATATGAGCAAGCAGAAACCCGAATTCGTGGATTGACTGACATGACCCCAGGCTGGATTACCACCACACTGCTGGACAACGACACCCCTGGCGGCTGGGCCGTCGCCCGCAGCCGCGAGGGCTTTTTGCATGACAGCAATGGCCCGCTGTTCCCCCGGGAATGGCTCAAGCGCCAGGATGTGTCGGTGTTTGCCGAACACGGCATCGGCCACCTCGACGGCGAGCCGGTGTACCTGCTGGAACTCAACGCCCCCGTCGACGTGCCGGGGTGCAGTTGGCAGGGCCTGCGCGGCTTTATGCTGCAAGGTGATCACAGGCTGTACAAAGTGCTGGGCTACGCCGCGCAGATCGGCACCTGGGCGCGGGAACACCGGTTTTGCGGGAGTTGCGGCCAGGCCATGGCCCAGGTGCCACGGGAGCGGGCGATGTTCTGCCAGGCTTGCGACCTGCGCAGCTACCCACGGATTTCGCCGAGCATGATCGTGCTGGTGACCCGTGGCGACGAGATCCTGCTGGCGCGTTCGCCGCGCTTCGTCAGTGGTGTCTACAGCACCCTGGCGGGCTTTGCCGAGCCGGGTGAGTCGGCCGAAGACTGCCTGATCCGCGAGGTGCGCGAGGAAGTGCAGGTGGAGGTCAAGAACATCCAGTACATGGGCAGCCAGTGCTGGCCGTTCCCCCATTCGATGATGCTGGGCTTTCATGCCGAATACGCCGGTGGCGACATCGTGCCCCAAGCCGACGAGATCGAAGATGCGCAATGGTTCAATATCCATAACCTGCCGCCGTTGCCGGCGTCACGTTCGATTGCGCGCTACCTGATCGACCTCTACCTGGCGCGGCGCTTAGGCCACGCTGAACCAGTGCTGCCAGGCTAGGCGCACGGTCAGGCCCAGGACCACGGTGATAAACACCGGGCGAATGAATTTGGCGCCGCCGCTGATCGCGCTGCGAGCGCCAAAGAATGCGCCGAACATCACGCAGATGCCCATGGTCAGGCCGACGATCCAGTCCACCGTGCCGTTGAAGATAAACACCGAGAGTGCCGCCGCGTTGCTGACGAAGTTCATGCTGCGCGCCACGCCGCTGGCCTTCACCAGGTCGACGGGGTACATCAGCAGGGTGCTGACGGTCCAGAACGCGCCGGTGCCGGGGCCGGCCACGCCGTCGTAGAAGCCCAGGCCGAAACCCTGGGTGGATTGCCACTTCTTCTTTATCGGTGCGTCGGCTTCCAGCGGCGCCTTGGGCGTGCCGCCGAACAATAGGTACAGGCCACAACCGAAGACGATCACCGGCAGCATCTTGTTCAGGGTTTCGGCTGGCAGGTAGTGGGCGACCACCGCGCCGGTCAGTGCGCCGATGAAGGTGCCGACAATGGCGTGTACCCAATGGCGCGGGTGAAACAGCTTACGGCGGTAGAAGGTAAAGCTGGCGGTAGCCGAGCCGAAGGTGGAACTGAGCTTGTTGGTGCCCAGTACCAGATGCGGTGGCATGCCCGCGGTGAGCAGGGCCGGGGTAGTGAGCAGGCCGCCGCCGCCAGCGATGGCGTCGATAAAACCGGCGACGAAGGCCACGGCGGCGAGAATGGCGAGGGTGGTGAGGTCAACGCTGAGTTCGAAGGGCATGGACAGGGCTTATGGTTGGCAAGGCGCTATGCGGAAGGCCGCCATCTTACTGCCAGATGTACACAGAACCAAATGTGGGAGCGGGCTTGCTCGCGAAGGCGGTGTGTCAGTCACTAAGTTTTTGACTGAACTACCGCATTCGCGAGCAAGCCCGCTCCCACATGTTTAACAGCGATCAGCCGTGACGTTTATCCAACCATTCCAAGGCCGTGCGCCAGATACAAATCCCCAGAAAGTACGCCGACATCAGCGACCACAACCCAAACGTCCACGGGTTGGTGTTCGGATAATCCACCACCATCAAGAAGCTGCACAGCAACCAGATGGTGGTCACTGCGATATTGATCGGCATGAACCGCTTCACGCGGAACGGGTGCAAGAACTTCATCGGCGTCACGGTCAGCAGGGCCAGGCCGATCACCGTGAGCAAGGTGACCCAGGCATCCGGCTGGATGATGTACACACACAGCGCCACCACGTTCCAGGCGGCGGGGAAGCCGACGAAGTAGTTGTCCTTGCTCTTCATGTTGACGTTGCAGAAGCAGAACAACGACGACACCAGGATCACCGACACGGTGAACAGGTGGGTAAAGTCCGGCAGGTCGATATAGCGGTAGATAAACAGCGCGGGGATGAACACGTAGGTGAGGTAATCGATCACCAGGTCCAGCACCGAGCCGTCAAAGCTCGGCAACACCGTGCTGACATTGACCCTGCGCGCCAGGGAACCGTCGACGCCATCGACCACCAGCGCCAGGCCCAGCCACAGCAGGCAGGCCTTGGGGGAATTTTCCAGCAGCGCCAGGGTGGCCAGAAAAGCCAGTACCACGCCGGTGGCGGTAAAGCCGTGGGCGCCCCAGGCTTTGAGTCTGGCTACATGCAGGGTCGTTATCACGGGCGGTTCTCCAAAAGGTGAAACGGGGCAGCCGACAGCGAAGCGCGGTCGAGTCTGGCCAGGGAATGCAGGTATCGACCGGGAAGGGGGGGATAAGGTTCACCACCCCGGCGTTAGAGTTAAGCGTAGCAAGCGCTGGCCGTTTCGGCATCAACCCTGGCGGAACACCAGCGCCTTGAGACCACTTTGCGCGTCAATATCCGGAAATTCCGGCGGGTTTTCCAGGCGTTCGACAAATCGCAGCCCCGGTGCCTCACGGGTCACACCGTCGATCAGGAAGTCTTCGCCGAAGGCCGGGTCGTTCATGCACGCCAGCACCGTACCCTGGGCTGTGAGCAAGTCCGGCAGGCGGCGCAGCACGCGTTGGTAGTCCTTGGTCAGCAGGAAACTGCCTTTCTGGAACGACGGCGGATCGATGATCACCAAGTCATAGGGGCCACTGTTGGTGACCTTGGCCCAGGACTTGAACAGATCGTGGCCCAGGAACGTGACCTGGCTCAGGTCATGACCGTTCAGGCGATGGTTGTCACGGCCACGGCTGAGGGCGCCACGGGCCATGTCCAGGTTCACCACATGGTCGGCGCCGCCTTCGATGGCGGCCACGGAGAAGCCGCAGGTGTAGGCAAACAGGTTGAGGATGCGCTGGCCCTTGGCGTGTTCGCGCACCCAATTGCGGCCGTAGCGCATGTCGAGGAACAGCCCGCTGTTCTGCTTTTTACCCAGGTCGATCAAATAACGCAGGCCGCCTTCGGTGATGGTCAACTCGTCGATGGGGCTGCCCACCAGCCATTCGGTGGTGCTTTGCGGCAGGTAGCGGTGTTGCAGCGCCACGGTGTAGGCACTCAACTGCGTTCGCAGCAACTGTTTCAGGGCTTCCAACTGGGCCGGTTCCGGCTCCTTGAACAATGCGACCAGTATCACGCCTTGCAGCCAGTCCACCGTCAGTTGCTCCAGGCCCGGCCAGCAGCGCCCGCGGCCGTGGAACAGGCGCCGGGTTTCGTCTGGTGGGGTCGCCAAGGCGTCGAGCAGGTGGGCGTGCAGGGTAGCGAGTGCGTCTGGGTTCATCATTAAACGTCAGTCATTGAGCGGGCGGCATTTTAAACACAATGGCGAGGTTCCGGGGGGGTTGAGCACATCGTGCTGGGGAAAATCGCAATACCAGTGATTCATGCTCAAGATTCAGAATTTTACGCCTGAGAACAGACAAAAAATCCTTGGGCGTCGACATAAACTGGAAAAAAAGGCCTGGAGATGCCCATGAACGGTTTCGCGAGCGCAGTCAATCACACCGCCCTGGATCAGCAAGAGTTGGACGAGTGGCGCGACGCCCTGGCGTCGTTGGTGGCCAACGCCGGTCCTGCGCGGGCCCGGCAGATCCTCGACCAACTGGCCCAGGACGCCAGCGCTGCGCACATCGACTGGAAACCGCGCCACGGCACGCCCTACGTCAACAGCATCAGCGTCGAGCAGCAGCCGGCGTTTCCCGGCGACCTGGCCACCGAAGAACGCCTGGCCTCGCTGGTCCGCTGGAACGCCCTGGCCATGGTGGTCCGCGCCAACCAGGCGTATGGCGAGTTGGGGGGGCATATCGCCAGCTATGCCAGTGCGGCGGATTTGTTCGAAGTGGGATTCAACCATTTCTTTCGCGCTCGCCGTGACGGGTTTGGCGGCGACCTGGTGTTCTATCAACCCCATTCCGCGCCTGGTATCTACGCCCGCGCCTTCCTTGAAGGGCGCCTCAGCGAGCAAGACCTGGCCCATTATCGCCAGGAAATCGGCGGGCCCAAGGCTGGCGCACGTGGCCTGTCCAGCTACCCGCACCCGTGGCTGATGCCTGACTTCTGGCAGTTCCCCACTGGTTCCATGGGGATCGGCCCGATCAGCTCGATTTTCCAGGCGCGTTTCATGCGTTACCTGCAACACCGTAACCTGCTGGACACCACTGACCGCCACGTCTGGGGGGTGTTCGGCGACGGTGAGATGGACGAACCGGAAAGCATGTCGGCCCTGACCCTGGCCGCGCGCGAAGGCCTGGACAACCTGACCTGGGTGGTCAACTGCAACCTGCAGCGCCTTGACGGCCCGGTGCGCGGCAACGGGCGGATCATCGACGAACTGGAGGCGTTGTTCGCCGGCGCCGGGTGGAACGTGATCAAGCTGGTGTGGGGCTCGGATTGGGACCCCTTGCTGGCCAAGGACCACGACGGCGCGCTGGTGAACACCTTGGCGCAAACCGTCGACGGTCAATTGCAGACCTTCGCCGCCAAGGACGGCGCCTTCAATCGCGAGCACTTCTTCGGTCAGAGTGAAGCCCTGGCCAAACTCGTGGAAGGCATGAGCGACGAACAGATCGACCGCCTCAAGCGCGGCGGCCATGACATGGTCAAGATCCATGCGGCCTACCATGCCGCGCGCCGGGTCAAAGGCAAGCCCACGGTGATCCTCGCCCAGACCAAGAAGGGCTTTGGCATGGGTGAAGCAGGGCAGGGCAAGATGACCACCCACCAGCAGAAGAAGCTGGACCGCGACGCGTTGCTTGCTTTCCGCAATCGCTTTCAACTGCCCCTGAGCGATGCGCAGACCGAATCCCTGAGCTTCTTCAAGCCCGCCGACGACAGCCCGGAAATGCGCTACCTGCACCAGCGCCGCCAGGCGCTCGGCGGTTATGTGCCGAGCCGCAGCCCGCTTGCCGCGCCGCTCAGCGTGCCGCCGCTGGCGGGCTACGCCGGGTTTGCCACGGCGGCCGATGGCAAGGAAATGTCCACCACCATGGCCTGCGTACGCATGCTGACCAACCTGCTCAAGGACAAGGCCCTGGGGCCGCGCATTGTGCCGATTGTCGCCGATGAGGCGCGCACCTTCGGCATGGCCAACCTGTTCAAGCAAATCGGCATCTACTCCAGCGTCGGCCAGCGTTATGAGCCGGAAGACATCGGTTCGATCCTCAGCTACCGCGAAGCCACCGACGGGCAGATCCTCGAAGAGGGCATCAGCGAAGCCAGCGCCATCAGCTCCTGGGTCGCTGCGGCCACCAGCTATTCGGTGTATGGCCTGCGCATGCTGCCGTTCTACATCTATTACTCGATGTTCGGCTTCCAGCGCGTCGGCGACCTGATCTGGGCCGCCGCCGACCAGCGTGCCCGTGGCTTCCTGCTCGGCGCTACGGCCGGGCGCACTACCTTGGGGGGTGAAGGCTTGCAGCATCAGGACGGCAGCAGCCATCTCATGGCGGCCACCGTGCCCAATTGCCGCGCCTACGATCCGGCGTTCGCCGGGGAATTCGCGGTGATCCTCGACCACGGCATGCGCCAGATGCTGGAGCACGAGGTGGACGAGTTCTACTACGTGACGCTGATGAACGAAAACTACCCGCAGCCGAGCCTGCCGCAAGGGGTTGAAGCAGCGATCATCAAGGGCATGTACCGTCTGGAAGGCACGGTTGGCGCCCAGGTGCGGTTACTGGGTTCGGGCACGCTGGTGCGCGAAGCCCAGGCGGCGGCGCAGCTATTGGCCGATGATTGGCAAGTGACGAGCGAGGTGTTTAGCGTCACCAGTTACAGCGAACTGGCGCGGGACGCGCGGGAGGTGGAACGCTGGAATCGGTTGCATCCCCAGGCGACAGCGCGGGTAAGCCATGTGAATGCCTGCTTGCCCCACGGCGCGCCGGTCATCGCGGTTTCTGACTATGTGCGGGCGGTGCCGCAGATGATCGCTTCGTACCTGGACAGTCGCTACACCGTGCTGGGTACCGACGGATTTGGGCGCAGTGATACGCGGGCGGCGTTGCGCGACTTTTTTGAGGTGGATCGATATCACATCGTGCTGGCGGCGTTGACGGCATTGGACGCGCAGATGGGTCAGCAGGCGATTGAGAAATACGGTTTGCAGACGGAACGTGCGGCGTCCTGGATCTCCTGACAGGCGCAAATCAAAATGTGGGAGCGGGCTTGCTCGCGAAAGCGCTGTGTCAGGCAATGCATGTGCTGACTGATGCACCGCCTTCGCGAGCAAGCCCGCTCCCACATGGGTTTTGTGCTGGTCTTTAGAGGGTAGCTATCAGGGCCGGCCCAAATGCTTCCTTCAGAAACCCTGGGGCGATATAGCGCTCGTAGTGCGCTTCGGACAGCAGGAAAAACTCCCGATCAATCGCATCACGCAAATCCGCCAGCTGGCGCTCGCGAAACTCCGGTTGCAGGACCAGCCCATACGCATCCAGCCGGGAAATCACCCGCGCCCCCCGGGCAATCAACTGGTACGCCCAGCAATACGGCGACTGATGCGGCACAAAGCGGATCTTGCGGCTTTCCAGTTGCTGGCGCAGCAGGTGCGGATCAAACACTTCCAGCTTGCTGGCCATCACCTGCACCAGCAGCTGTTCCAGACGCAGCCACACCGCCTGTTTTTCCTCGGCGTTGTAACCGTTCCACTGGATCACTTCGTGGTGATAACGCTTGCAGCCCCGGCAGACGAGGTCCCCGTAGACGGTGGAGCACAGGCCGATGCACGGGGTCTTGATGGTTTGGTTGGGCATAAGTCGCTTGCTTGCAAAATCCAGAGAACACCGAAAACCAATAATGTAGATGCGGGCTCGCCACAGCAAACCCGCTCCCACATTTTTAGTCCCAGCTCAACGCGCCGCCGGTTTGG
>NZ_JAHPJF010000017.1:0-157708 GCF_020515815.1 Pseudomonas sp. AF03-9 | reverse complement strand
CGGGCTTGCCCGCGAAAGCGGTGGTTCAGGCAACACCTCCACCAGCAGTGCCGCCGCCTTCGCAGCCTCACTAGGGCTCGACAGCTCCCACAAGGGATTGGCAGTGCCTGGGCGATCTCCAGCCGAGCGCCTACTGCCCAGCAACTCCGATCAACTGTGGAGCGAGCAAGCCCGCTCCCACAGAAGCCCGCACATAGAGGGGCGGCCGGTGTTTAACGACCCGTGCGGATGGTGTTCCACACCCGCGTGCGAATCCGGTCGATATTCAGCGGCATCGCCTCCAGCGCAAACAACTTGCCCATCATTTCTTCGCTCGGATAGATCTTAGTGTCGGCCTTGATCTCGGGCGCCACCAGGCCGTCCGCCGCGCTGTTGCCGTTGGCGTAGTGCACCGAGTTGGTGATGTCGGCCATCACCTGGGGCTCCAGCAGGTAGTTCATGAACGCATACCCGGCCTTTTCATCCGGCGCGTCGGCGGGCATGGCCACCATGTCGAACCAGATCGCGGCGCCTTCCTTGGGAATCTGATAGCCGATCTTCACGCCATTCTTGGCTTCCGTGGCGCGGCTTTCCGCTTGCAACACGTCGCCGGAGAAGCCGACGGCCACGCAGATGTCGCCATTGGCCAGGTCGCCGGTGTATTTCGAGGAGTGAAAGTACGCCACATACGGCCGCACTTTCATCAGCAGCGCTTCGGCTTTTTTGTAGTCCTCGGGATTTTTGCTGTGGGGTGGCAGCTTCAGGTAGTTGAGGGCAATCGGCAGCAATTCCGGGCCGTTATCCAGGATTGCCACCCCGCATTTGCTGAGTTTTTCCATGTACTCGGGCTTGAAGATCAAGTCCCAGGAATCCACCGGGGCGTTGTCACCCAGCACTGCCTTGACCTTGTCGATGTTGTAGCCGATGCCCGTACTGCCCCACAGGTACGGGAAACCATGGGCGTTGCCCGGATCGTTGTTTTCCAGGGCCTTGAGCAGCACCGGGTTGAGGTTTTTCCAGTTGGGCAACTGGCTCTTGTCGAGCTTTTTCAAGGCGCCGCCCTGGATCTGCCGTGCCATGAAGTGGTTGGACGGAAACACCACGTCATACCCCGAGTTGCCGGTCATCAGCTTGCCATCGAGGGTTTCGTTGCTGTCGTACACGTCGTAGCTGAAACCGATACCGGTCTGCTTCTGGAAGTTCTTGGTTGTGTCCGGCGCAATGTAGCTGGACCAGTTGTAGATCTTCACGGTCTCGGCGGCCTGGCTGGCGGAGGCCAGCAACATCAAGGGCAACAGGGCAATGGCTTTCATGGTTCGATTTCCTGGCGGTTTTAGGGCTGTTTTTATGGCAGGCGATCAAGGATCAAAGCGTTACAGAATCAATACGTAGGTCTTGCGCACGGTTTCCTGGATGTCCCAGATGCCGGTGCTGTTGGCCGGCAACATCAGTGCATCACCGGCTTGTATGTGGACGGTTTCACCGGAGTCGGGGGTGAAGGTGCAGCGGCCCTGGATGAAATGGCAAAACTCCTGGGATCTGATCTGCCGGCGCCAGCGACCCGGGGTGCATTCCCAGATACCGGTCTCGACGCCGTCGCTGCGCTCCACGCTCAGGGTCGATGCCACGGCGATCGGTTCGCCGAGGGGCACGGCCACGGGTGACGAGTCCGGCAGGTGGGCGTTCAGCGTGTCTTTGAATTGAGTGATGCTCATGGGTTCTCCCGTGTGAGTGAAACGACTTAGTGCATGAAACCTTCCATGAACTCGGCCACGCCGGTCGCCAACTTGCGGCGCCAAGGGGCGCTGTTGGGGTCTGCCAACACTTGGTCCTCATGGACAAAACTGCGAATGATCGCGTTGTAGCCCAACCAGCGGCACGGTTCGGGCTCCCAGGCCTTGAGCGCGTCCAGGCCACGTTCGCGGATTACCCAGGGTTGCCTGGTCAGCGGCGTGGCCTGGCCGAGGATCAGGTCGGCCAGGGTGCGCCCGCCCAGGTTGCTGGCGCCGACGCCCTCCCCGCCATAACCGCCGGACAGCGCGATGCCGGTCTGGTGGTCGCACAGCATGTGCGGGCGGAAGTTGCGCGCCATGCCCAGGTTGCCACCCCACGAATGGGTAATCCGTACGTGCTTGAGCTGTGGGAAAAGCTCACCGAACAGGTAGCGACGCAGCTCGACTTCACTGTCGGTCAAATCGAAGTCATGCCGCAGTTTGCCGGCGAACTGATAGCCGCCACGGGCGCCAAACACCAGGCGATTGTCGGCCGTGCGTTGGCCGTAGGTGACCTGGCGGCTGCTTTCTCCGAACGCCTGGCCGTGGCTCAGGCCGATCTCATCCCAGGTGCTGGCAGGCAGCGGCTCAGTGGCGACGATCAGGCTTTGCACCGGCAATTGGTACCGGCCCAGGGGCGCCAAGGTGTTGGCATAGCCTTCCACAGCCGGCACCACCCAGGCGGCGCGGATGCTCGCCTTGGGCGTGCGCACGTGGCCGGATTGCCAGTGGGTGGCCGGGGTGTTTTCGTAGATCTTCACGCCCATGCTTTCGACCACCCGCGCGAGGCCGCGCACCAGCTTGGCCGGGTTGATCGTCGCGACGTGGGGCGCATAGATACCGCCATAGGGCTTGGCGATGCGGATCTGTTGGGCCAGTTGTTGCGGGGCCAGCCAGCGGTAATCCGCTTCGGTCAGGCCCTGGGCGTAGAGTTTGTCCAGGTAGCGGCGCAGGCTGCCTTCCTGCTCGGGATAACGCGCGGCGCAGTACAGCGCGCCGCCCTTGCGGTAGTCGCAGTCGATGCCTTCACGGCCCAGGACCTGCGCAACTTCATCGGGGATGCCGTGCAACAGGTCGAACGAGGCGCGGCGCTGTTCGGGCGACACGTCGGCCAGCAGGCGATCTTCGCCGAGCAGGTTGCCCATCAGCCAGCCACCATTACGGCCCGACGCGCCGAAACCGGCGGTTTGTGCCTCGATGATGGCGATGTTCAGCTCGGGGGCCTGGCGCTTCAGGTAATAGGCGGTCCACAACCCGGTGTAACCGGCGCCGATAATGGCCACGTTGACGTCGAGGTCATGCTCCAGGGACGGCCGCGCCACCAGCGGGTCGTCCAACTGGCCCATCCATAAACTGATATTGCGCCATGCTGGCATGCCCGCTTCCCCTACCTCGTTTCGATAGGGTCGATCCTAGAGCGCGGTGTTACTGAATGTCTTGCGCGCGTGCACGCAGGGAAATTTGTTTGACGTAAGCCTTGGGCGACTGCCCGGTGTGCTGACGGAACGCACTGTAGAACGCCGACAACGAATTGAAACCGGCGGCGAACGCCAGGTCATCGACCTTGATCGGCGGCGTGGCGTGCTCCAGCGCGGCGAGCAAATGTTGCAGCCTGGCCTGGTTCACATAGCGGTAGAAGCTCTGGCCGAGCACTTGATTAAGCAGGTAGGAAATCTGATTACGGCTGTAGCCGCATTCCTTGGAAACCCGTTGCAGGTCCAATTCGGGGTCCAGATAAGGCTGCTTGCGTTCGAAGTACTGCTGCAAGTCATTGGCCATATGCCCCAATTGCTGCGGTGACAGGCCCAGGCGGCTGACCGTGGGACGCAGGGTCTGGGTCGGCTGTTCGTGCACCAGGGAGGCGTATTCGTTGACCCGCCAGATCAGCCCGTCGCGCACGGTGATCGCTTCGCTGGTGCGAAACGACACCAGGCCCTGGCCGCCGCGCAAGGTGATGCGATATTGGATGAACGCAGTGTTGCCATCAGCGCGGATGCGGTCGGTGTGCTCAATCGCCTCGTCCGCCTCACGGGGCATCCTGGCTTGCAGGTACTCACGCAGCTCGGCGTAACCGACCACACGGTTCTGGAAAAAATCGTGGTACTGGATCTGCGGGTGGTAGTAGGACATCACCCCATCAAGGTCGCGACGCCGCCAACACAGGCTGTGGCGCAGCACGACGTCGCAGGTGGCTTGGGTGTGCTGGCTATCATCGTCTGGGGCGATGTTTGGCATGGAAGGCTCTGCGGCGGGTAAAGCGTGGAGATTGCCGAATTTTGCAGCGTGCGACAATGGCCAGATGGAATACCGGAATAATGGCCTTTTGCCTGCCTTGTTGTAAGACGTGACCCACATCAAAAGGTAGGAAAACAACCGCCAAACGGGGCGAAAAAAGTCACGTTGTGTTTACGAACGGATGCTATTTTTAACTTCTCCGATGCCACGACCACTGACGGTCATGGCCCCTGCCGCGAGCAAAAGGAAGCGCTCAATGAACAAGGTGGGCAATATGAACAAAGTGACATTCCCCAACGCCTGCCAGCTGATGCGCTGGCATTTCCATCCGATGGGCTTCGAGGGCAGCATGGACGCGCCCGGCAGCATGGTCGCCCGCCTGTTTGACCGAGCGAGTGGCGAGACGTTGATTGCCATCGCGGGCATCCCTTGCGCCACGGTGATGAATGCGGCCGACGTGGAGCGGATTATCGAAGCGGTGGAGGATGAGTTGGCGTCGTTTGTGCCGCCGCTGTCTTTACGGGCTTGAATACGCGCTGACAGACAACACCGTTCGAAGGTGGAACAGGCTTGTGTGGGAGCAAGCCCGCTCCCACAGGGGGGGGGGTGTTGCATTCGCCGGCTAACCGCGTTGGTCGTCGAAGAAGGCTTTCTTGCCATCTACCCGCTCTGACGCCTTGGGCACATTCACCGCCTGGCCTTCGGGCTTTTCCACATACCAGTAGCAATGGCTGACGGCGCGGGTAATGCCGACATAGGCCAGGCGCAGCACCTCGTCCTTTTGCGCAGTGTCATACGGCTCGCTGTCACCGTCCTTGCCCAGCCCCGCCATGCGATACACCTGATTCTTGTAGGGCGAGCTGGTGACATGTTGGCAATCGCCCAGCAGAAATACCGCGTCTGCCTGTAGGCCCTTGGCACTGTGATAGGTCAGCTGCTTAAGCCTGCGCGCCTGGGGAGGCAAGCTAGAATCTAGATTAACTACAGACTGAATATGCTCTTGAATCAGTAACTTATCGCTACTTTTTCGATAAAGCATTAACACTGTTTCGCCGTTTTGATAGTGCATCAACAGCTGCTGCCCCAGTGCGGCTTCGTCGCGCTCCAGCACCTTGACCGGCACCAACGGCTTGGGCGCTCCGCTGGCCTTGGCCTTTTTGCCGGGAATCGCCGGCGCAGCGCGCACGATATGCTCCGCCGCGTCGATGATGTGCTGGTGACTGCGGTAGTTCTCCGCCAGCATCACGCGAGTGGTGGCCGGGGATGGGAATTCCTGGTTGAACTGCATGAAATACTTGGGCGAACTGCCGCGCCAACCATAGATCGACTGCCAGTCATCCCCCACGCACAGCAGCGATGAACGCTGGGCGCCGCGCCCGACGTGCATGGCCGGACCGCGACTGCGGATCTCGCGCAGGCTGGCGCGGATCCACGAGACGATCTGCGGCGAGACGTCCTGAAATTCGTCGATCATCAGGTGGGATAGCGGCCGCAGCAACGGATCGCTGAGCAGCTTGAGGTTTTCCGGGGTGTTTTCGCCAAACAGCGAGAACATGCGGTTGTAGGTCATGATCGGCGGCGACTGGTCGAGCAAGTGGTCTTCCAGGGCCTTCCAGAAAATGCTCAGCGCCTCGAAGAAAAAGCGGTCCGGGTCGTCCTTGGCAAAGCTCATCTGGCCCACGGCCGTGGGCACATCCAACCCGAGGTTCTCGATAAAACCGGCCGCCACGACGAAACAGTCCAACAGCGGCGCCGAAGCCAGCTCGCCCTTGACCTTGTAATCAAAGCCCGGCCCCGCGCTGGCATCACCGGCCAGGCTGCTTAACAGTCGTTTTGATGAATCGTAATTATCAAGCCATATCAGTGGCTTACGGCAGAAAGCTTGAAACAGGGTGCGCTTTACCGCCCACTCGGCGCGCACCGAAAGTTTCGAATTGGGCCGACTGACCTGGGCGTTTTCCCGCGAATCGAAGCCCAGCACCACCCACGCATCCAGCTGCGGGATGTAGCCATGGCAATGGAATTTCGCGCCATTGATCTCCACGGCCTGCCGGCTCGGCTCAATGCCCTTGATCGGCCAGGCCCCTGCGCGGAACCACAGGTCTTCGATCACATCGCAGAGTTCTTCGTCGCGTTTGGCCGCCAACTCGGTCACTGCCACGCGCTTTTGCACGTCGGGATGCTCGCGCTCCAGCTCCTTGAGCTGCAGCCCATGCCGGGCCAGCGGCGCGATCAGCTCGCGGAACCGCGCATGCTGGCCGTGTAAACGGTGATAGCAGGCGTTCATTTGCTGACGCTGGGCGTCGTTGATACGCAGGTCGAACGGGTTGCTGTCAGCCTCTTCAGCACCCGAACTCAGGTTCTCGAAGGCCTGCAGGCGCTCGAAACCCGGCAAGCTGCGCACCATCGGCAGGATGCGCGAATGGAAGGTGCGTACCACCGCCTGGGCCTCTTTGAAGCCAAGGGGTTGGCCCCACAGGTTGAGAATTTCCATGAGCTTGTGGATGAAGTCTCTGCGCGATTCGCGGGTGAAGGTCACCACGGTCATCGAACTGAGTTCAAAGCCCAGGTAATGGGTCAACAGCAGGATACGCAGCACCAGCGAAGTGGATTTACCCGCACCGGCACCCGCGATCACCGACGTCGAAGGTGTGTCGCTGAAGATCATCTTCCACTGCGCGGCACTGGGCTGGGCATGCGTCGGCAGCAGGCGCGCCACGTCAGCCTTGATGCGTTTTTTCAGGTCGGCGGTCAGCGGCAGGCGCCAATCATCGAACAGGTTGTCGTCGACACCCGGTGCACGGTGTTCATCGGGGCGAAAGTCACGGATCAGCAGGACTTGCCGGCCCTCCTCGATGCCGTCGGCCTTGCCCTCGCGGTAGCCATACTCCACGCCTGCCTCGTGCCCACTGCGAAAGCCATCGGCCTGCCCATGCAGCCAGGAAAACCGGTGCTGGGCGCGCAGGCGCGTGAGTCCGTGGCCAAACAGGCGCGCCGCCAGGCGCTTGAACAACGGCATGTCTGCCAGTGGGCGTAGCTCTGGGGGCAAATCAGGGGTGTGTTGCGGCACGCGGACTCCAGCGATGAGGTTGGTTTTGGCGAATGCGCCATGGTCGCCGGAATCGGCGTTCAGTTCCAGCCAATTGCTTTGCTGTCATGCAGTTAGGCGATGAAGTGAAAGTCAAAACCCTGTTTATCAATCTAGTAAGTCGATAGGAATCAGGCACTTTTTACGCTTTTTATCGATCATGTACTGCCGGATCATAGGCGCTATCCACAGGAGACGATCATGCTTGAACTTCGACCTTTCAACACGCTGGGCGGCGCCCACCATGGCTGGCTTGACGCCCATCACCACTTTTCCTTTGCCGAATACCACGACCCTGCGCGTATGCACTGGGGCAACCTGCGGGTGTGGAACGACGACATCATCGCCCCCGGCACCGGCTTCCCGCAGCACCCCCATCGCGACATGGAAATCATCACTTATGTGCGCGAAGGCGCCATCAGCCATGCCGATAACCTGGGCAACAAAGGCCGTACCGAGGCTGGCGATGTGCAAGTGATGAGCGCCGGCACCGGGATCGCCCACAGTGAATACAACCTGGAAGCCACGCCGACCAAGATCTTTCAGATCTGGATTATCCCGAATGAAAGCGGCTTGCCGCCGTCGTGGGGGGCCAAGCCGTTTCCCAAAGGTGACCGCGAAGGCTTTGTGACCCTGGCCAGCGGTAAAACGGGCGACAGCGAAAGCCTGCGTATTCGTGCGGACGCACGGCTGGTCGCGGCGAACTTGAAGGCTGGGGAAAGCGCCGAGTATCGGCTCGACAATGGGCGCCGGGCGTACCTGGTGCCGGCCACTGGAGCCGTAGACGTCAACGGCTTGCGCGCACACGCTCGGGATGGTGTTGCGGTTGAAGATGAGTCGGTGTTGCGGGTGACTGCCATCGAGGATAGCGAGATCGTTCTCGTCGACCTGGCTTGACCGCCTTCGACGTCTGGAGGGGGCTAAATGTGGGAGAGGCCTGCCCCCTCCCACACTGGTTTTGCGGTGTTACTGGGAAATGGCGCCGTCTACGAGGACCTGGGCTTCTTCCACCAACAACTTGAGGTGATCTTCGCCGATAAAACTCTCGGCGTAGATCTTGTAGATGTCCTCGGTGCCCGATGGCCGTGCGGCAAACCAGCCGTTTTCGGTCATCACTTTCAGGCCTCCGATCGCCTGGTTGTTGCCCGGCGCATGGCTGAGGATCTGCTGGATGCCTTCCCCGGCCAGTTGGGTGGACGTCACCTGCTCCGGCGACAACTTGCCTAGCAATGCCTTCTGCGCCGGGGTGGCCTTGGCGTCGACGCGGATCGCGAACGGCTCACCCAGGGCTTCGGTCAGGCCACGGTAGATCTGGCTTGGGTCCTGGCCTTTGCGCGAGGTCATCTCTGCTGCCAACAGCGCCGGGATCAAGCCGTCCTTGTCGGTGCTCCAGACGCTGCCGTCTTTGCGCAGGAACGACGCGCCGGCGCTTTCTTCACCGCCAAAGCCCAGCGAACCGTCGAACAAACCATCAGCGAACCACTTGAAGCCCACCGGGACCTCGTACAGGCGCCGGCCAATACGTGCGGCGACGCGGTCGATCAAGCCGCTGCTGACCACGGTCTTGCCCACGGCCGCATCGGCGCGCCAGTCGGGACGGTTCTGGAACAGGTAGTCGATGGACACCGCCAGGTAGTTGTTCGGTGCCAGCAGGCCACCGGACGGGGTGACAATGCCGTGGCGATCGTGGTCCGGATCGCAGGCGAACGCCACGTCGAAACGCTCCTTAAGGCCGATCAGGCCTTGCATCGCGTAGCTGGACGACGGGTCCATGCGGATCTGGCCATCCCAGTCGACGCTCATGAAGCGGAACGTCGAATCGACTTCGGTGTTCACCACATCCAGGTTCAGGCGGTAGTGCTCGGCAATCGCCGACCAGTAGCGCACCCCTGCTCCGCCCAGTGGGTCTACGCCCAGGCGCAGGCCGGCGCTGCGGATAGCGTCCATGTCGATGACGTTGATCAGGTCGGCCACGTAGCTGTTGAGGTAGTCATGGCGATGGGTGGTGTCGGCCTTGAGCGCCTGGGCGTGGCTGATGCGCTTGACCCCGGCGAGCTTGTTGGCCAGCAACTCGTTGGCCTTGGCTTCAATCCACTTGGTGACGTGGGTATCGGCCGGGCCACCGTTCGGCGGGTTGTACTTGTAGCCGCCACTTTGCGGCGGGTTGTGGGACGGCGTGATGACGATGCCGTCCGCCAGACCACTGGTACGGCCGCGGTTGTAGCAGATGATCGCGTGGGAAATCGCCGGGGTTGGCGTGTATTCATCACCCTCGGCCAGCATCACGTGTACGCCGTTGGCGGCAAGCACTTCCAGCGCGCTGGCACCGGCAGGCGTGGACAGCGCATGGGTGTCCAGGCCAACAAACAGCGGGCCGTTGATACCTTGGGCTTCACGGTACAGGCAAATGGCCTGGCTGATGGCGAGTACGTGCCATTCGTTGAAGCTCAGTTCGAACGAGCTGCCCCGGTGCCCGGAGGTGCCGAAGGCGACGCGTTGGGTGGAGATCGCTGCATCAGGCTGGCCCGTGTAATAGGCCGTGACCAGTCGCGGGATATCCACCAGCAACTGGGCTGGCGCCGGCTTGCCCGCAAAAGGACTGATTGTCATGCATAAACCTCGGAAAGAAGGATTCGGAAAAAATGACAGTTTACTGAGAGTTGGACTACGACGCGATGGTATCGATCCCACAGCAGAAGGAGAATTTTCTAACACTCCCTAACTCAGCCAATCTGCGCCTGCTGGAATGCCAGTGCCAATGCATCCAAGGCCACGTCCAGGTTCGGATGCCCATTGAATACATGGCTCAGGCGCACATGCTGGTGGTGCAGGCCAGCCAGGCTGAACAGCTCGCCCGGGGCAATTACTACTTGCTGGGCAACCATGCGCTGGAACACCTGGCGCATGTCTACCGTGGCCACCGACTGCAGCCATAGACTGGCGCCCGCGCGTGGCGGCTGGTAGGTCACCCGCCCCTCCAGGCGCGCGTCCACACGCTGGCTCATGGCCTCGGCTTGCTCCTGCAGGCGCTGGCGCAGGGTCTGCAAGTGTTGGTCAAACCGCCCGCTCTGGTACAGGCGGGCGATGGCACGCTGTCGGATCGACGACAAACGAAAGGCGCGCAGCAGGAACTGACGCTGCAATTCGCTGCTCAAGTGCCGCGACAGCAGATAGCCGAACGGCGCTTCCGCCCCCAGGGTTTTGTCGAACGACGAAAAGACGATCAGCCGCTCCGGGTTGACCAGATTACGCAGCGCCGGCTGGCCAGCGGCAAACGCCAAGTCGCCGTAGCTGTCGTTTTCCAGCAGCCAGCAGCCGTGCTGCTCGAGCAGATGCGCCACGTGCAGCCGCTCTTGCACCGACATGGCCACGCCCGACGGCAGGCTGACCACGGATGACAGCAGTACCAGCTGCACCGGCTCATGGCGCAACAAGTGCTCGAAGCTCATCAGGTCGAGGCTGCCATCGGCCTTCCAGGGCAACTCGATCACCCGCACACCGGCGGCCTGCAGCAAACGCAGAATCAACCAGTCGCAGGGCGATTCGACAATCAACGTAGTCCCTTTGAGGCCCAGCACATCGATCAGGATTTCCAGCACGCCACGCAGGTCGGCGCCGATGTACACCTCGTCGGCTTGCCAGCAGCGCGTGGGCGATGAGGTGTAGCGCGCCGCCAGTGCCGCCCGCAACTCCCACACGCCGCAGGGTTGCGACCAGGGTTGCAGGTGGCGCGGATAACGGCGTATCAACTGGCGCTCGAGCGTCAGCAAGGTGCCATCCAGTGCGCCCAGCAACGCAGGCTCGTCGCTACTGAGTACGGCCATGCGCGGGCGCCGTGCCGCGGCATAGAGCCTTTCCAGCAGGTCGCCACCGGGAGCCATCAACGGGTTGCTGGTCACTGGCCAGGCGAAGTAACCGGACTTGGCCACCGAGTAGACCCGCCCTTCCTTTTCCAGCAGCGAATAGGCGTACTGAATCGTCGAGATCGACACGTTCAAGCGCGTCGACAACTGCCGCAGTGACGGTAGTTTGACCGGGGTCTCCAGGCCGACTTCATTGATCAGGCTGATCATGTAGCGGTACACCGCCTGATAGGCAAATTCCGCTTGCCGCTCACCCCGCAGGTTCATGACCATCCACCAGGGCAACTGCACCCACCCATGCCGCTAGCGCCCGGACATTTGAAAGGCGCAGCCTGGTGTGGCGACAGCCGAACCCGAGGCCTCGCGGCCGCGCGCAAGCATGCTACGTTCCACCTCTCCGGGCCGCCGGCGGTACAACGCCTGGAGTAACGGCAGCGGCAGCCCGCTGGTATCGACAGCCCACTGTTGCAGCACGTCGGAGGACACCTTGCCTTGCAGCACCTTATGCAGTTCCGGGAGCGCAACCAGCATCCCGGGGTGGCATTGGCGCAGGTAACCCTCAAGGCGCTGGCCGTGGTGGATGAAGGGCGAGTAGAGCAAGCAGGTCAACTGGCTCTCATCCAGGCCAAAAACCGCCTGCGCATGAACGGTCGACAACGCACGGCCATCCGGGCTGCTGGCCTCTGCGATCAGGTATTCGGGAATCTGCCGGCGACTCATGTAGCCGTACGCCTGGCGAATAAAGCTTTCGACGCCATCCTCGTAGGACAGCTCGCGCAGACACTGGGCCTGCAAGCCGTACAGATGGGCCATCAGCAGCGGGTTCGGATACACCGGATGGCTGAAGTGGAAGCCGAACGGGTCTGGCTTATAGGCCAGGAACTCCGTGAGCAACGGCGCGGAGCCGGGGTCTACGTCGGTCAGTAGGTCGGCAATCCCAATGTAGGCCAAGTGACGATGCCCGCCACGACCAGGGCTTTCGCCCGGCACGTATTGATCGCCGTAGAGGTCGCGGTAACAGCCGACGCTCCACTCCTCCATGCGTGCAAACAGCCCACTGAGCGACATCGGTTTACCTCGCGAAATCCCCACTCCGGCTATCAGTGCGTGCTTTTTCAGCCAGGCCAGGTACTGGCTCTGCTTGCGCGCCGAATCGCCACTGACCACGGCATGCACGCCACCGTTCCAGGTTGTAACCCGCTGAAAGAAATCGCCCAGGGACAGGAAGGTGTCATTGCACAACGTGGCGCGCAGATCACCGGACGTCAGGTGCCCCACCATCAGCGTCGTGCGCTGGCTGGTTTCGCGACCGCTGCTCGACGCAGGGCGCTGGTGGTTGAAGGGGTACACCTCCTGGTTTTCCACCATCAATAATTCGACGCGGGGGTCGTCATGGAAAAACAGCGCGCTATACCCTTGGTGCAGCGTGTCGAGGGTGGCCTGGGTCATCCCTGCGTGTCGCAAGGTCGCCACGCGCAACTGGAAAGTCTTGGGTGCGCGCCCGGCGATGGACAGTTGCGCCGCCCTTAGCAACGCCAGCGTGTAGCTGCTGACTTCGCCGCCGCCATGGGCTATCAGCACTTTGTAATCACCCACCTGCTCCATGCCACCGGCCGCGACGACTATGCGTTGAATCAGTAATTGAAGTGCGGTGCGTTCGGCGCGTGTGAAGTGCCCGATCAAACGTTGTAGAACTTGTTGATAAACATAGTTCATGGCCTGCTCGTGAATTGCGCTCATAATTCTACTACCCGAGTTGAAATATCAGTTTCAGGCAACTATCAAGATTAGTTGCCCGACCCATTACACCTATAGGCTGGATGTGTATCGCTCTGTACTACGCTGGATCAACGTTAGCACCTCGCAACAAAAGCACTGTGTGCACTTATTCGCCTGCCGGGTGCCCAACCCCTTCACAGGCGGCAGAACCACAGGGGCTAGAGCGGTGCCGCCGTACAACCTAGGAATATTCCGACAACTTCCTACGCTGCTTTATCCAGAAAGTCAGAGAAGCGTCCGACAAGTAACAATCAAGCAAAACCGTGAATTCAGCGGCTATTGATCAGTACTTTCTGACGCTTGCGCTTTTCGTTTGCGCGAACATATAAACAACCTCTTAGTGCTAGAGGCATGGGACGGTAATGTCAGACATTCAATCATTGCTCAATCCTTGAGATGACAGTGAAGGCACAATTATCGGCAGTCGAATACTGATTAACAGATACAGAAAAGTGCCGAAAACCAGTTCAGATGAACAACCGGCGAAACTTTGTTTGCGCCCACACGACAACGCCGCACTGAAATTCAGCGCGGCGTCAGGGGCAAAGGTATTAAATGCGGGGTCGGCGTGCTTGAGCGGACTTAACCGTGCCGCGGGTTAAGCCCTGTCAAATGGCGCATTCGCCCCATCCGATCGGATGCATTGGACACGCATTTGCGAATACTCCTACAGATCAAACAGCTTCAACCTGCAATGCGACGCGCTCGCGGCACGGACATTCGTCCATATAGCGGTGTGCTTCGACAAACTGGCTGAACGCAAACACCGTGGTTTTCAGCGGTACCAGCACGCGATCGGCGGTCAGTTGGTTGATGTCGCGTAATGCACGCTGCAATGCCACTTGGTCCTGGATGATGCCCAGTTCCGGCTTGCCGGTGAAATTGCCGATGCAGTGCACAAAAAACTGAATGTTTTTCTGGAACGCTGCACATGCGGGGAATGGCGTCTGGTTGCCACCCTGCAAACCATACAGCACCAGGCTGCCACGCGGCGCCAACACATCGCCGAGCAACGACATCTGCGGGCCACCCAAGCCATCAAACACCACATCGACGCCGCGGTTGTCGGTGAACTTGTTGATCTGCATGAGCAAGTCCTGCTCTTCAGTGACGATGACCTTTTCCGCCCCCAGGGACAGCAAGTATTCACGCTCGGCGCTGTCCTTGGTGGCCGCAATCACCCGCACCCCCAAGGCCTTGCCCAGTTGCACGAACGATGGGCCGGCGCAGTGGCTCGCGTCGGTCACCAAGGCAAACTGGCCGGGCTTGACCCGCGCCAGGTCCACATATGCAAAGTAGGCAATCAACAGCGGCGTGTAATGCACGCTGGCTTGAATGGGGCTCAACACATCCGGATAGCGGGTCAGGGCCGAACGGGGCAGGACGATCACTTCGCCATACACCGGATAATCATTGGGGCTCTCGGCCGGAAAACTGGCGACTTTATCGCCCACAGCCAAATCATCCACGCCTTCACCCAGGGCCACGACCACCCCGGCCATCTCATGGCCAAGGCCGGATGGCAGGCGCGCATGGGAAGACGCCAGGTTCTGGCGCCACAGAATGTCGTACCAACTGATGCCGATCGCTTCGACACGCACCTGCACTTCGCCCGGTGCGGGCTGCGCGGCTACATGCTCTTCGCACTTGAGCACCTCGGCCGGACCAAACTTGTGAAAACGGATCGTGCGGGACATCGCAAACCTCGTCAAAGTAACCTCTAATGCCATGAACTCTATCTGGGCTTTCCCGGTAAGACCACAGGTCACCATTAATAGTCGACATGCCTGTCATTGATTCCGCTCCCGAGGAAAAGACCCCGGCTAACGTAGGAAAACTCAATTAGCCGGTGCAGAGTACCAGCCTTTCCCCGTAAGATTCATGCCGGTCATGCTTCTTAATCGAATCCAGGGGGTTCTTTTATGGCCGCTCTCGTCAAGCTCGCTGACTCTTCCAGGACACAAGATGAACCGTAACGACCTGCGTCGTGTCGACCTTAACCTCTTGATCGTATTCGAAACCTTGATGCACGAGCGCAGTGTGACCCGCGCGGCCGAGAAACTGTTCCTCGGTCAGCCCGCCATCAGCGCGGCCTTGTCACGCCTGCGCGGTTTGTTCGATGACCCACTGTTCGTGCGTACCGGCCGCAGCATGGAACCGTCCGCACGCGCCGTGGAAATCTTCGCCCTGCTCTCCCCGGCCCTGGACTCGATCTCCACCGCCGTCAGCCGTGCCGCCGAGTTCGACCCGGCGACCAGCACCGCGGTATTTCGCATTGGCCTGTCCGATGACGTCGAATTCGCCCTGCTCCCGCAACTGCTCAAACGCCTGCGCGCCGAAGCCCCCGGCATCGTGCTGGTGGTGCGCCGCGTCAACTACATCCTGATGCCCAGCTTGCTGGCCTCCGGCGAAATCTCCATCGGCGTCAGCTACACCGCCGACCTGCCGGCCAACGCCAAACGCAAAGTCCTGCGCCGCAGCCTGCCCAAACTGCTGCGCGCCGACAGCGTCCCCGGCGCCCTGAGCCTCGACGACTTCTGCGCCCGCCCCCACGCCCTGGTGTCATTTGCGGGAGACTTGAGCGGTTTTATCGACGAAGAACTGGAAAAACTCGACCGCAAACGCCACGTAGTGCTGGCCGTTCCGCAGTTCAACGGCCTGGGCACCTTGCTGGCGGGCACCGATATTGTCGCCATCGTGCCGGACTATGCCGCCGAAGCACTGACCGCCGCCGGCGGCCTTCGCGCCGAGGAGCCGCCGTTGCCGGTGCGCTCGTTTGAACTGCATATGGCGTGGCGTGGGTCGCAGGATAATGATCCCGGGGAGCGGTGGTTGCGGTCGCGGATTCAGATGTTTTTTGGCGACCCTGAGAGTCTATAAGGCTGGTAGGGCAGATTGTAGGGTACCGACGCCACCCTGCAAGCCAGGGTGGAGACCGGCAAGGAAGAACGCGAGCAGCAAGAAGAACGGCATTTAGGGCGCTTCGACTTGCCCATCTCTGTGAGCCCCCATCTTCACGTCTACTTTACAAACCCGGCAGTTTCAATTACGGCGTAAAAGCGTATTCGGCGCCACACCAAACGCCTTGCGAAACGCATGGCTGAAATGGGAGAAGTCAGAAAACCCGAAGTCCAGCGCTGCCTCGGACACACTGCGTACCTGGCCGCGTTCAATCGCTTCGCGACTGGCATTCAGACGCTCTTTCCAAATCTCTGCCACGGGGGTTTTCTGGTACCGCGCGAAGGCGCGCGTAACGGTGCGGGTGGACACATTGTGAGCCTGGGCGATGACCTCAATGGACAGGTCCGGCTCGGTCAGGTGCCGTTGGATGTACTGCATGATGCGGCCGTAGAGGTCCAGCTCTTGGTGAGTGGTCTTGAGGTCCTGAAGTTCCAGGCTGATGACCAGAAGATCGAGCAACGCCTCTGAATAGCGCGTTGAGATGCGTTCATCCTGCAACGACGCAGGCGTACTCGCCGCCTGGCGTAACATTTCCCGCAACGGGATCACGCCAGGCCGTCGATCGTCGAGGACCATCGCGGTGTACTCGGCAATACGTGGCAGGCGTTCGGTCAGCAATGCTCGCGGAATACGGATCAGGTGGTTTTCGGTACCACCCAAGCTGAATCGAAACGCTTGAGTTGCGTCATAAAGAAACAAATTGCCAACGGCCAAGCTGGCTTTTCTTCCGCCCTGTTCAATTTGGCCGTGGCCGTTTCGGGCAAAACCCAACCATAGATCTTCAGCCGGACCGCTACGCAGATGCCGCTCGGAGCGCTCCCAATAATGCAGTGGCGATGACAGTGAACAGATGTCCAGACTGCCTAAAGTATTGATCGCGAGCGCGCCATCGAAACTGCTCTGGGACAAGGGTTTGCTATCGGCCGCCAGGCAATGGCGGCAGACCACTTCTTTCCAGTAATCAAAGCGACGAGGTGCGGCAACGGTAAGGGTCGAATACTGGGTGCTTGGGTTCATGACACTGACCTCGGTACAGCGATGCAGTAAGAGCTGGAAAAGGTGTAACCGGCTTGTCGGCGCTAGCAATTAACAGGCCAAGCACTTTCTGTCGCCCTCGCCTACTCATCTCGCCCCCACCCTGCGTCCAAGTGTGGATGTCAGTACTCTCATCGTCCCCAATAAGAGGCACAGAAGGCTGAGCTTTAGACATTGGCGCACCAACGCCGATCACCGGTGATGGTCCCTTCTGGTGTTGTCTTTTCCAACCAAGCGGTTGTCTTGACGAACCAAGCGGCTCCTCGCCGTCACGCCTAATTTCGACCTCACAGCAGCTCATACCCCGCTGATGAGGCACGCCATGCATCGACACTGTTCACAACGATTGGCTGATTCCTCCTGGCTTCTGCACAGGCGCGATCTTGCACCAGAAGAGTCGGCTTGCTGGTTGATTGAGTGGGGAGCCATGAAGCTGCTGCACCGACGGCAGATCGCCAAACGCAGTGCGTCGGCAAAGCGCTAAAGCCCAACCGTAGGCCTGAACCAAAATAACGAGGAGCTAAATATGGAATCTGCAATCGACACACATCTCAAATGCTCACGCAGCCTGTCCCGCCGTGTGCCGGACGAGTATCAACCTCCGTTCCCGATGTGGGTTGCGCGCGCCGACGAGCAGTTGGAACAAGTGGTGATGGCCTACGTCGGCGTGCAGTATCAAGGCGAGGCGCAGCGCGAAGCGGCACTCCTGGCCATGCGTCACATCGTAGGCAGTTTCGACCTGGCCGATGGCCCTCAGACCCACGATTTGACCCACCACACCGACAGCAGCGGCTTTGATAACTTGATTGTCGTCGGCTACTGGAAAGACCCGGCGGCCCACTGCCGCTGGTTGCGCAGCGCACCGGTGAACGACTGGTGGACTTCACCGGATAGGCTCAACGACGGCCTTGGCTATTTCCGTGAAATCAGCGCACCGCGCGCCGAGCAGTTCGAGACGCTGTATGCCTTCCAAGACAACCTGCCCGGCGTCGGCGCGGTCATGGATGCAACCAGTGGCGAAATCGAAGAGCACGGTTACTGGGGCTCGATGCGCGACCGTTTTCCGATCTCCCAGACCGACTGGATGAAGCCTACAAGTGAGCTGCAAGTGATCGCCGGTAATCCAGCCAAAGGCGGAAGGGTTGTGGTACTGGGGCATGACAACCTCACATTGATTCGTTCCGGCCAGGACTGGGCAGACGCCGAGGCGGACGAACGCTCGCTGTACCTCGACGAGATCCTGCCTACCTTGCAAGACGGCATGGACTTCCTGCGTGACAACGGCCAACCGCTGGGCTGCTACAGCAACCGGTTCGTGCGCAATATCGACCTGGACGGCAACTTTCTCGACGTCAGCTACAACATCGGTCACTGGCGCTCGGTGGAGAAACTCGAACGCTGGGCCGAATCCCACCCGACCCACCTGCGTATTTTCGTGACGTTCTTTCGCGTGGCTGCGGGCTTGAAGAAGTTGCGGCTCTACCACGAGGTGTCCGTATCGGACGCCAAGAGCCAGATCTTCGAGTACATCAACTGCCATCCGCACACCGGGATGTTGCGCGATGCGGCTGCCGCGCAAGGAGAACGGCCATGAAATTCAGTCGAGTCCTACTTGCGCTGGGAATGTTGCCGTTTGCCAAAAGCCAGGCCCTTGAAGTATCGCCGGGGGATTTCGAACCGCTGCCCGCAGGCGCCGATGCCGTACTGTTTTACTACCAGCATGCCGACAGGTCCGATCTCTATCAGAACGGCCATCGGACCTCCGACAACGCCAAGCTCAGCTCCGACGTGGGCATCCTGCGTTACATCCATGCGATAGGTCTTTCCGAGAACCTTTCATGGGAGCCGCAGATTTTGCTGCCGTTCGGCTACATGAACGCCTCCGGCGATGTCGGTGCTTTGGGCGACAGCCATGGCGTGGGTGATCCGATTATCACCGCCCCACTCAAGTGGACATTACCCACGGCAAACAAAGATGTGTTTGCCCTCGCCCCTTACCTGTACATCCCCGTCGGCAGCTACAACAAAAACGATGCGTTGAACCTGGGCGAGAACCGCTGGCGGGCGACGTTGCAAGCGGCCTACATCCACCACTTCTCAGCGCAGTGGGCGCTGGACACCGTCGCCGACGTGTCCTGGGTCTCGACCAATAACGACTACGGCCCCACCCGCGCAAAACTCGAAGAAAACACGCGCTACGAGTACCAGGCAGCCGTGCGCTACAACTGGACGCCAAGCACCACGTTTGCACTCGGCGCAGGCTATGTCAGCGGGGCCGCGACCACTGTGGATGGCGTTGACCAGCACGACGGTGTCTCAACGTCCTACGCCCGTTTCACGGTCACTCACTTCATCGACCCCACCCTGCAGATCCAGGCTCAGCTCGGCAAGGACATCGAGGTGGAGCAAGGCTTCAAGGAAGGTGCGCGCCTGAATCTGCGCGTGTTGAAAGTGTTCTGAGTCCCGGTGTCCTTTTCAGCCAAATGAGTGTCCTGCTCAACCATGCGAATACGGTGATAGACGCCTAATTTGGCCTCTATTGCTTCCCGGACTGAATTGATAAAAGACAGGAAAATCATGGCCATTATTCGTCCCACACGTGATCAGTTGGTCGCCATCGCGGCCCAGTTGAACATGCAATTGACCCACGAGCAGGCGGCGTCCTACCTGGATCTGATGCAACCGAGTTTCGATGCCTACGACCTGGTCGACGAGCTATGTGATTTCGTGCCGCCCATACGTTACGACCGCAGTGCGGGCTATCGTCCCTCGAACAAAGAAAATCCGCTGAATGCCTGGTACTACCGGACTGAAGTGAATGGCGCCCGTGACGGCCTGCTGGCGGGCAAAACCGTCGCGCTCAAAGACAACGTCTCCTTGGCTGGCGTGCCCATGATGAACGGCGCCGCACCGCTGGAAGGTTTTGTGCCGGGTTTTGATGCCACCGTGGTTACGCGATTGCTCGATGCCGGCGCAACCATCCTCGGCAAAGCCACGTGCGAACACTACTGTCTGTCAGGCGGCAGCCACACATCTGACCCTGCCCCAGTGCACAACCCACATCGCCACGGTTATGCCGCTGGCGGCTCATCATCGGGCAGTGCGGCATTGGTCGCCGCCGGCGAGGTAGACATCGCAGTGGGCGGTGATCAGGGCGGGTCCATACGTATCCCGTCGGCCTTTTGCGGGACCTACGGCATGAAGCCAACCCACGGCCTGGTGCCCTACACCGGCATCATGGCGATTGAAGCCACTATCGATCATGTCGGCCCCATCACCGCCAACGTGCGCGACAACGCGCTGATGTTGCAGGCCATGGCCGGCTCGGATGGGCTCGACCCACGCCAAGCGGCGCCTCAAGTCGATGAGTATTGCCGCTACCTCGAGCGGGGCGTCAGCGACCTCCGAATCGGCGTGTTGCAGGAAGGCTTCGCGCTGGCCAACCAAGATCCCCGCGTGGCCGACAAAGTGCGCGAGGCCATCGCCCGCCTTGAGGCATTGGGCGCGCAGGTCGAGCCGGTATCCATTCCCGAACACAACCTGGCTGGTTCGCTGTGGCACCCCATCGGTTGCGAAGGCTTGACCATGCAAATGATGCATGGCAACGGCGCGGGCTTTAACTGGAAAGGTCTGTACGACGTCGGCTTGCTGGACAAACAAGCCGGCTGGCGCGAACAGGCCGACCAATTATCCGCGTCGCTCAAACTGTGCATGTTCGTCGGCCAATACGGCCTGACCCACTACAACGGACGTTACTACGCCAAGGCACAAAACCTTTCCCGCTTTGCCCGGCAAGGCTACGACAAGGCGCTGCAGACTTATGACCTGCTGGTGATGCCGACCACCCCCATCACGGCCCAACCCCACCCTGCGGCGGGCTGCTCGATCACCGAATACGTGGCGCGGGCGCTGGAAATGATCGGCAACACTGCGCCACAGGACATTACCGGGCATCCGGCCATGTCGATCCCGTGCGGCCTGGTAGACGGCCTACCCGTCGGGTTGATGCTGGTGGCCAAGCACTATGCCGAAGGCACAATTTACCAGGCAGCGGCGGCATTTGAAGCCTCGGTGGACTGGCGCACACTCTGAGTTTCCTAGCGGAAAAACAATAAGAAAGACCGGTACGTTTCAATCACACCCCAACCGCGTTGACTGATAGGAGAGAACCAATGAGTCCATCCACTTCCACACCTGTGAGCCCTTCAACGCCCGGCGAACGGGCCAGGGCATTGTTTCAAGTACTCAAAAGCAAGGAGCTCATCCCGGAGGGCTACGTCGAGCAGCTCACACAATTGATGGAACACGGTTGGAGCCCGGAGAACGGCGCCCGCGTGGTCGCCAAGGCCTGGGTCGATCCGCAGTTCCGCGCGCTGTTACTCAAGGACGGGACCGCTGCGTGTGCCCAGTTCGGTTATACCGGCCCGCAGGGCGAATACATCGTCGCATTGGAAGATACGCCGCAGGTGAAGAACGTCATTGTCTGCAGTCTGTGCTCCTGCACCAACTGGCCGGTGCTCGGCCTGCCACCTGAGTGGTACAAGGGCTTTGAGTTCCGTGCACGCCTGGTCCGGGAAGGACGCACCGTATTGCGCGAACTGGGCACTGAGTTGCCGAGCGACATGGTGGTCAAGGTTTGGGATACCAGCGCCGAAAGCCGCTATCTGGTGTTGCCGGTAAGGCCTGAAGGCTCCGAGCACATGAGTGAGGAGCAGCTTCAGACACTGGTGACCAAAGACGTGCTGATCGGTGTCGCCCTGCCCCGCGTTGACTGAGAAAAACAACGCATCATCGTTCAATTCCCGGAGTTTCTATTATGGATGGCTTTCACGATCTCGGCGGTTTCCAAGGCTTTGGCAAAGTCCCCCACACCATCAATAGCCTGAGCTATAAACAGGTATTCAAGCAGGACTGGGAGCACCTGGCCTATAGCCTGATGTTTATCGGTGCCGACCACTTGAAAAAGTTCAGCGTGGACGAAGTGCGCCATGCCGTCGAACGCCTGGATGTTCGCCAACATGTCGGCACCCAGTATTACGAACGCTATGTCATCGCCACCGCGACCCTGCTGGTCGAAACCGGTGTGATCACCCAGGCCGATCTCGACCAGGCGCTGGGTTCCCACTTCAAGCTGGCGAACCCAGCACATGCTCAAGGTCGCCCGGCTATCACTGGTCGAGTCCCCTTTGAGATTGGCGACCACGTGGTCGTGCGCGACGAATATGTGGCCGGGCATACCCGCATGCCAGCCTACGTGCGCGGCAAGCAAGGCGTGGTGGTGCATCGCACATCCGAACAATGGCCATTCCCGGACGCGATTGGCCATGGCGATACGAGCGCGGCGCATCAGCCAACCTACCATGTTGAGTTCCGTACATTCGATCTGTGGGGCGACGCGGCAGACGAGGGCTTGGTGGTGGTCGATCTCTTCGAAAGCTACCTGGACCACGCCCAGGGCAGTCGAGTGGTGAACGCATGATGAACGGCGCCCAGGCGAGCCGACTGCCGGTGACCGTGCTTTCCGGCTTCCTCGGCGCCGGCAAGACCACCCTGCTCAACCATATCTTGCGCAATCGCGAAGGTCTGAGAGTGGCGGTCATCGTCAATGACATGAGTGAGGTCAACATCGATGCCGCAGAGGTGCAACGCGATGTATCGCTGCACCGTGGCCGAGATGAATTGATCGAGATGAGCAATGGTTGTATCTGCTGCACGCTACGCGCTGATTTGCTGGAGCAGATCAGTACCCTGGCACGTCAGCAGCGCTTCGATTACCTGCTGATCGAGTCCACGGGGATCTCGGAGCCGATGCCGGTGGCAGAGACATTCGCCTTCCTCGACGCCGAAGGTTTCAGCCTCAGCGAATTGGCACGGCTCGATACGTTGGTGACGGTGGTCGATGGCAGCCGTTTTCAGGCGTTGCTGGAGTTACCGGACGCCGTGGTCCGCGACGACGTACAGGAAGACGAACCCAAACGCCCTCTGGCGGATCTTCTGATTGAGCAGGTGGAGTACGCCAACGTCATTCTTGTCAACAAACTGGACCTGATCGGCGCATCGGCTTATCAGGCGCTGCACGCGATCCTCGCCGGCCTTAACCCGACCGCGCGGATTGTGCCAATGACGCAGGGTAATGTCGGGTTATCCAACATCCTCGGCACCCACCTGTTTGATTTACCCAGTCTTGCGGCCTCGCCGGGTTGGATGAGGAAAATGGAAATTGAAGACGCACCGGCCGCCGAGTCGGACGCCTATGGCGTGACGTCTTGGGTGTACCGCGAGCGTGCCCCTTTTCACCCTCAGCGCTTGTTCGACTTTCTCAGCCGCCCCTGGAACAACGGGTGCCTGTTACGCAGTAAAGGTTACTTCTGGGTAGCCAGCCGACACCTGGAAACCGGTCTGCTGGTGCAGAGCGGCAAACAATTCCAGTGGGACTATGTGGGGCACTGGTGGAACTTCATCGAGCAGTCGCAATGGCCACGGGATGAGTATCGGTTGCAAAGCATCATGACCAAGTGGGACAGCATTGTCGGCGATTGCCGACAAGAGTTGGTTTTCATCGGCCAAGGCCTCGATACCCACGCGTTACAGCGCGAACTCGACCATTGCCTGCTGAGTGCTGAGGAAATCGCCGGCGGTCCGTCAACTTGGCAGAACTTGGCGGGGGCGACGGCCTTTGACGCCCGGACCCTGTCGGCACGTCCCAGGCACCGCCTCGAGGGCTGATCCGACTTGACAGAGATAGAGGTGTTCCATGCTTTTTTTTAGCCGAACCACCCGTTGGGTGTTGGCGCCACTCGCCGACAGGCTGGAACAGCCTGACCAGACGAGCACGCCGTTATCGTCAAGCAACCCGATATTACGCCGCATCTTGGCCGGCGCAGAGCAACTGCTTCAGGAGCGGCGAGCGCTGAAAGACCAAACCCAGGCACTCGCCTTGGAAGTTGCCCAATTGCAGGAGCACCTGGCCGGTCGCGACCAGCATGTGCGCCAAATGGAAGCGTACTGGGCCCTGATCAGCAGAGGCGCGGGTGAACTGTTCTGGGTGCTGGAGCTGGAGGGAAGCACTACCCCCGAGCCGGAATGCGCGATGCAATGGACGGGGCTTACGTCGATCCAGGTCCAGGGCATTGATCAACTGGGCCGTTGGAGCGAACAGTTGCACGCGGCTGACCGGCAAGCGCATCTGGAAGCGCTTAACCAGCATCTCGCCGACCGCAGCGGGCGAACACCGTTTACGTTAGACGTGCGCATGAAGCCTGCATCCGGCGGCGACTATCGCTGGTGCAGGGTCAGCGGCCTATCGCGACGCGACGAGCAAGGCATGCCACTGGCCATCGGCGGAACCGTTCGTGACGTGCACGAACAGCACCTGCACAACGAAGCACTCGAACTGGCCGCAACACGTTTCGAAATTTCCCGGGAAATGCTGCATGACGGGCTATGGGATATCGAGGTTGTAGCCGGCGACCCAGCGAACCCGAAAAACACCATTTGGTGGTCGTCGCAAATGCGTCGGCTGCTGGGATGCAACACGGTTGAGGAGTTCCCCAACACCCTGGAAAGCTGGACCTCACGCTTGCATCCCGAGGATAGCGCGCGGGCCATCGGCGCGTTTGTGGCACACGTCGACGATCGAAGCGGCAAGACACCGTTCGATGTGGACTATCGCCTGAAACACAAAAACGGCACGTATCGCTGGTTTCGTGGCCGAGGACAAACGCGTCGTGCGCAGGACGGCTCCCCACAAAGGGTGGTGGGCGCCATCACCGATATTCATGCCCACCATGAAGAAACCGCGATGCGCGAGGCGCAGGCACAACAGCATCGGGTCATGCAGGAAACCCTCAGCAAGCTGACGCAGATTGTCGCCACCATCCAGGGCATTGCCAGCCAGACCAACCTGCTGGCGCTGAACGCCGCCATCGAGGCGGCACGAGCAGGCGATGCCGGGCGCGGGTTTGCGGTGGTCGCCGACGAAGTGCGCAAACTGGCCACGCGAACCAGCCAGGCGACCCAGCAAGCGGCCGAGATGATGGACAGCTAGCCCCTTGAACATCTGCGCGATGGCGTGGGTACAGAACCTATTTCAACAATAACAACCAGGTGTGTTATGCGCGATTACGACTCAGCAATGACCTCTTTCGACTATCTACAGCTGGCCACTCAGGACTTGCATGGCGAGTTGACTGCGTTGAACGCCTGCGTCGAATGTTGCGACCGACACACCCACGGGAATGCCGTGGCGTTGTACTGCGAGACGCGGGATGGCCGCGCCACTCAGTACACTTTCAGCGAACTGCAGGCGCACGCCGCGCGCTTCGGCAATTTTCTGCGCGAGCAAGGCGTCCGGCCAGGAGACCGTGTCGCGGGCCTGATGCCACGCACGGTGGAACTGTTGATTGCCATTCTGGGCACTTGGCGCATCGGGGCGGTCTACCAGCCGCTCTTTACCGCATTCGGTCCCAAGGCGATTGAGCAGCGATTGGGTTGTTCAAACGCACGCTGGATCGTGACCGACGCCCTCAATCGCCCCAAGCTGGACGAAGTCACCGACTGCCCGCCCATCATCGTGACCGACGGGGCCGTAAAGCACCCGAGCGATTACGACTTCTGGAGCACAATGGAACGTCAACAGGCTGAATGCACACCAACGTTACTGGACGCCAACGCACCTTTCCTGCTGATGTGTACTTCGGGAACCACTGGGCCGGCCAAGCCGTTGGAAGTGCCTTTAAGCGCCATCCTGGCCTTCAAGGGCTATGTGCGGGACGCCATCGACCTGCGCGAGGAAGACCATTTCTGGAACCTCGCCGACCCTGGCTGGGCCTACGGTTTGTATTACGCAGTCACCGGCCCGTTGGCCTGTGGCCGTGCCACGCTGTTCTATGATGGCCCGTTCACGGTGGACACTACCTGCCGGATCATCGCCAAGTATGCGATCACCAATCTGGCCGGCTCGCCCACGGCCTATCGCTTGCTGATCGCGGCGGGAGCCGAGTTCGCCGACGCCGTGCGTGGCCAACTGCGTGTGGTCAGCAGCGCTGGTGAACCGCTCAACCCGCAAGTCATCCGATGGTTTGCCGAACAGCTCGGCGTGGTCATTCACGACCACTACGGCCAGACTGAAATCGGCATGGTGCTGTGCAATCACCACGGCTTAAAACACCCTATCCGTGAAGGCTCGGCAGGCTATGCGGTGCCGGGGTACCGCATTGTTGTGCTGGATGATGCGCAACGGGAATTACCGACGGGCCAGCCCGGCGTACTGGCGGTGGACCGCGAGTGCTCACCCCTGTGCTGGTTCAACGGCTACTTCGGCATGCCCACCAAGGCCTTTGTCGACCGCTATTATTTGAGCGGCGATATCGTTGAGCTTAATCATGACGCCAGTATCAGCTTCGTCGGGCGCAACGACGACGTGATCACCACGTCCGGCTATCGTGTCGGGCCTTTCGATGTTGAAAGTGCGCTCATCGAACACCCGGCTGTTGTCGAAGCCGCCGTGATCGGCAAACCCGACCCGCAACGCACCGAGCTGATCAAGGCGTTTGTCGTGCTGAACACTCAGTACCCGCCAAGTGCCGAGTTGGCTGAAATCCTGCGCCTGCATGTCCGCCAGCGCCTGGCTGCACATGCGTACCCACGGGAAATCGAGTTCGTCGAACAACTGCCCAAGACACCCAGTGGCAAGTTGCAGCGGTTCATTCTGCGCAACCAGGAAATTGCCAAACAGCAGGCACTCGACACATGACCCAGGGGCGGATGACTCCGGTGATAAGCCGGTCGGAGTTTCAGCGCAGAGCCATGGAATTGTTCAAGGAGCGTAGTTTCGGCCAGGTCAGCATGCGTGAACTAGCGGCGCACGTTGGCATTAGCCCTGGAGCGATTTATCACCATGTAGAAAGCAAGGAGGCAATGCTCTTTGAATGGCTGATGGAGCTGTATCAGGCGTTGTTGTCGCACGTTGATCTGATCAAGACGCGAAGATTGACGCCTGCGCAACGCGTGGCAAAACTGATCGAGGGCCATCTTCAATTGCATGCCCACATGACCGGGCACTTCAAGTTAGCGGTCATGGACGCCAATTGCCTGGGCGCCCCGATGCAGGCAAGCGTCGAGCAACTGAGACGTGCCTATGAGTCAGAACTCATTAAGGTGATCGGCCAACTAGGCCATCAGCCTGGCGGGCCGTTGCGCGAGAATGCACTCATCGCCATTGTCCCCATGCTGAACAGCCTGCCTACCTGGTTAAGCCCGACAATCGATGACGCTCAGCGCCAAATCATCACCAAAACCATCGCTGATGCGGTATTACGAGCCATCAACTCCCTACCCTGAGTGCGCGTACCAAGATCTGAAAACCATCCGAATTCATCAGTGAGCTCACCTTCGGGATGCTGCTGAATATCGCCCGCGCGCTGGCGGGCCCGACCTTCAGCCCATCGTCGATCGAACTGAGTTACCCAAGGCCCGCCTACGCCGATCACTATGAACACTTGTTTAGACGCCCGGTGCACTTTGATCGCAAGAACAATCTATTTATCTGTGCCAATCACTGGGCCAATACCCCCATCGGCACCCACGATGCGCTAATCAATCGACAAGTCGTTGAGCTACTGGAGATGACGGTTTCCCACAAAAATAAAAACGAGGGGTCTCACGCATGAAAAGCGCAACGTTTCTTTTGCTATCGCCCTCCTCGCTGGCTTGGGCTACACCGTCGTGGCTTCAACTGGTCGTCTTGAAGAATCTGATTACCTAAAGAGGCTTGGCGCCTCGGAGATCATTGATCGCTCAGTCTTAAGCGGGCCAGGTCGCCCACTTGCCAAAGAACGATGGGCAGGCGCGATTGATTCGGTTGGTAGCCATACGCTGGCCAACGTATGTGCCAGCACCTGTTATGGAGGCACCGTTGCGGCATGCGGACTCGCACAAGGGATGGACTTACCTGCCAGCGTTGCCCCCTTCATTTTGCGTGGGGTGACACTGGCTGGTATCGACAGCGTGATGCGTCCGCGAAGAGATCGGATCGCAGCTTGGGATCGTCTGGTACGAGATCTTGATATCTCTATCTTAAAAGAAGTAACGCGAGAGATTGGTTTGGGCGCGGTTGTTCAGACGGCAGAGCAACTGCTCGCCGGCGAAGTACGCGGACGGGTTGTGGTTAACGTCAATAATTGACAGCATTGTTTCAGGCAATGAGGTGTCTACGAAACCCGGGGCGATTCACACAGCCCCTTCAAGAAGCCTGCAACCAAACCATTGAACACCTCCCCCTGATCGTCATGCACATAGTGACTCGCGTCCGCGACCTCCACCGTTCTGATGTGCGGGTTGCAGGCAGTCATGGCCTCAAGCGTCGCGGCCGGCAGGAAGTCCGAGCGGCCGCCGCGAATGAACAGGGTCGGGCAGTCCAGGGCGCGTACGGCGGGCCACAAATCTGTCGGTTCGATGCTCAGGCGGGCCTTGGCAATGCCTTGCTGATCATGCCGCCAGGTGACCCCTGTGCCACTGTCTTTCATCGAGTGCGCGAGCCGTGAGGCCAGGCCCTGCTCCGACAGGCCTGGGCGCGACGCCTGCCAGAACGCACGGGCCAGTTCCCAGTTGCCGAACTGCAACGGCGTCTGGCTCATCTCGCGGCGAATACGTGCGGCACCATCACCTTGGGTTGAAGAGCCGGGGCCGATGTCTTCGATCATCAACCCCATCAAACGCCCCGGGTTTTGCCGTGCATATTCAAGGGCGTTGGCTCCCCCCAAGGAATGCCCCAGCAAGACGAAACGCCCCAATCCCAGATGAGCCACCAGGTCCTCAAGGTCTTCCACATAGGATTGCGTGTGGTAGGTCTCTGGTGCGGCCCAGTCGCTTAAACCGCGCCCACGTTGGTCCAGGGCGTAAATGCAGTAACCGGTTCCCAGGGACTGCACCAGCGATTCCCAGGTCTGTGCGTAGGCCCGCAAGCCATGCAGCAGAACCAGCGGCACGCCGCTCGAATCGCCCCAGTGCACGAAGTGCAGGCGCAGGCCTGAACGATTGGTGAAAAAACAGCTGTCAGAAGCCATGGGTTGATTCCTTTGCGTCAGAAACGATCGAAACGATACGGGCTTGGATCAATGATCGGCGTGTCCCCGCTGACAAGGTCCGCCGCGAGGTGGCCCGCCGCCGGTGAGGTACCAAAGCCGTGCCCGGAAAAACCCGTGGCTACGGTCAGCCCGGGGATCTGCGCGACCGGCCCGATCACGGGATTGGAGTCCGGCGTGACGTCGATGGTGCCCGCCCACGCCTGGGCAATTCGCGCCTGTTCGAACACCGGCCAGGCGGCGATCAGGTTGTTCATCGCGTCACCGTTGAGGCGCGGGTTGGCCGCCGGGTCCTGCACCCTCACCCGCTCGAACGGGCTGACACTGTCGGCGCGCCAACGCCTTGCAAGTTTCAGATCGTCCAGAAAAGGCTTGCCCAGCGACACGTTCAGCACATGGCGCTGTGCGCGAAACTGCGGCATGTATGGCTTGGCGAGCAACAGGTGATCCAGGGTCAGGAACGCGTCCAGCTTGCCGCGCTGGGTGATGATGAAGCCGCCATCCTTGTGCTTGCGAAACGAAAAATCCGGCGCGCCGACCGCAATCTGCGTCGGGCCTTCCATGGGGTGGGTGCGCAGTACCGAGCAGGTCAGCGGCAAGGTCGGCAACGCCACGCCCTGGTTGCCGAGGAAACGCCGCGACCACATGCCCCCCGCCAGCAGCACGTGATCACAACGGATTTCACCGCGCTCGGTGACCACCCCGCTGACAATCCCGGCGGACATCTGCAGCGTACGTACCGCACATTGTTCGATGATCACCACCCCTTTCGCCATGGCAGCCTTGGCGATCGCGCTGCTGGCCAGGGTCGGCTCGGCACGCGCGTCGGACGGCGTGTAGATGCCGCCGGCCCAGTCGCCTACGCCACCCGGCACCAATGCGTCGATTTCACGTTTGCTGAGCAGGCGCGAATCCAGCGACAGGTGCTCCACCGACTTGAGCCACCCTTCATGCATCGCCATCTGCGCCGGGGTCCGCCCGACAAACATAATGCCCTCCTGGCGGTAGCCGACGTCCGCGCCGACCCGCTCGGGCATCTGCGCCCACAAGCGGTCGGCGGCCAGGGCCAGGGGAATGTCGGCCGCATGGCGGCTGGTCTTGCGCACCCAGCCAAGGTTGCGCGACGACTGCTCGGCGGCGATGCGGCCTTTTTCCAGGACCACCACGGCGATATTGCGTTCGGCCAGGGTCAGCGCGGCGGTCAGGCCAATAATCCCGCCGCCGATAATGACCACGCTGGTGCTGGCGGGAAACGCGGTGGAGGTGTTCACGGGCGCGATAGTCGGTGCCATGCTCAAGACTCGGTGATAGGCAAATAAAAGCGGCCGCCGTGCTGCGCGGCCGCGTGACGGTCATGGCGCCAGGCGGATCACTTCAACCTGTGCCTTGGCGGCGTTGCGATACGCCGTCACTTCCAGCTCGACCTTGTAGACCGTCGAGCCCAGCGGCGGGCACGTCACCGTGCTGGCCGGATCGACGCCGCGAAACTTTTCGCCGATCAGGCCCATCACCGCCGGGACGTCCTTGGGGTCCTGGATGAACACCCGTGAACACACCACATCCGCCAGGCTCGCCTGCACCGCTGCCAGGGCGGTTTCGATGTTGGCGAAGACCTGATGGGTCTGCTCCAGCACATCCTCCGGGATCAGCTTGGTCTGCGGGTTGCGGCCGGCGGTGTTGGACACGTAGATCCAGTTGTCCACGACCACCAGGCGTGAATAGCTGCCCATTTCTTCGAAGGGGGAGCCGGTCTTGAGCTTGATGATTTTTGTCATGTCGAATGCCTCTTCAGAGTAAGTGTCGGGTGGCTTAGCGCAGCACCGGGGTGTCCCACAGGTTCAAGGTCACGCCGATGCCTTTTTCAACCGCGTTGCGGTACACCACCGTGCCCCAGGCCACGTCTTCGACAGGCATGCCGCCCACCGACATGATGATAATTTCCTCATCGTTCCGGCGGCCGGGCGCGGCACCGGCGATGATCTTGCCGATGTCTTCGACGTCTTCGAGGCGCAGCTTGCCTTCGGCGATCATGTCCATGAAGCGCACGCCAATCACCGGCACGTTGTGGTGCGCGGGCTTGGGCAGCTCGTCAAACCAGGCTTGGTACAGGCCGGTGTTGTCCAGCACCTTGCGCACGTCGGGTTGCTCCATGCCGTCATCCAGGGAACACGCCGCCGGCATCGCCAGGAACGCGCCCGGCTTGACCCACTCGCGCCGCACAATTGGGTAGATCGAGGGGTCGCCCGTCTCGCCGGAGCTACAATAAGTAACAAGGTCCGAGTCGCGAACCACCGCTTCCAGGGTGTCGACCACGCTGATCGAGGTGATTTGTGGGTAGGTCGCCCTCACCCAGGCAATAAAATCATCCAGGCTCTTCTGGCCACGGCCTTTGATTTTCAACGTATCGATCTGCGGGCACACCGCAATGAACGCCGACAAGGTGGTCTTACCCATCACCCCCGGGCCGAGCAACCCCACCACCCTCGCCGCCTTGCGCGCCAGGTGCCGCGCACCAACGCCGGGGATCGCGCCGGTGCGATACGCCGACAGCAAGTTGGCCGACATATGCGCCAACGGCGCGCCGGTATCGGGGTCATTGAGGGTGAACATCAGAATCGAACGCGGCAGGCCCTTGTCGCGGTTGGCGATATTCGAGCCGTACCATTTCACGCCGGCCGTGCCGAAGCTGCCGCCCAGGTAGGCGGGCATCGCCATCATGCGCCGGTCCGCCGTGGGCTTGGGCATGTTCGGGAATGGCGAATCCTTGGGAAAGACCACCATCGCCCCGTGGGAGTCATTGTTCGGCCCGGCCATGCGGTAATCGCCGGCATAGAGCAAGCCGAACATCTCTTCCATGGTATTCACGCAGGCCGGCATGTCCGTGACGCCGGCACGGATCATGTCCTGCTCGGAGAGGTAGATAAAGTCGATTTTTGTGGAAGTAGACATAGTCATTCTCGGGCCGCAAGTGAGATCGCTGCGATAGGCGCAGCTCCACGCTGTCGACGTCGAGTATCGAGGGGCACTTGCGCGCCGTATTGTAAATTTCGGACACGCCAGGGCCCGTGTCACCGCAGTAGTTGGCGCGAATCATGCGTGATAAATCCCGCCTCGCAGCCTATCGACAGTGCACACATGACTCCGACTCCACGGCACCACACGGCAAACGAACAGCCCTGGTTCGTCCTCAACTCCTCACGGTATTCGGTGATGCCTTCCGAACACCCGGCGATCTCGCATTTCTATGCCTTCGATGTGGCGCAAACCACTGAGGTGCTGGCGGTGCCGGATGGTTGCGTGGACATTGTCTTCGACTGCGACGCCACCCGCCCCAGCGCCAAGATCTGCGGCACGCCACTGGCGGCCCAGGCCGTCGAGTTGAACCAGAACCACCACTACTTCGGCGTGCGCTTTGCCCCCGGCGTCATCCCCGGCTTCATCAATGTGCTGGCTGAAGAGTTGACCGAGCGCGAACTCGACCTGCTGGAGGTCTCGCGGTTTGCCCGGCGCATCTTCGACAACATCGTGCAGGCCCCGCAACTGGGCGAACAGATGCGCCTGTTCAACGACTACCTGGCCCCCCAGTTGATGGGGCGCACGTCGCCGCTGACGCGCATGGTCATTCAGCAAGCCTTGCGTCATCGCGGGGCGATCCGCATCAGGCAACTCGAAGACCTCAGCGGCTACACCAGCCGCACCCTGCACCGCCAGTTCAGCCAGGACACCGGTCTGTCGCCCAAGGCGTTCTGCCGGATCATCCGCTGCCAGGCCGCGCTTGAAACCCTCAACACCCAGCCCGATGTATCGTTCTGCGAACTGGCCCTGGACCTGGGTTTTTCCGATCAGTCGCACTTCCTGCGCGACTTCAAGAAACTGGTCAGCACCACGCCCTGCGACTACCAGCGCCAAATGCTGCAGAACGCCTACACCGACCGCATCAGCTACGCCTGATCACGCGCCGACAAAATAAATTCGCGTCTCCATCGTTTCTCCACAAAACCTCCCATGAAAGCGCACGCTCGGGGTGCACACTGGCCTTCGTTGCCCTTGGATGATTCGTCATACTGCGACGATCCCAGTGCACCTGACCCAGACCCGAGCCTGCCATGACTGAATCGCCGCTTGCACCGACACCCCAGGACTCCACCGGCAAACACCAGGCCTTGGTGCTGATCGCCGAAGACGAGCCGGAAATTGCCGACATCCTCGCCGCCTACCTCAAGCGCAGCGGCTTCCAGACCGCCCATGCGCTAGACGGGCGCCGTGCCCTGGAACTGCACCAGACACTCAAGCCCAACCTGGTGCTGCTCGATGTACTGATGCCGCAGCTGGATGGCTGGATGGTCCTCGCCGAGATCCGCCACCGCGGCAACACCCCGGTGATCATGCTCACCGCGCAAGACCAGGACATGGACAAACTGCTGGGCCTGCGCATCGGTGCCGACGACTACATCGTCAAACCGTTCAACCCGGCAGAAGTGGTCGCCAGGACCCAGGCCGTGCTGCGCCGCAGCATCGATCACGGCTACGGCAGCGGCCAGCGCGTGCTGCGCGTGCAGGCGTTCGAGATCGACATCGACAACCATGCAGTCAACGTGCAGGTCGGTGCCGACAAGCACCCGCTGCACCTGACCGTCACGGAGTTCCGCCTGTTGGCGCAACTGGCCAAGGCGCCCAAGCGCGTGTTCAGCCGCGCCGAACTGCTGGCCCTGTGCGCCCCCGAGAGTGACAGCCTGGAACGCACGGTCGACAGCCACATCAGCAAGTTGCGGCGAAAAATCGAAGACCTCGGCGTGCAGGGCGTACCCACCAGCATCCGTGGCGTCGGCTACCGATTCGGGAGCCACACATGAAGGTCGTCAACGGGTTGAGCCGGCAGATCATTGTGTCGATGTCGGCCGTGGTGTTGTGCGTGATTGCCCTCGCGGTGGTTGGCTCCTACGTGTTCTACGCGGTGCTGTGGACGTTCTGGCCGCCGTCGGACCTTGACGTCGATGAGTGGCTGCCCACCGGCATGGAATGGGCATGGATGGGCCTGATCACCTGCATCAGCCTGGCAGTGGGTGCCGTGGTCGCGATCAAGCTGTCCCGGCGCATTCTCATGCCCTTGAACTCCGTCGCCGCCAGCCTGCGCCGGCTGGCCGACGGCGACCTCGATGCGCGGGCCGTTGCGCCCGACCTTTCATTGGGAGAGACCGCCGTGTTGGTGGATGACTTCAACAGTATGGCCAAGCGCCTGCAACGCATGGCTGAAGAACAGTCGTTCTGGAACGCCGCCATCGCCCACGAACTGCGCACCCCGCTGACCATCTTGCGTGGCCGCTTGCAGGGCCTGGCCGAAGGTGTGTTCGAGCCGGACAAGGCCCAGTTCTACAGCTTGCTCACCCAGGTCGAGGGCCTGACGCGCCTGATCGAAGACCTGCGTGTGGTCGGCCTGGCGGACAACGGCTACCTGGAAGTGCACATCCAGCACGCCGACCTGGCCGAGGAAATCGAGGCCGACGCACAACTGTTCGAGCCTGGCCTGAACGCCAGTGGCTTTACCCTGCACCTGGACCTGCTCAAGCACCCCGTGCACTGCGACCCGGCGCGCATCCGCCAGGCCTTGCTGGCCCTGCTCGACAACCTGCGGCGGCATGCCACGCCCGGCAACGTCATCGTGCGCCTGGACAGCAGGGACGGCCTCAACACCTTGAGTGTCGCGGACGAAGGCCCGGGAATCGATGAAGCCTTCGTCGCGCACATTTTCGACCCGTTCCAGCGCGGCGAAAGTTCTCGCTCGCGCGCCCAGGGTGGCAGCGGGCTGGGGCTGGCCGTGGTGCGTGCGATTGCCCTGGCCCATGGCGGCAGCGTGACCTGCCGCAACCTGGCGAGCGGCGGCACGTTGTTCGAACTGAGCTGGCCCGACCATCCCACTGACCTCTGAACTCAACCGGCCCAGGTGAAGGCATGCGCCTCTCTATGTTTGGTTTCTATAGAGCCACACCCTATCGCCACTTTGCCTTGCTGGACACACACGGACGCTGTATCGCTTTCAAGAGCTGCGAAGGGATGCCACAGAACGGCAAGTGGGTACAAGTCAACGAAGTCAAGCTCGCCTGGTTGAACCGGGCGTTGCCTGCGGGCGCCTTGACTACGCCAACCGACCCTTGTGATTCACACGCGGATTGCACCTATGCCCCTCAACTATCGCAGTCGAAACCTGATTGACCTGGCCCAACTGGAAGACTCGGTAAAGTTCTATAGCGCCAGGCTCAGAAAGTTGCAGCGCTTCTGGATCCCCCTGCAAAAACAGGCGCCGCGCCTGGTGATGGTGCTGTGGGTGCTTGGGGTGAGCGCGTCGCTGTTCACCCAGTCCTATGCCCACTGGCTGTTCACCGCACCGGCGATCTGCCTGTTGATCGTCCTCGAGATCGTCATCGACGAAATGCAGATCGACCTGCTGCTGATGACCGAGGAAGCCCGTTATCTGCTCGACATCACTCGCGGTCTGTATACCGACTCATTGCGTCCCCCCACTGCGCTGCACACAGGTGCCCCATGCCCTCCGCCACACCACAAAGAGTGATCGAGCACAGCCACAACATCGGTCAACAATCCGCCAGCCAAACCCTCAAGGCCATCGCCAGGGCCTACCCCGGCAAGTTGTTTGCCACCTTGTCGCTGGTGGCGTTGGAGAACGCGCTGCTGCTTGCCTACCCACTCTTCGCCGGGTTCGCCGTGGACGCGATTATCCGTGGCGATACTGCCAACGCGCTGTTCTATGCCCTGGTGGTGCTGGGGTTCTGGGTGGTGGGCGCGGCCCGGCGGGCTCTGGACACCCGCACCTTTACACGTATCTATGCCGACCTCGCGGTGCCGGTGATCCTCAACCAGCGCCTGCAACGCCACAGCACTTCCAAGGCCGCGGCGCGGGTGGTGCTGGCGCGGGACTTCGTGGACTTTTTCGAGAAGCACGTGCCGATCATGGCCACCGCGCTGGTGTCCATCATCGGCGCAGCGGCGATGCTGCTGGTGATCGAACCGTGGGTCGGCCTGGGCTGCCTGTTGGCCCTGGGGCTGTGCCTTACCGTGCTGCCCGGCTTCGCCCGGCGCAACGAGCAGTTGCACGAGCGCCTGAACAACCGCCTGGAGAAGGAAATCAGCCTGGTGGAACAGGTCGGCGCCCACACCCTGCGCCGCCACTACCGGGTACTGTCGCGCTTGCGCATCGGGCTGTCGGACCGCGAGGCCATCGCCTTCCTGACCATCGGGGTACTCGCGGCGTTGCTGTTTGTGCTCGCCATCACCCAACTCGCCCTGTCACCTGCGGTCAAGGCCGGGCACATCTACGCGGTGATGACGTATTTATGGACGTTTGTCAGTTGCCTGGATGAGGCCCCTGGCATGGTCGACCAGTTGGCCAGGCTCAAGGACATCGGCAAGCGCGTTGACCCCGGGCTGGGCGGCACCACTCACTGAGCCCACGCTACAGCGCCTTCAACGCGGCGCCCGCTGGGTTTCCGAGGGCGACTCGCCAAACAGCTCGCGGTAATGGGTAGCGAAATGGCTCAGGTGAAAAAACCCCATCGCCACCGCTACTTCGCCGACGTTCTGCGTGCATGCCGACGTGGTGATCAAGCGCCGGCGCACCGCATTCAGGCGCAGGTTACGCAGGTATTCGACAGGGCGCATGCCGGTCACCGCCTGAAAACTGTTCTGCAAGGTCCGGCGACTCACCCGCAGGTGTTCGCACAGGTCAAGAATGCTCAGGGGCGTGTCACCGCTGGCGTCGATCAGGTCCTGGCAGCGTTTCACCAGATAGGCACTCACGGTGACATTGCCACGTCGGCAGCGCACCTCATCGGTGGCGTTGCTGAACAGATCGAGGAAAGCGTTGAGCAGCGCGTCCTCCAGCATTTTTTCGGCGATGGGGCTGATGGCGTCGGACTGCTCCACAAGGTGACGAAACAGCGGCTGGATGCGCTGGTGGATGCGCGCCAGCAACGCATCATCCACACTCAGTTGCGAGGTGGTCTTCAGCCGTTTGAGCTGTTCACTGGACAATTCGAAGGCCGCCAGCTTGGCGAAGCGCACCGTGTCGACATTGAACGCAAAAAAGTGCGTGCCCTCCGGCGCGTGCAGCACAAACTCCTCGGCGTCGCGCAACAGCACCACGCTGTGGCTGCCCACTTGCTGCCCCTGCACCACCGGAGCACTGCCCAACGACATCGCCGCGCACAGCCGCCCTTTTGGCGCATAGCCACGCTGGACCACGCGCTTGTCCAGGACCTCCTGGAACACCTGGAAGCGGTCGGCGGACAACTGCCGCAGCTCACTGGTCAGGCAGCCACGGCCAAGCTGGTCGTACACCTGTCGCCAACCGTGGATCGAGCCGGCGTGTTGTTGAGGGTCATTGAAGGTTCGCGCTTCAGCAAGCATGGTCGTGGTTCCTCGGTGGCCCCGGCATGACGGCAACTGGTGTTCACACTGGGGCGGTATCAACCGTGAAAACCAAAGCCAGTTCCGTGCCAAACATCCGCAAGCGGTACGTGGTCGGCTGGATCGCCATCGGCGCCAGCAACGCCCCGGACAGCACCACTTGCCCCGCCTCCACCGGTTGACCGTCAGCCAGCAGGCGGCGGATCAGCCAGCACAGGTTGATCAGCGGCGGGTCCTCGCGCTCGGCGGTATTGCCCTCGCCGCACAGCGCGCCGGCACACTCCAGGCGATAGTCGACGCCGCTGTGTAGCAACGGATCAAACGGCGTGCGCGGCCCGATGCAATACAGCCCTGCCGCCGCGTTGTCGGCCAGGAATGCCCCGGCGCCGAACGCCCAGCCTTGCCAGCGGCAATCGGCGATCTCGAAGGCCGGCGCCACCTCGCCGATGGCGGCCAGGATGTCCTCGTCACGGTATTCACCGGGCGCCAGGCTGCGGCCCATGATGATCGCCACTTCAATCTCCAGCTTGGGCTGGATCAGCCGCGACATGGCCACTGGTGTGCCGGGCGCGATGTGCATCGGCGTGGTCAGCGCGCCATACACCGGCTGGTCGAGGCCAAAACGCTGTTGCGCGGCGCGGCCGGCGAAGGCGATTTTCCAGCCGCTCAGGCGCTCGCCTGCTTCCTGGCGTGCCTCCAGGCCCAGGCGTTGCAGCGCGTAGCCGGAATACACGTCCAGCGCATCCGCCGGCAGCGCTGGCAAGGCCTGCGCGCTATGCGTGGCCTGGCGCAAGCGGTTGAGCAATTCGTTGTTGCCATTCATGAGAGTTGCTCCGCCAGTTTGCGCAGCACGCCGTCGAGCCGCTCGGGGGTGGTAATGGCGGCGACAAACCGATCCGGTCGCACCACCACAATGCAATCGCGCACTCTGGAGAACCATTCGCCCAGGCGGTTATCCACGTCTTCCACACTGAGGGCCGCTGCGGCCGTCAACGGCTGGCCGCGCCCCAGGCCGCTGCGCGAACGGTTGACCTGGATAAACCGCGTATCCCAGCGCGCCCAATACGCGGCCATTTCGCCACTGAGATGCGCGTGTGGGTTGACCCGGTAACCGAGCACCGCATACGAGTTGCCCAGCACATCGTCCAGGCGTCGGCGCTGGCCCTGGGCATCTTCGATATGCGGCTGCACAAACAGCTGGCCGACCAGATCGTCCTCGCGCAATTCGGCACGTTCGTGATGCACCAGGCCCTTGGTGATGGTTGCCTTGGGTTTGAACTTGAACTCCAGCAAATGCGAGCGCAGGTTGTCGACGCTGTTCACCGCCTGGAACAACCAGTCGCGCACCCCGGCCATCAACGGATTGGTCAGGCCCAGCACCGCGCCCATGTTGTCGGCCAGGGCCACCAGTTCGGTCGCGTGGCCACGGCGTTCCTGGTCGTAGCTGGCAAGAATCCCGTGGGCGGCGCGGCCCTGGAGGATCGCGGCGAGTTTCCAGGCCACGTTGGCCACGTCCCGCAGCCCGGAATTGAGGCCCTGCCCGGCCCACGGTGGCGAGATATGTGCGGCGTCGCCCACCAAGGCCACGCGGCCCTGGACAAACCGCGCCGCGACCCGCGAATGGTGGGTGTAGGCGCGGATGCGGATGATGTTGAGTGAGTCCACCGCATCGCCGATATGCCCACGGATCAGGTCGCGGATGGTGTGCTCTTCGCACATCTTCGCTTCGTCTTCGCCCTCCAGCAGCATGAACTCCCAGCGCCGCTGCTGGTACGGCAGGTAAATGCACACGAACGGCCGTTGCGGGTCGGCATGCAAGGCGGTATAGGGCGCATCCAGGGTGTCGTTGGCCGTGTCGACCACCACCCATTTGCGCGCATGGGTCAGCCCCAGCAGCTCGATACCGAGCTTCTTGCGCACGGTGGAACGCCCGCCGTCGGCGCCGATCACGTAATCGGCACGCAGTTGATAGGTCTCGCCCTGGGCATCGCGCACCTGCAAGGTCACGCCTTCGCCGTCCTGCTCCAGTTCGAGCATTTCATGGCCTTGGCGCAACTCGACACTGGCGTGCTGGCCAAGGGTTTCGCGCAGCGTGCCTTCCAGCAACTGCTGCATGAAGATATTGCGCATCGGCCAACCGTAATGGGCGGTGCTCGGCTTGACCTCGGCGAAGCACACGCCGCGTGCGTTGTAATAACGCAGCGGCACATCGCAGATCATGTCGCGTGCGGCCAGTTCGGCGATGCCGATGCCTTGCAGTACGCGCAGGGCCTCGTCATCCATGCCGACCGCGCGCGGGTACGGCAAGATGCAGTCGGCGAGTTCAAGGACGACGCAGTCGACACCGTACATCCCCATATAGTGTGCGGCTGTGATCCCGTTGGGGCCGCCGCCGACAATGACAACTTGGGTCTTCTGCTGCTTCATCGCTTATCACCGCTTTCTTGTTGTGGTTTTAATCTGCGCCGCCGAAGCCGCACGCGTGTATCAGTGCAGCCCATCCAGCCCTTTGACCTCGTCGGCCTGCAAGCCGCCCAGGCGTGCATGCAAACGCCCGCGAGTGGCGAACGCCCAGATGATAATCACCTCGTCTGGCGCCGGGCCGTCACCAAACATCAGCGACATGCTGTCGTAGTGGGAGCGCACATACAGGGCATCCTTGTGTGCCAGCGGTACATCAATGGTGGAACCCGGCCCACCGCGCTTGCCGGTAGACGGCACCCACGATTTGCCTCCGCCCAGCGCCACGCGCACCGGGTCGGCCGCCGGGTTGGTGAGGAACGCGTTGCCATGTTCGTACTCGCCCTGGCTGCCCACCAGGCAGGCCTTGCCGTAGCTGACGATGTCGTGCTGGCCGGCCAGCGCCTGGATACGGCGGCCGAACTCTTCGCCCAACAGCGGCGACGGCTCCACCAGCTCGGCCAGCGACTCGCTGTAGCGCCCGGCATAGGGGTTGGCGATCACCGCCGCGACGGCGTACTTGAACAACGGCTCGCCATCGGCCAACTGGCCGGTTTCATTGGCCAGGGTTTCTTCGACAAAGCTGTACCATTTGCGGATGTGATAGGTGGCGAAATTCGCAGTTTTCATCGGGGTTGCCTCACAAGGGGTCGAGTGGGTCGAGTTTGAAATGTCGGCTGGGCGCGCCCGCTTCCTTGAACCGCGCCTTGCCACGCGCATCGTCGTGTTCGGTCTCCAGGAAAAACTCCATGCGGTTGCCGTCCGGGTCGTTGAAGTACACGCCATGGCCGATTTCGTGGTCGGTGATTTTCACCACCTCCACGCCCTTGCCCAGCAACATGCCGTACAGCTGGCGCAAGGTGGTCATGTCCCCGGCGATTTCCAGGCCGTAGTGCTGCAACCCCATGCCGCCCTGGTGGGCACCGGGGTCGGCACGGATCAACGCAATGTCGTGATGCTTGGTGCCAAACGCCATCATCACCCAGCTTTCGCCACGGGCACTTTCGTGCATGCCCAGGATGTCGGCGTACCAGCGGGCCGACACGTCAGGGTCACTGACCCACAGCGATAAGTGCGTACGAAGGATGTCGACTTTCATCGCGGGCCACCTCAGCTTTTTTTGACGATGGATTGATGCCCGGCCTTGATCTGCGCCACGGCAGGCGTCCACAGCACATCGGCGATTTCGCTGAAATCGCGCCACTGCTTCTGCCAGCCTTCACCGCCATTTTCCGAGGTAAACAAATGCCCGTACTTGGTGCCCGCGACGATCTGGCGTGGGTTGGCCGGGTTGATGGCAATCGCCCACACGCAGGAATTCGGTTGCTGCGGCAGCGGCAGCACTTCCCAGCTGAGCGCGGCATCGCGGGACACCAGGATTTTGCTGGTGGTGCCCGGCGTACCATCGGAAATGCTCAGGTACAGATCGCTTTGCGTGCCCAGCGGCGCGTTCATGGCGCGGATGTAATACAGGCCGAAGGCTTCACGGCCGATAATGCCGGTCCAGGTCAGGCCCTCATCGAGGCTGCGGTAGACCGCGTTGACGCACACCACCACGATGACTTTCTGGCCACCGTTGGGCAGCACCAGGATGTTGTGTACGTCCGAGTTGTAGTCCCACAGCAAGCGGTCATCGACGCGGGTCCAGCTGTCGCCGCCGTCGCGGGAGTGGAACAGGCCACCCTCTTCCAGGCCGAACCACAGCTGGTTGCGGTCGGTCGGGTCGTAGGCGAAGGCCAGCAAGCGCGGGCGGCTGACACCGTCGCAGAACTCGGGGATTTCCACCGGCGCGCGGTCCCAGGTCAGGCCACCGTCGAGGGTGCGCCACAACACCGCGCGCGACGGTGCTCCGGTGCCGACGAAAATCCGCTGGGCGTCCTGCGGGTCGACCGCGACTTTCCACACCGTCTGCCCGTTGAACGGCGAGTTGATGCGCTGCCAGCGGCCGCCGGTGTCGTAGCTGACACACAGGCCCACATCCGTACCGGCGTAGATCACCTCGGGGGTGTCCGGGTGCATGCTCAACGAGCGGGTGATTGCGTCGAACTCCAGGTCCTGCCCCAGGCCAAGGCGATGCCAGGTCCGGCCATCGTCGGCGCTGCGGATCACCGCCTGCCCGACAGTTGCCACCAAAAGGGTTCCGTTACTCATCGCTGATGCTCCTCAGATGAAGATGCCGCGGGTCAGGCCGCCGTCGATGCCAATGGATTCGCCGGTGACCGCACCGGCCTTGGGGGATGCCAGGAAACCGATCAGCCAGCCCATTTCAATCGGTGCCAGGGTGCGCCGGATCGGCGTGGCGTCGATGTAGCCCTGCTCCACCTCCGCCGGGGTCTTGCCTTGCTTGACCCCTTCACGCTCGTACAGCTCCTGGATGTGCGGGGTATCCACCACGCCTGGGTGAATCAGGTTGACCGTGATACCCGACGGGCCGAGTTGGTCGGACAGGGTCTTGGTCATGTGCGCGATGGCCAGGTTGCGCATGCCCGACAGCACTTTGCTGCCGCGCCCGGTCAGGCCGCCGATGTTGATGATGCGTCCGAAACCACCGGCTTTCATGTGCGGGGTCACGGCCTTGGCGCAGCGGAAGTAGCCGATCACCTTGGTGTTGAGGTCCGACAGCAGTTCGTCGTCGCCGGCATGTTCGATGTCATTGCGCACCACACCGGACGGTGCTGCCGCGCCGTTGACCAGGATGTCGATACGGCCGAAGTGCTTGTAGGCGGCCTCGACCATCTCCGACACGGCCGACATGTCGTTGGTGTCGCAAAACAACGGCAGCACTTCATTGCCGGTCTGCGCGGTGATTTCCTCGGCCGCCAGTTGCAGGAACGCCATGCGCCGCGCGCAGATCACCACCTTGCACCCCTCCTCGGAGAGAAACCGTGCGACTTCCTTGCCGATGCCCATACCACCACCCGTGACGATGGCCACGCGGCCTTTCAATTCCAGATCCATAGCAACTACCTCGTGTGATTATTCAGTTCAGGTCAGATCGACAAACACGCTTTTGGTCTCGGTGTAGGCATCGATCACGTTCTTACCCATTTCCCGGCCCCAGCCGGATTGCTTGTAGCCGCCGAACGGTGAGGCCGCGTCGACCACGTTCCAGCAGTTGATCCACACCGAGCCGGCCTTGAGTTGCGCCGCCACCCGGTGTGCCGAGCGCAGGTCGCGGGTCCACAGGCCTGCGGCGAGGCCGTAGGGCGAGTCGTTGGCGCGTACCACCAGCTCGTCGATTTCGTTCCAGCTCATCACCGTCAGCACCGGGCCGAAGATCTCTTCGCGGGCGACACAGGCACCCTCGGCACGATCGAGGAACACGCTGGGGGCGATGAAGTGGCCACGCTCCAGATGCTCCGGGCGTCCGCCGCCACAGATCAGCTCGGCGCCTTCTTCCTGGCCCCGTTGCAGGTAGCCCTTGACCGTATTCAATTGGCGCCCGGACACCAGCGGGCCCATGCTGCTGGCCGGGTCCAGGCCGTTGCCGAGCACGTGGGCGGCGGCATGTTTTTGCAGTTCTTCGAGGACCTGATCCAGCACGCTGGCGTGCACGTACAAACGCGACGCAGCGGTGCACACCTGGCCCTGGTTGTAGAAAATCCCGTCGGCGGCGCCTTTGGCGGCGCGCACGATGTCGGCGTCGGGCAGGATGATGTTTGGCGACTTGCCGCCCAGCTCCAGCGAGACTTTTTTCATGTTGCGCGTGGCCGCCTGGGCGATCAGCCGCCCGACCTGGGTCGAGCCGGTAAAGGCGATCTTGTCCACGTCGGGGTGCTCGGCCAGCGGTGCGCCGGTCTCCGCGCCCAGGCCGGTGACCAGGTTGACCACACCGGCGGGGAACCCCGCCTGCTCGATCAACTGCACCAGACGGATCGCCACCAGCGGCGTCTGTTCGGCAGGCTTGAGCACCGCCACGCACCCGGTGGCCAGCGCCGGGCCGAGCTTCCACACGCACATGTTCAGCGGGAAATTCCACGGCACGATCAGCGCGCAGACCCCCACCGGCTCACGCAAGGTGTAGTTGAGCATCGGCGCACCGCTGGCCGGTGACACCGGCAACGTGCTGCCTTCGATCTTGGTCGGCCAGCCGGCGAAGTAACGCAGGATGGTCGCGGCGCTGGCTGCTTCACCACGCGCGGCAGCGATGGGCTTGCCGTTTTCCAGGGTGATCAGTTGCGCCAGCTCTTCGCGGTGCTGGTCGAGCAGGTCCGCCAGGCGGAACAGCAACAGGCCGCGCTGGGCCGGTGACTGCAACGCCCAGGGGCCGGTGAAGGCCGCTCGTGCGGCGGCCACGGCGGCATCCACATCCCGCGCGCCGCCCTGGGCGACTTCGGTCAGGGTGTCTTCGGTCGCCGGGTTTTCCACCGCGAACCGGCGGCCATCGGCGGCATCCTGCCAGGTGCCGCCGATAAACAAGCGACCCGGTTGCGACAAAAAGGCCTGGACGGCGGGCAATACTTCGAACGTTTTCATGGTCGATTCCTTCACAGCGCCATCTCGATCAGGCACGGGCCGCTGCTGGCAGTGGCGTTGGCTAGCGCGCGTTGCAGTTCGGCATTGGTTTGCACGGTGCAGGCCGGTACGCCGTAGCCTTTGGCCAGGGCTTTCCAGTCGATGCGCGGGCTGTCGAGCACGGTGAGCTTTAGCGCCTCCGGGCCCAGCTCGGTCATGCCGAAACGGCGCAATTCGTTCTGCAAGATCGCGTAGCGATGGTTGGCGGCGATCAGGATCACCACCGGCAATTGCTCGCGGGCGATGCTCCACAGGGTTTGAATGGTGTACTGGGCACTGCCGTCCGATTGCAGGCAGTACACGCGGTTGCCGCGCTCGGCCAGGGCCGCACCGAACCCCACCGGAATGCCCTGACCGATCGCGCCACCCGTGTTGGTGAGCACCCGGTGCCGTGCGGCGCGAGCCGAAGCGGTGAAAAACGGGTAGCCGCAGGTGCCGCCTTCCACCGAAACAATGCTGTCGTCCGGCAACGAGGCAGCCAGTACCTGGCCTACCGACTGCGGGGTGAGTTCGGCATGCCCCGGCGGCAGTTCGATGCCCTGTGGCGTCGGCACGTAGGCCGGTGCTTGGAGGGCATCGGCGAGCGCGCTCAATGCACCGGCCACGTCGTCGCCGACATCGGCCAACCCCAGCAGGCGCTCACGTTCGGCCAGGCGCGAGGGGATGCCTTCGTAGCCGAAATAGCTGATCGGTTCCGGCACACCGGCGCACACCACCAGGTCGTACTGTTCGAGGATTTCAATCGCCACTTCCGGGAAGTACGGCAGGCGATCCAGGTCCGGCAAGCCACCGCCACGGTAACTCAGGCGCGGAAAGGTCTCGGCAAACAGGCGCACACCCGGCAGTTGTGCCAGGCGCCCCGCCGCTTCCAGGCCCGCCACCGACAGCCCTTCGTCACCGACGATAAACACCAGGCGCAGCCCATCACGCAGGGCCTTGGCGACCGCTTCGATGCGATCGCCGGCAAACCGTCGCACCGGCGGGCGGATCGGCGCGAATACACCGCTGTGGGTCACGGCATGGGCTTGCAGGTCCATCGGCAAAATCAAGCTGGCGATCTGGCCTTTGGCCTGCCAGGCCGCGCGCATTGCTTCCTGCAGGTCGTCGCCAATACCCGACGCGGTGCGCGAAGTGCGCACCCAGCCGGAGACGGCACCGGCCAGGGCCTGGATGTCACTGGCCAACGGCGGGTCGTAGTTGACGTGCCACGAAGCGTGGTCGCCGATCACGTTGACGATGGGCGTGTTGGCCCGGCGGGCGTTGTGCAGGTTGGCGATGCCGTTGGCAAAGCCCGGGCCCAGATGGGTCAGGGTCATCGCCGGTTTGCCGGCGATGCGGCCGTAGCCGTCGGCGGCCCCGGTGCAGACCCCTTCGAACAACGACAACACCGGCTTGAGTGCAGGTGCGCTGGCCATGGCCGCCACCAAGGGAATTTCGGTGGTTCCGGGGTTGGCGAAGCAGTACTCGATACCGCTTGCCGCTGCCGCATTCACTATCAGTTGCGCACCATTCATTTTCAGCCCTCTTGCTTGAGCGTTTGCAGTGATGAGATTTATCACACACAAATATTCAATCAACAAGCATTTTATTTCTGTTTATCTCATTTATTGAGACTTTTGAGATTTTTAGATGGCGAATAATCTGCCAAATATTGCGTTTTTCTCTCACTGCGGTAGTGTTGCGCCAGCCCGACGCAGCACGTCCCCCCTTTTCTAGGAACGAAATGAGTAGCCTGAGCAAATTGCTGAGTGTCCTGGACCTGTTCGGTCCACAGACGTTGAAGATCGACCCCGACACCATCGCCGAGCGCATGGGCCTGTCACGGGCAACGGTGTACCGCTACGTCAAGGATCTGTGTGACGCCGGCCTGCTGACCCGCGTGGACGCCGGCAGCTATGGCTTGGGCCCGCGGGTGATCGAGCTGGACTGGAAAATGCGCCAGTACGACCCGATCCTCGTCGCCGGTCGCGAGTTGATGCACGAGCTGTCCGCGCAGACCGGCCTGGCGGTGTTTGCCAGCGTGTTTTACGACGGGCGCATCATCAACACCTACATTGCCGAACCTACCGACACCTATCACTTTGCATTCGGGCGCGGGCAGCCGCTGCCGTTCTTCCGGGGGGCGCAATCGAAGGTGTTGATCGCGTTCCAGAAAGGCCGCCGCCTGCAACGCCTGTTCGACGAGCACATGGCCAACGACCCCGCCAGCCCCTATGACTGGGCGGGGTTCAACAAGGCCGCGAAAAAGATCCGCAAGGACGGCTACTGCCTGACCCACGACGAACTCAACCTGGGCCTGACCGGGATCGCCGCGCCCATCATCCAGACCGACCTCGACGAAGTGGTCGGCAGCCTGTCGGCCGTCGGCAGCACGCAAAGCTTCAAGTTGCTGCGCCAGGAGACCGTGATCGAAATGGTCATGGACACCACGCGGCGCATCGCCGACAACATGCGCAACCCGCCCGCCACCCCGGCGGCCTGAGCGACTCAGAACGGCACGGCGACGGTCACCTGGCTGTACACGTTGGTGCCGTTGCTCCCCACCTGATTGCCGCCCGAGCTGGCGTCCTGTTGCGGTTTGTACAAGCCGACCAGCGGGGTGATGATCAGGTGCGGGTTCACCGCCCACTCGGCATACAGGTCCAGCTCGCGGGCGTTGAGGTTCAGTGCATTGGCCTTGCGCACCGTATCGAAATCGAAGAACAGCGCGCCCAAGGTCAGGTTTTCCAGGGGGGTCGCCTTGAGGCCCAGGTGCTGTACGCGCGTGTTGCTGTTGAACGGCCCGCTGTAGTTACTGGCGACTTCGCCCTGCAACCAGGTGCCGTAGCCCTGGCTCAGGCCAGTGAACAGCGAATCCCACTTTTGTGAATAGCGCGCATAGCGGTAGGTCAGCTTGGGCGCCCAGGCCGTGTCGGCGAAGGTGTAGCCGGCTTCACCGTACCAGGCGTTTTGCGGCCCGGCGCCCTTGTCCTGCCAGGCATACTCGAACGCCAGGCTGACGTTGGGCATGCCTGCGTCGCCCTCACCGCGCAGGCTGTAGACATTCATGCCCTTGCGCTGGCGTTGAAAGTCGCTGGCCCACCGCTCGTTGACGTCGATGCCGTGGACCCAGGTCAACCCCAGCGTGCCCGGTTTGGCGGTGTACTCCAGGGTGCCGGCGGCCAGTTCGGTTTCGGCCTGGGCGCGGTTGTCGGACTTGAGCCAGAGCAGGCTGCCATGCACGCCCTCCTGCCCGCCGAGGCGCACAAATGCGGTCTGGTCGAACGCATGCCGCGCCGCCAGGTAAAACGCGCCACCCCGGTTCAGCTGGCCATCGGCGGGGCCCTTGCCCAGGTTCGGCCCGTCATCGTTGATCAGGAAACCGCGGCCCAGCTTGACTACCTGGCGCCCGGCGGAAATATCCACGCCGTCCTTGCCCAGGGCCGGGAACAGATCCCCGGAACGCCAGCCGAGGTAGGCGTCTTCGATCTTGGTGGTGCGTTCGGTGCCCAGGGTGTTGCCAGCCGGGTCACCGTCGCCCCAGGTTGCGGAGCTGAGCAGCGCAAAGGCGCCATACGCCGTGCCATTGCCCGCCAGGGCCTGGTCGCCGCTCAGGCCGTATTTGATAAAGCCTTCGCGCCAGGTCGAACCGCCGGACGTGCCGTCATAGTTCTTGCGACTGTTGAAGTGCCCGAACACGGCGGTCATGTCGGCGTTGAGATGCCGGCTTTCATCACTGTACAACTCATAGGCCTGGGCCTGGTTGAGGGCGCACAGCGCCAACGTGCACACAAGTGTGCGGCCGAAAACCGGACGACGCGATGGATAGCGCATGGCTGAAGCTCCTTGGGGGCGCCTTTGATAGGCTGTCTCAGATAGGGATGTGACGTCGGTGCGGGCGGGCCGCACCGAATGCGCGGGAACTAGCCGCAGCGGGCGAATGCCGCTTCCAGCGCCGACACCATCAAGCCCGCCTCGTCGCGGGTGAGGGTCAATGGCGGCGAGAGGATGATCTTGTTGCCGATCGGCCGTACCAGCACTCCGGCACGGCGCGCCTCGTCGGCGATGCGTGACGGTTGGCCCGCGGCGGGGTCGAGGGGCTGGCGGGTACGTTTGTCGCTGACCAGGTCCAGGGCAATCATCAGGCCCTTGCCGCGCACCTCACCCACCACCGCGTAGCGTTCAACCAGTGGCTGCAGTTGTTCCAGCAGTTGCGCACCCACCTTGGCGGCGTTACCCGGCAGGTCTTCGGCTTCGACGATATCCAGCACCGCCAGCGCCGCCGCACACGCGGTCGGGTGCCCGCTGTAGGTGTAGCCGTGCATGATCATGTGGCTGAAACCCTGGCCGTTTTCGATGGCATCGGCGATGCGCTGGTTGAACAGCGTGGCACCCAGCGGGATGTAACCGGCGGTGATGCCCTTGGCCAGGCACAGGATGTCCGGTGCCACGCCCCAGCCGCGACTGCCGAGCATGCAGCCCGAACGCCCGAAGCCAGTGACCACTTCGTCGGCAATCAACAGAATGCCGTGGCGGTCGCACACCTCGCGCAAACGCGGCCAATAGTCGGCCGGAGGCACGATCACCCCGCCCGCCCCTTGCACGGGCTCGGCGATCAAGGCCGCGATGGTCTGGGCGCCGAGCAACGCGATCTGCTCTTCCAACTGGCGGATGCAGTGCGCGGTCAGCGCTTGGGGATCGCGGCAATCCCAGGGGTTGCGATACAGCCAGGGCGTGTCGAGCAAGTGGCAACCGGCGAGGAGTTGGCCGTGGTTGTAGTGGTACACCCCATTGCCGCCCACCGAGGTGCCGCCCATGTGCACGCCGTGATAGCCGTTGCGCAGGGACAGGAAGCGCGTACGCCCGGGCTCGCCGCTGGCGATCCAGTATTGCCGGGCCATTTTCAGCGCGGTCTCGACCGCATCCGAACCACCAGAACTGAACAACACCCGCGCCATGCGCTCCTGGGCGAACATGCCGGTCAGCCGTTCGGCCAGGTCAAACACCCGAGGGTGGGCAATGCCGTCGAAGGTCTGGTAATACGCCAGCTCATCCAACTGTGCGGCAATCGCCGCCTTCACGCTGGCGCGGTTGTGCCCGATGTTGACGTTCCACAGCCCGCCCACGCCATCGAGCATGCGCTGGCCGTCGATGTCGGTGATGTAGTTGCCGTCGCCCCGGGCGATGAGCAGGGTTTTGTCACGGTGCGGCGCGGCGCTGGAGCCCATGGGGTGCCAGAATTTTTTTTCGGCGTTCTTGTATTTCTCGTACATGCTCATGTTCCTTATTCAGCCTCGCGCTTGCGCACAAACAGCAGTTGTTGTCCGGTGAATTCCAGCAGCCCTTCCAGGCCGAACTCGACGCCAAACCCGGACATCTTGCTGCCGCCAAACGGTGTATTCGGTTGGATCTGGGCGTGGCAGTTGACCCACGCCACACCGCTTTCCAGGCGGCTGGCCAAGGCCTTGGCCTGCGCGACATCCGGCCCCCACACTGAGCCGCCGAGGCCCATGTCGCCCGCATTGGCGCGTTGCAGCACATCCTCGACATCGCGGTAGGCGATCAACGGCAATACCGGGCCGAATTGTTCTTCATCCACCAGGCGCTGGCCGTCGGTAACGTCCGCGACCAAGGTCGGCGGATAGAAGTAGCCGGCATGATCCAGGCGCGCGCCACCACACAGCACCCGGCCACCCTGGGCCCGTGCGTCGGCGACCAGCGCTTCCACCAGTTGCAGTTGTTCCAGGTTCTGTACCGGGCCGAAGGTCACGCCCGCGTCGAGGCCATCGCCCACCACCTGGCGCGCGGCAATTTGCGTCAGCGCCTCGCAAAACGCTGCGTATTGCGATTCGTGGATGTACAGGCGCTTGAGCGCGGCGCAGGTCTGGCCCATGTTGAGAAAGGCCGCCTGGAAAATTGCCTCGGCCACCGCGTCCACCGGGGTGCCGGGCAACACGATGGCAGCGTCGTTGCCGCCCAGTTCCAGGGTCAGGCGCTTGAGGTTGCCTGCCGCGCCACGCATCACGCTTTGCCCGGTGGCGGTGGAACCGGTAAACACGATTTTCTGGATGCCGGTGTGGGAAGTGATCGCGCTGCCAAAGCCTTGCTCGCCGGTCACGCAATTGATCACGCCGTTTGGCACATGCCGGGCGATGATGTCCACCAGGCCCAGGGTGCTCAGCGGAGTCAGGCTCGACGGCTTGCTGATCACGCAGTTGCCCGCCCGCAGCGCCGGCATGATGTGCCACACGGCGATCATGAACGGCCAGTTCCACGGTGTGATCGAGGCCACCACGCCCAATGGCTTGCGGTGCAGCTCGATGCGTTGCGTCGGCGTTTCCTCGACCAACTCCAAGGCGATTTCCTGCCCGGCCGCGTAGCGGGTCCAGGCGGCGGCGCCCATGACTTCGGAGAACGCCAGCTCCAGCGGCTTGCCTTGCTCTTGCACGATCAGCCGGGCCAGGGCGTCGGCTTCCTGCTCGATGTCGGTGGCGATGGCCAGCAAGCGCTGGCAACGGTCGGCGTGGCTGCTGTGGCGCCAGGTCTTGAACGCGGCTTGCGCGGCGTCGACGGCCTGGTCGAGTTGCGCCAGCGAGCCCGCCGGGCATTGGGCGAACACCTTGCCGGTGGCGGGGTTGATCACATCGAAGCGACCCTGTTCACCCGCCACTGGCAGCCCATTGATATGCATCGTGTAGTTTTGCATTGGAAACCTTCCTTTCACACACTGACGGGCCGCGCCAACTGGCGGCGGCCCGGTTTTGCCTAGGTAATCGGTTGCGGCTTAAAGCTTGTGGCTGCCCAACGCGTGGAAACGCGATGGCGAGATTTTGCGCAGGCGGGCGGCGAGATAGACGCCGATGATCAAGGCCATCGGAATGATCGCGCAGAGGCCGTAGGACAGGACTTTGCTGGCCCCGGTCAGCACATCGAAGTGCACCACAGCCAGCACCAGCACCGACACCAGCGCCAGGCAGGAAAACCCCGGCAGGATGCGCCCACGCCACACGCCGACATTCAATTCGGGATGGCGCTGGAAGTACGCGCACACGGCCACCGAGGTCAGCGCCATCAGCAAGATCACACACAGCGTGGCCAGGTTGGAGAACCAGGCGAACAGTTGCAGGATCGGGTCGGCGTCCATCGCCGCGAAAATCAGTACCACCACGGCGGCGATCAGGCTCTGCAACGCCGAGCCCATGTGCGGGCTCTGGTGCACGCGGTGGGTGGTGCCCAGCAGGCTGTGCAGCAAACCGTCGCGGCCAATCGCGTAGAAGTAACGTGCGGCGGCGTTGTGGAAGGCCAACAGCCCGGCGTAGATGCTGACCATGAACAGCACGCGGATCACCTGGGTCAGCTGCGGCCCGACAAAGTGGTCGGACATGCCGTAGATAAAGGTCGTCGGGTCTTGCAGGGACTGCAACAGCGGCACGATCTTGTCCGCACCGACGCCCACCACCATCGCCCACACCGACAACGCATAGAAGCCGCCGATCAACAGCACCGAGCAGTAGGTGGCAATCGGGATGGTGCGTTGCGGGTTCTTGGCTTCCTCGCCGTAGATGGTCGTGGCTTCAAAGCCGATAAACGCCGCGAAGCAGAACAGCAGGCCGATCGACGGGGTGCCGCTGAACACACGGCTGCTAGTGAATGCATCGAGGTTGACGCCACTGTCACCGCCGGATTTGAGGATGGCGAAATCCAGGATCAGGATCGCCAGGTACTCGGCAATCACCACCACCGACAGCACCCGTGCCGACAGGTCGATCTTGCGATACCCCAGGATCGCCACACTGGCCATCGCCAACAGCGAATAGGCCCACCACGGCAACTCCAGGCCGAACACACTGGCCATGGTGCCGCTGACCACCCCGCCGAACATGCCGTACAAGCCGACCTGGAGGATGTTGTAGGCAAACATCGCCAGCACCCCCGCCGCACCGCCGGCCAGGCCACCGAGGCCCCGGGAGGTGAAGGCGTAGAAACCACCGGCGTTGGTCAGGTGCTTGGACATGGTGGTGTAGCCCACCGAAAACGCCAGCAGCACCAGCAAGGCCAGGATCAGCAACGCCGGCGTACCGGCGCCGTTGCCAAGCATGATGCCAATGGGAAACCCGCCGGCAATTACACTGAGCGGGCTGGCCGCCGACACCACAAAGAAGATGATGAAGCCGACACCCAGGGCGCCACGCTTGAGCTCCGTGGAGCTGTTGACCGGAATAGAAACACTCATTTTGTTGACCTTATTGTATGAGGCAGTCGCTGTTGGGTTGGTCCGACCACACCGCATCGGCACCGGTTAGCTTGTTGTTTTGGTTGCACGCTGAATTTGATCCTATGCCCGCCCCAAACCCCTCGCTATCCCAAATCGGTAGCATCCGAACCCGCGCCCCAAAACAGGTCAAGCCGCCACCGCCAGCGCTTGCCGATTCGGGATAGCCGCTTATCCAGGCGCCCCGCATGCTCGCGCCATCGTGCTCTCTTCAGGAACCTCAGCCATGCGTTCAACCCACCTCACCCTCCAATGGCGCATCACCCTGTTGAGCGGGCTGTGCCTGCTGACCGTAGTCGGCGCGCTGATCGGTGCCGGCGTGTACCAGAATCAACAAAGCGCCAACCTGCTCAAGCAACAGAGCAGCCAGTTGCTGGGGCAAGCCGCCGTCGAGCGTTTGCAAGCCCAGGCCGTTGCCCAAGGCCTGCGCGTGGAGCGTTTTTTCAACGCAGCGGCGCTGTACAGCGAAGGCTTCGCCGAACAGGTCGTGCACCTGCGCGAGCAGGCACTCAAGGGGCGCCTCAGCGCCGCGCAATTGCGTGAAAGCCTGGTGGAGGTGACCCGCCAGGCCCTGTTCAAGCGCGCGGACGTGCTCGGTCTGTACGTGGTGCTGTTGCCCGGCGCGCTGGCCGGGGCCGATGCGGATTTCGTCGCGCAACCCGCCCTGGCCGGCAACGAAACCGGACGCTTTGCGCTGTACTGGTCGCAAAGCCAGCCGGGGCAACTGGTGCAGGATGTGCTGAGCGAGGCGCAAATCACCGCCAACCATGCGCTGCCCGGCGCCGATCCGGACACCGACTGGTATCGCTGCCCCCAGACGCAACGGCGCACCTGCGTGGTCGAGCCCTACACCAGCCAGGTAGAAGGCCGTGACGTATTGATGAGCAGCATTTCCGTGCCGCTGATCGTCAATGGCCAGGTACTCGGCGTGCTGGGCCTGGACGTCAGCCTCGACACCCTGCAAAAGCTTGCCGCCAACCTCGGCCAGGACCTGTACGCGGGGGCCAGCGAGGTGACGATCCTGTCACCCGCCGGCCAGGTGGCCGGGCGCAGCGGTTCGGTCAGCGAGGCCGCCGTGGACGTGGCCCAGGCCCTGCAAACCGTGACGGGCAACCCAGCGTGGCAACTGCAGATCAAAGTACCGCAAGCTCTGGTGCAGGCGCCCGCGCAGCAAATGCAAAGCGAACTGGACAACAAGAACCGCGACGCCAACCGCTTCAATCTGGGCCTGGGCCTGCTGGCCAGCTGCCTGGGCATGCTGCTGATCTGGCTCGCGGCCTACGGCGTGACACGCCCGATATTGAAGGTGGCCAACCTGCTGGATGCGATTGCCGAGGGCGACGGCGACCTCACGCAACGCCTGCCCGCCGGGCGACGCGACGAACTGGGTCGACTCGCCAGTGGCTTCAACCGTTTCCTCGACAAGCTACAACCGATGATGCGCGCCATCCAAAATGCCGCCGTGGAGACCCGCAACCATGCCGACACCTCATCGGGCATTGCCCGCGAGGTCAGCACGGGCATGCAGCGCCAATACCGCGAAGTAGAATTGGCCGCGACCGCGCTGCATCAAATGAGCGCCAGTGCCCAGGAAGTGGCGCGCCATTCCCACAGCGCCGCAGACGCCGCCACCGCCGCCGAAAACGCCAGCCGAACCGGCCAGGCGGTATTCGCCACGGCCGAGCGCAGCATCGACAGCCTCGATCAGCGCCTGGACGGCACCCTCACGCAGGTCACCGCCCTCGCCGACAGCAGCACCCAGATTGGCCAAGTGCTCGATGTAATCAGCGCCATCGCCCAACAGACCAACCTGCTGGCGTTGAACGCGGCCATCGAAGCCGCCAGGGCCGGCGAGCAGGGCCGTGGTTTTGCAGTGGTGGCCGATGAGGTCAGGCACCTGGCGAGCAACACCCAGCGCTCGGTCGAACAGGTACGCGCGGTGATCGAAACCTTGCAACAGCTCAGCCAGGAAGTGGTGCACAGCACCCAGGCGAGCCGCGAGCAGGCCGGCCACAGCGTGCTCCAGGTGCAACAGACCCGCTCGGCGCTGGAGGCGGTTTCCCAGGCCGTGGATGTGATTGAACAAATGAACCAACAGATCGCCAGCGCGGCCCTGGAACAAAGCACCGTGGTGGAAGACATCAGCCATCGGGTCAGTGACATCCGTGGCATCAGCGAAACACTCAGCCACCAGATGAACGACGCCACGCGAGCCAGTGAATCGCTGCACGCCATGGCCACTCATCAACAGCAATTGGTTGGGCACTTTCGCGTGTAAACGGCACGGCGCCACGCGCGCCGAGCCTGAGTTACAGTAACCTGCCTGCAACGCTTCCCCTGCCTCCGAGTCCCCCCATGACACTTCCATTGCGCTGGTTGATCCTGGCGATTATTTCCAGCGCCCTGCTGCTGATCGTCATTGACATGACCGTGCTGTATACCGCCCTGCCCACCCTGACCCGCGAGCTGAATGCCTCGCCGTCGCAGAAACTGTGGATCGTCAACATCTACGCGCTGATCGCCGCCGGGCTGCTGCTGGGCATGGGCACCCTGGGTGACCGCCTCGGCCACAAGCGCCTGTTTATCGGCGGGCTGGCGGTGTTTGGCGTGTTCTCGCTGGTTGCCGCATTTTCGCCAACCGCCGGCGTGCTGATCGGTGCGCGCGGCTTTCTGGCGGTCGGTGCCGCGATGATGATGCCGGCGACGCTGGCCATCGTGCGGATCACGTTCAGCGACCCACGGGAGCAGGCCATGGCGTTCGGTGTGTGGGCCTCGGTGGCCTCTGGCGGCGCCGCGTTCGGGCCGGTGGTGGGCGGCCTGTTGCTGGAGCATTTCTGGTGGGGCTCGGTGTTTTTGATCAATGTGCCGATCGTGCTGGTGGCGCTGGTCGTCGGCGTTCTACTGATCCCGAATCCGCCCGCAGATACGCAAAAACGGTGGGACTGGCTGGGCTCGTTGCAGGTGATGATCGGTTTGATCAGCCTGGCCTATGCAATCAAGGAGCTCGGCAAGCGCGCCCCCGCCTACAACGGCATGCTGGTGGCGCTGGTCCTCGGTGCGCTGTTCTTGTGGTTGTTCGTACGGCGTCAACGCCGCGCCGCACAACCGATGCTCGACCTGAGCTTGTTCCGCACCGCCGGTTTCAGGAATGCGGTGATCGCAGCGGTGGTGTCGGCCGCCGCACTGATCGGCATGGAGCTGGTGTTCAGTCAGCGCCTGCAACTGGTGCTCGGCCTGTCACCGTTGGAGGCTGCACTGTTTATCCTGCCATTACCCCTGGGTTCCTTCGTCTCCGGCCCCCTGGCCGGTTACTACCTGCCGCGCCTGGGGCACCAGCGCATGCTGTTCTGGACATTGCTGCTGTCTTCTGCCGCGATGCTGGCGTACCTGTTGCTCTACACCGCGCCGGCGTACCTGCAACTCATCAGCCTTGGGGCCTTGGGTTTCACGATTGGCGCGGCGCTGACCGCTTCATCCAGCACCATCATGCTCAGCGTGCCCGCCGACAAGGCCGGCATGGCCGCATCCATCGAGGAAGTGTCGTTTGAGCTGGGCGGCGCGGTCGGTGTGACCCTGGCCGGCAGCCTGTTGTCGGCGATCTATGCGTATGCCGCAGGAGTGGCGATTCCGACGTGGCTGACCCGCGATCCCGTGGCATTCGACAGCCTGGACGATGCGCTGGTGGTCGCCGAAACGCTGGCGCCCGAAGGCCGTGCGATGCTGATTGCCTTTGCCCGCTCAGCGTTTGATGCCGGTTTTGTGCTGGTGTTGGCGGCATCGGCAGCGCTGCTGTTGGTTGCAGCGCTGCTGGTCAAACTGAGCAAGCCGTCAGCCCCCGTCCAGCCTTAGAGCTTGTGACTGCCCAGGGCCTGGAAGCGCTGCGGTGAACGCTTGCGCAGGCGAGCGGCGAGAAACACGCCGCCCAGCAGCGCCGCCGGAATAATCGCGCACAAGGCATAGGACAAAGCCACGCTGGCGCCCGTCAGCACATCGAAATGCACCACCGCCAGCACCAGCACCGCCAGCAGCGCCAGGCACGAGAACCCCGGGAAAATCCGCCCGCGCCACAGCCCGACCTTCAGCTCGGGGTGGCGCCGGAAAAACATCAGCACCGCAGCCGACGTGAGCGCCATCAGCAAGATCACGCACAACGTCGCCAGGTTGGACAGCCAGGCAAACAGTTGCAGGATCGGGTCGGCATCCATCGCCGCGAAAATCAGCACCACCACTGCCGAGATCAGGCTTTGCAACGCCGAGCCCATATGCGGGCTCTGGTGCACGCGGTGGGTGGTGCCCAGCAGGCTGTGCAGCAAGCCGTCGCGGCCAATTGCGTAGAAGTAACGTGCGGCGGCGTTGTGGAAAGCCAACAGGCCAGCGTAGATGCTGACCATGAACAGCACACGGATCACCTGGGTCAGCTGCGGCCCGACAAAGTGGTCGGACATGCCGTAGATAAAGGTCGTCGGGTCTTGCAGGGACTGCAACAGCGGCACGATCTTGTCCGCGCCGACGCCCACCACCATCGACCAGACCGACAACGCGTAGAAGCCGCCGATCAACAGCACCGAACAGTAGGTGGCAATCGGGATGGTGCGCTGCGGGTCCCTGGCTTCTTCGCCGTAGATCGTGGTGGCTTCAAAGCCGATAAACGCCGCGAAGCAGAACAGCAGGCCGATCGACGGCGTGCCGCTGAACACATGGGCGCTGTTGAACGCATCGAGGTTGATACCGCTGTCACCGCCGGATTTGAGGATGGCGAAATCCAGGATCAGGATCGCCAGGTACTCGGCGATCACCACCACCGACAGCACCCGCGCCGACAGGTCGATCTTGCGATACCCCAGGATCGCCACGCTGGCCATCGCCAGCAACGAATAGGCCCACCACGGCAGCGCCAGGCCGAACACGCTGGCCATGGTGCCGCTGACCACCCCGCCGAACATGCCGTACAAGCCGACCTGGAGGATGTTGTAGGCAAACATCGCCAGTACCCCCGCCGCACCGCCGGCCAGGCCGCCGAGGCCCCGGGAGGTGAAGGCGTAGAAACCACCGGCATTGGTCACATGCCGGGACATGGTGGTGTAGCCCACCGAAAACGCCAGCAGCACCAGCAAGGCCAGGATCAGCAAGGCCGGAGTACCGGCGCCGTTACCCAGCATGATGCCAATCGGAAAACCACCGGCAATCACGCTGAGCGGGCTGGCCGCCGACACTACAAAAAAGATGATGAAGCCGACACCCAGGGCGCCACGCTTGAGCTCCGTGGAGCGGTTGACCGGGAGAGGTACACTCATGTTGTTGACCTTATTGTATGAGGCAGTCGCTGGAGGATCGGCACAGTCAACCGCTCACCGTCACCGAAGGGTTCGTCGTTCTTGTCGCACGCTGGATTCGATCCTATGCCTGCTCACGAACGCCTCGGTAGCCCAAATCGGTCACCCAATGGCTCAACGACACCTGCCCGGCTGGCGCCGGTGATTCCAGGTCTTTGTTCAGACGCGCACGCACCCGGTGATGGCGGCGCGGGTGGTCTGGGACGGTAGCTCGGCGAACAGCTCCTGGTACTCCGCGGCAAAATGGCTGAGGTGATAGAAACCCCATTGCGCGGCGGCGTCGCCGATGGACAGCTCGCGGGCGCGGGTGGTCATCAAGGTGCGGCGTACGCCGTTGAGCCGCACCGAGCGCAGGTAGTTCAGCGGCGTGGTCTCGGCCACCGCGCGAAAGCTGTTTTGCACGGTGCGCCGACTCACCTGCAGGCGCTGGCACAAATCGGTCACGCTGGGCACGTTGAGCAGCTCGGCGGTCGCCAGGCGGTGGCATTTCTCCACAATGAAACTGCGCGTGGAACTGGGGCTGCGCTGTTGCTTGTCGCAGGCCGGGTCGAGCATCAGTTGCAACAACTCGTCGAGCATCGCCTGCTCCAACGCCAACTCCCAGGTGCTGTCAAGGTCGTCGTGCAACAGGGCCTGGGAGAACAGCGCCAGCAAGCGGCGACGCGCCTGGGCGAAACGCTGGGGCGACACCTTGATCACCGGCTGGCGCAGCAACTGGTTGAGGGCCTTCGCCGACGGGGTTTGCTCCAGCGCCTGCTCGAACATTTCACGCTCGAAGGTGATGGACAGCAGCTCCATGCCCATCGGCATATGGAACATGAATTCCTCGCCACCGTGCAGGAAGAACAGGCTGCTGTCGTCCACGTCGCGGCCCTGCATCCGGATCGATCCGGGAACGTTGATGGGCACGGCAAAGCACATCTTGTCGCGGGGGGCCACGCCGTTCTGCACCACACGCTGGTTGATCTGTTCGAGAAACAAGTGACAGCCGGTCGTCGTCAGTTGCATGAGCGTGCTTTCGGCGGAGCCGGCAGTGAGTTGGCTGTAGTCCTGGTTCCACTGCTGAACCGTGGCGGCATGCACGTGGATGTCGCGAAAATGGCTGATCGTCTGGTTTTTCATGGTATCTGGAGCCTCTACCCATATTCTTGTTTTTAGATCGCCGCGCCTTTGGATAGTCGCATATCGCAAAAATCCTGCAAATTGTTTCTGAGATTCCGCGCCTCCCTGGGGCTGACACGCGCAATTGCCGATTCGGGCTACCGGCCTGCAACCCGCCACGCAGATGATCGGGCTGACTTAAATCGACATTCCAGAGAGACCGTCATGAGTGAAGCCAAATTTGAAGCCCTGCACTTCGCGGATGCCCCGCGGATCATCTCCAGCGCCCTGCCCGGCCCCAAGGCGAGCGAGGCCCTGGCGCTGTCGGCGCGCACCGAGTCGATGGCCCGCGGGGGTGGCCGCATGCCGGTGGCGATGGACCGCGCTTTTGGCGCCACGTTCAAGGACCCGGATGGCAACACTTACATCGACCTGTCCGCCGGTGTCGGCGTCAGCAGCGTAGGCCGTTGCCACCCCAAAGTGGTGCAGGCCATCCAGGCACAATCCCAAGTGTTGATGCACGCCCTGGAGATCAACAGCACCCGCCGTACCGAACTGGCGGCGAAGATGTCCGAGATCGCCCCCGACGGCTTGCGCGGCGACTGCATTACTTTCTTCACCCAAAGCGGCAGCGATGCGTTGGAGGCCGCGATCAAGTTCGCCAAGCGCATCACCGGGCGGCATCAGATCATTGCCTTCCATGGCGGTTATCACGGTGTGTGGAACGCATCCGGCGCCCTCACCACCGGCACGGCCTATCGCAAAGGCTACGGCGCACAGATGGGCGGCGTGATCCACGCGCCCTACCCGTACGCCTACCGCTTCCCCTTCGACACCACCCACAAGAGCGCCGAGCAGATCGCCGGTGACTACGTCGACTACCTGCTCAACACCCCGTACACCGCCGCCGATGACGTGGCCGCCGTGATCGTCGAGCCCGTGCAGGGCGAAGGCGGCTACGTGCCGCCCTCCCCCGAGTTCCTGCAACGCCTGCGCCAAGCGTGCGACCGCAGCGGCACGTTGCTGATTGTCGATGAAGTGCAGTCCGGCGCGGGCCGTACCGGCAAGATGTGGGCGGTCGAGCACTCCGGCGTCAAACCCGACATGCTCACCTTCGGCAAGGGCATCGGCAGCGACCTGCCCATGGCCGGCCTGATCATGCGCTCGGACCTGGCCGCACAGATCCCCGACGGTTCGATGCCCAATACCTTCGCCGCCAACTCGCTGTCGGCAGCCGTGGCGCTGACCAACATCAGCATCCTGCAAGACCCGGAACTCGACCTGCTCAATCGCGCCCACGACCTGGGCCTGCAAGCCCAGGAACGCATCCGCGGCTTCAACAGCCCCTTCGTCGGCGAAGTGCGCGGGCGCGGCCTGATGATCGGTATCGAACTGGTCGAGGACCCGCTCACCAAGGCGCCACTGGCCGGTGAAAAGATCGGCCAACTGATGGGCTACCTGATCAACCACGGCGTGCTGATGATCCCTTGCGGTCGCTACAGCAACGTGATGCGCGTGATGCCTTCACTGACCATCTCCCGTGCGCTGTTCTTCAAGGCACTGGACATCTTCAGCGACGCCCTGGCCTCCCTCAAGGCCTGATCCAAGGAGCACAACATGACTGAACAGTTGAACCACTTCATCGCGGGCGCCGCCGTCGAACCTTCGAGCGGACACTACATCGACCTGCTCGACCCGGTCACCGAACAGGTCTACGGCCGCAGCGCACGTGGCAGCGTCGAGGACGTCAACCACGCCGTGGGTGCCGCGCTAGAGCAACTTGAGCGCGGCGCCTGGAGCCAGCTCGATGGCGCCAGGCGTGGCCGGCTGCTGTCAAAACTGGCAGACCTGGTGGAGCGCGACAGCGAGCGCCTGGCGGACATGGACGCCAACGCCATCGGCCGCTCGCCCATCGAACCGCGCCGGATGGACCTGCCCAACGCCATCGCCAACCTGCGCGCCGCCGCCGGTTGGGCCAACCAGCTGGAAGGTCGCACCATTCCCACCGGCGGCTATTTCGGCACCCGCACCCTCTCGTACACGGTGCGCGAACCCGTGGGCGTGGTCGGCGCCATCGTGCCGTGGAATTCGCCACTGATGATCACCGTGTGGAAGCTCGCCGCGCTGCTGGCCGCCGGTTGCACCGTGGTGATCAAGCCGTCGGAAGAGACCCCGCAGTCGGCCCTGCACCTGGCGGCGCTGGCGCAGGAAGCAGGCTTCCCGGACGGTGTGATCAACGTAGTCACCGGCTACGGTGCCGAGGTCGGGCGTGCGTTGTGCGAACACCCGCACATCGCCAAGATCAGTTTCACCGGCAGCCCCGAAGCAGGTCGCGAGATCCAGCGCACGGCCGGCGTGCTGTTCAAGCGCGTGGCCCTGGAGCTGGGCGGCAAGAGCCCGCAGATTGTGTTCGATGATGCGTCCTTCGACGACGCGGTACGCGGCTGTGCCCTCGGCCTGTTCGCCAACCAGGGCCAGGTGTGTGCCGCCGGTTCACGCATCCTGGTGCAGCGCAGTCTCGCCGAACGCTTCGGCGCGGCGCTGGCTGAAGCCGCGCGGGCGGTCAACGTCGGCGACCCGCACCAGCCCGGCGTACAGATGGGCCCGGTGGCCAAGAAAGCCCAGTTCGAGCGCGTCAACCGCTACATTCAGCTGGGCATCGACCAAGGTGCGACGCTGCTCGCCGGTGGCGTGTCCACTCCCGGGCGCGGCTGGTTCGTGCGCCCGACGATCTTCGCCAACGCACGCAACGACATGGCAATTGCCAGGGACGAGATCTTCGGCCCGGTCGGCACCCTGATCACCTTCGACACCGAGGATGAAGCGGTCGCCCTGGCCAACGACTCCAGCTACGGCCTGGCGGCGACCGTGTGGACCACCGACCTGGTGCGCGCGCACCGCGTAGCCGCGGCGGTAAATGCCGGTGCCGTGGGCATCAACTGCTGGAGCCCGCTGGACGCCAACCTGCCGTGGGGTGGCCTGAAGACCAGTGGTATCGGGCGTGAAGGCGGCTTCAGTGGCGCGCTGGCCTACACCGAGGAGAAAGTCATCACCGTGCTGATGCCTTCCTGAGTCCTTCCCCCGCACCGAGCGCGCCACCCTTGCCTGCGTGGCGCGCTCCCAGGCGCCCCCTTGCTGACCGTTGGAGAAACCGTGATGAACTCAAACAACCAAACGACAATCGATCGTTATCCGACGTCCCTGCGCCTGCTGCATTGGGTGCGCGCAGTGATCATCACCGGCCTGCTCTGGGCGGGCTGGCACATGACCGGCATGAATGACGAAGTGGCGAGCAAATTCGAGCTGTATTACCCCTGGCATAAATCCTTCGGGGTGTTGGCGTTCCTATTGGTGCTGACCCAGATTGCCGTGCGCTTTCGCACGCCGCACATTCCACAACCGCTGGAAACACTGGCACCGCATGAGCGCGTGCTGTCCAGGCTGATCCAGCGGGCAATGTATGCCTTGCTGGTGATCGTGCCGCTGATGGGGTACTCCATGTCGAGTACCTTCACCATGAGCGACGGGGTGTTCTTTTTTGGCGTCAACCTGCCAGAGCTGTTGCCAAAAAATGACGACTGGTTCGTGGTGTTCCAATTGCTGCACAAGGTGTGCGCCTACACCCTGCTCGCGCTGATCGTGCTGCACATCGCCGGCGCCCTCAAGCACCGCTTCTACGACAAGGACCCACGCAACGACGTGTTGCGCCGCATGCTCTGAGGCAAACAGGCGTTGGCGCCAGGCGCCAACGCCGCCCTCTTCTAGAACGTCACCCAGACAATCAACTGCATGTACGTGTTGGTGGATGCGCTGCCACTCTGAAGCCCACCATTGCCCAGCCACTTCTCTGGTTTGTAGAAGCCAACCAGCGGCGACAGGGTGATGTTGTCCGTTACCACCCAATCAAGAAACAGATCCACCTCTCGCGCACTGAAGTTCTGTTGTTGTTTACGGGACAGTTGGTGGTAGTCGAAGACCATGGCATTGAGCGTCAGCTTGTCGGTCGGCCGCACGGAGAGCAGGACATCGTTGATCTGCATGTTCGACGTCACGGAGCCGGCGTAGTTGGCCGCAACCTCACCCTGGTAGCGCTTGCGGAAACCGCCCTGGAACAGGAAATCCCAACCTTCGGAATACCGCGTATAGCGATAGCTCAGCGTCGGCTGCCATTTGACGTCGGCGAAGGTGTAGCCCGCGTCGAAGAACATCGCACGCTGTGACCCCGAGCGTTTTTCCTGGCGCGCCACTTCAAAGGCGAAATCGGCGTTGTCGATCCCGGCGTTGCCCTGGCCCCGCAGGCTGTAGATGTTCATGCCTTTGCGTTCCATCCGATCAGCGAAGGCGTAGCGCTCCTCGACATCCAGGCCATGTATGTAGGTGGAACCGAGCGAGCCGAACGGCGTCGTGTAGTCAATCGTGGCCGCCGCCACTTCGGTTTTGGACTGCCCCGGGTTATCCGACTTGAGCCAGATCAGGCTGCCGTGCAAGCCCTCCTTACCGCCCACCTTGAGCACGGCGGTATTGCCGAACGCCAGGCGCTGGCCAAGGTAGAAGGCGCCGCCACGGTTGAAGCGACCATCGTTGACATCCGCGATGGGACTGAAGGCGTTGCCGGGGTTGAAGCCATCGTCGGTAATCAGGAAGCCGTCCACCGTCACCAGTTGGCGGCCGAAGGAAAAATCCACGCCGTCCTTGCCCAGGGCAGGGATCAGCTCACCCGAGCGCCAGCCCAGGTAGGCGTCTTCCACGGCAGTTCTGCGCTCATTGCCAGCCGTGTTTTTGCCGGTGTCGCCGTCGCCCCATGTGGCGGAACTGAGCAGGCTGAAGCCACCGTAGATCGAGCCGGCGGTGAGCTTGTCAGTGGTGCCGTTGAGGCCATATTTGGCGTAGCCCTCTTGCCAACGCATGCTGCCGGGTACTTTCTGCGGGTCGGCGAGGTAATTGCGGGTACTGCCGAACCAGCCGAAGCCAGCGCCCAGTTCAGCGTTCAAAACGGTGCCACCATCCTCTTCGTTGTACAGCGTGTAGGCGTGTGCTTGCGGCTCGAATGCACACAGTGCAACCAGCGACAGTAACGGGGCATAAGGGGGGCTGCGCATGACGTCTCTCCTGTTTTTATATTTATGAGGCGAGTCGCGATTTTTCCGAATCAACCCTGCCAGCGGTAACCCAAATCAGCATGTGCATGGCCATCGCGCGAATTCCTTCGCTCACCGCCATTGGTTGCCGTTTTGGGCTACGGCCTGCCCACTTCGCCACCCTATGCTGGGCCCATAAGAACCATAAAAACCGAGGCACCCGTCATGACTGTTCTGCCCTCCCCGCTGTTGCGCCAGGGACTTTGCCTGCTGAGCCTGGTTGCCTGCAGTGCCCTGTCGTCAACCGCCACGGCCCACCATTCCTTCGCGCTGTTCGACCAGACCCGCACGGTCACCGTCAAGGGTGTGGTGGAGCGCTTTGCCTGGACCAACCCGCACATCACCATTTACCTCGATGCCCCCGGCCCGCCGCCCCAGCGCTACAAGATCGAGACGGGCAGCGTCAACGCGTTGCAGCGTACCGGCTGGAGCGCAGACTCGATCAAGGCCGGCGAGAACGCCGAGGTGTCCTTCAAACCGCTGAAAAACGGCGAACCCGGCGGGCTCCTCGTGGAGATCAAGATCGGTGACGTGGTGCTCTCGGGCGGCGGTTGAACGCCGTCTCTTTGCCGCCCAACCGCACCGCACCACTTTGTGGAGATGTCTCTATGAAACCGACACGCACCTTGCACATAGCAATCATCGGCCTGGGCTTCGCCCTTGCGACGAGCACAGCGCTAACCAACGCCGCGACAATGCCCAAACCCAAGCCCGATATCAGCGGCACCTGGGAACGCACCCCGGACGATTGGTTTGGCGAGAACCCGGACGACCCCGTGCACCCCGGCGGGCCGATGGACCTCAAGGCGCCGTATGCCGCCGAATATGCCGCGTTCAAGAAGAAACAGGCCGCCGCCAACGAGGCTGGCACACCGCTCGCGACCACCAGTTCCAAATGCCTGCCCGAAGGCATGCCGACAATGATGGCGGCGCTGTTCCCGATCCAAATCATTCACGACGGCAAGCAAGTGGTCGTCCTGGGTGAATACCTGCAGCAGGTCCGCCGGATTCTGTTGAACCAGGCGATGCCGCCCAAGGAAAAACTCGACCCGCTGTACCAGGGCCATTCGCGTGGGCATTGGGAAGGCGACACCCTCGTCGTCGAAACCCAGCGTGTGCGCAGCGACGTGCACTTCTATGACGTGCCCCACGGCCCGGACATGAAGATCACCGAACGCATCCGGCTGCGCGGGCCTGATCACCTGGAGGATCAGGTCCTGATCGAAGACCCGCAGGTGCTCAACACGCCGTATCGCTTCACTTTCGACTACAAGCGCTCCAGCTATGCGATTCAAGAGTACGTCTGCGAGAACAACCAGATCGTGATCGACAGCGAGGGCAAAGCGTCCCTCAGTCTTGAATAAGGTGGGCCGGATGCAGCGCACGATGACCCTCGGCGGCCTGTTGCTGGCGCTCACGTCGAACGCGTGGGCCGACGTGCCGCGCCTGCCGACCGCGATTGCCGTGCCGCCGTCGGGCCAGTTGCCGCTGTCGTCGGCGTTACGTCCCGGTACCGAGTACAGCGACCTCGACCAGTACGGCTACACCGAGCAAGAGTTCTACCTGCAAGGCATCGCCCCGGCCATTACCGCCACGGGTGAGCAACGCTTCGACGCGCCCTACACCACGCGCATTCTGGTGCGCCGACCGGCCGACCCCGCGCGCTTCAACGGCACGGTGGTGATCGAGCCCTTCAGCTGGTTTGGCGAGCGTGGCGCCGGATGGATCCTGACCCGCGACTATTTGCTGCGCCGTGGCTACGCCTATGTCGGCTACACGCTGAACACCAACCAGCCGCGGGTCGATCCCAAGTTCATCGCGGACACGCCAGCGGCCGAGGCCGAGCAGATCGCCAGGTACGGACGAATCGTCAATTTCGACTTTATGCGCCGCTTCGATTACGCGCGGTATGCGCCGCTGGGCACTTACTACGACCCGGAGCATTTCAGCCGGGGCACCGTGCCCGATCCGTTCGCGCCGCAGTCACAAGGCATCGCGGCGCAGCTGGCGTTGCTGCTGAAAACCCCTGCGACACAGGGCCCGCTGGCCGGCTTCGACGTGCAGCGTGTCTACGTCAACAGCTGGGCCGTGACTGCACAAGTCTGGATGGACTACCTCGACCAGGGCCGCCACCAGCAATGGCGCCTGCCTGACGGCAGGCCGCTGATCGATGCCTACATGACCGGCCGCATGGCCTATGGCGAAGTCGGCGGCGACGTCATCCGCGTGCCGCGCCAGATGCCCGAGGGCGTGCCGTTCGTGACCGTCTACAGCCAGTCCGAAACCCTGCACGACGTGATCGAAGGCATCCCCCTGCCTCCGGACACCGACAGCCCGCAGCTGCGTTACTACGAAGTCACCGGCATGCCTCATCTGCGCCTGGCCGATCTGGGGACCGAGCACACCGAACCGCTGGCGGCCGATGTCGGCAAGGGCGACGACCCTCGCTGCCAGACGCTGTACGACGAACCCGTAGAGCTGGTGGTGTCGGCGCTGCTCGATCGCATGGACCGTTGGGTGCGCGACGGCACCCCCATGCCGAAGGCGCCACGGGTGGTGCGCGACGGCAAGGCGGCCGCACGTGCCCCGGCCACCGGCAACCTGCAGGGCGGCGTGCGCCCGCCGTGGGTCCAGGTGCCGAGTGCGACCTACCTTACCGACCAGGAGACCGGCTGCGGCCTGATCTACGACACCAAGGTGGCCTACGCGAAGGACGTGCTGGGCCGGCACTACGCCAACTTCAACCGCTACGCGCAGAAATTCGAAGAAGCCAAAGCCGTTTCGATCCAGCAAGGCTACCTGCTGCCAGAGGATGCGGCGCGCCTGCGGCCGATCGCGACACCCCAAGACTTCTAAGCCCACGAGGAAGGAACGCCGATGTCATCGTCACTCATCATTGCCTGGATCTATGCATCGCCCCTGAGCACCGCCATCCGCGACATTCTCTGGGTCATTCCCACGGTGCAGAGCATTCATATCATCGCCATCACCGTGCTGTTCGGTTCGGCGCTCGTTTCCGACCTGCGCCTGGCTGGCGTGCTGGCCAGCGACGAACCCTTGCGCGGCGTGGTTCGCCGCTATTACCCGTGGATGCGCAACGCACTCATCGTGCTGCTCATGACCGGCTTGCTCATGATCATCGCCGAGCCCGACCGGGTCCTGGTCAACACCACGTTCTGGCTGAAGATGGCCCTGGTGGCGACCGCGTTCGGTCTGACGCTGTGGCTGCGCCGCCCGCTGCTACGCGCCCCCGACAACGGCGACCCGCGCCCGATCAAGGCGTTGGCCTGGCTGTCGATCGGCTTGTGGTGCGTCGTGATCATCTGCGGTCGCTGGATCGCCTACACGATCTAAGCGTTTTCAACCCAAGCCTTCAGGTAACCGCCATGGATATTCAAGTGTTGCTGCAAACCCTCCAGGACACCGCCGTCGCCACCTTCATCCGCGAGTCGGGCTCGGCCTTTCCGCTGCTGGAATCGCTGCATGTGATCGGCATCGCCATCGTCTACGGCACCATCGCCGTGGTCGACCTGCGCCTGCTTGGCGTGACGGCCCATCGGCGCAGCGCGCTGCGGCTGATCAATGACTTGCTGCCGTTCACGTGGGTCGCATTCGCGGTGTGCGTGATCACCGGCCTGCTGATGTTCTGCGCCAATGGCACGACCTATGTGCAGAACACCGCCTTCCTGTGGAAGATGGGCCTGCTGGTGCTGGCAGGGCTCAACATGGCGGTGTTCCACCTGGGCGCGTTTCGCCGCATCGGTGAATGGGACACCACGTTGCCACCGCCCAGCCAGGCGCGGGTCGCGGGCGCCAGTTCCCTGGCGTTGTGGGCCGGGGTGATTTTCCTTGGCCGCTGGATTGCGTTTCTCTGATGGCCGGCGCGAGCGCTGCAACCCAGGTGGTGCGCCCCGCCTCCGGTCGATGGGAGTCGCTGGGCCTGCTGTTGGCGACCTTGGCCGTCACCGCTGGCGTGCTCGGCTACGTGATGTTTCGCCCCGAACGCGTCGGCCCGCCCGTGCCCTTGAGCTGGCAGGTGCGTTCCTTCGATGGCTTGGGCGCCGCCGACCAGGCCATTCACAGCGCGCTGTTGCCCGCCGGTGAAGAAATCATCTGGAACAACAACGACACCGGAGGCTGGATCACCCTGGAACATGCGCAGAAGCTGTTGCTGCCGCCGTTCTACCGTGACGGTTTCTGGAAAACCAACGGCGAAGTGCACTGGCAACTGATCCTGCCCGGCACCCACCAGGCCCATGACCCGTCGGCCGCTGCCGACGCACCGGCCACCCCCACTGTCAGCAGCGTATCGCAGGCCACCCAGGGCCAGGGCGCCACCGTGTATTACGGTTCTGCCGGCCGAGCGCCGGGGCAGAGTGCGTACCTGCTGGTCATCGGGCATGCGCATGCGGGAGTCATGTGGGCGAACCAGGCGACGATCTGGGTCCACCGCGACCCGAACGCGCCCTACCCTGGCATCGTCAAGCCCGAGTCGCTGGTCGGCGCCGGCTGGCGCCAGGTCATCCCTTACGACGGCGCCAGCGAAGTCGAACGCGTAAAAGGAACTCAGCCATGACTGCCTCCACCTCACTGCGCGCCCTGTGGCGCGGCTGCATGGCGCTGCTCGCGCTGATTCCGCTGGTGGCCCTGGCAGGCGCCGCGCCGGACGCAGGCAAGAAACTCAAGATCGGCGTCACGCTGCACCCCTACTACAGTTTCGTGGCGAATATCGTCGGTGACCGCGCGGACGTGGTGCCGCTGATCCCGGCAGAGGCGAACCCCCACAACTACCAGCCGCAGCCCGACGACATCACCCGGGCGATGAGCCTCGATGCGCTGGTGGTCAACGGCATCGGCCACGATGAATGGGCCTTCCAGATCGTCAAGGCGGCCGGCCGTACGCAGACGCTGCCGATCATCCAGGCCAATGCCTCGGTCGCGCTGATTCCGGTGGGGGGCGACCAGGGCGGCGTCAAGGTGGTCAACCCGCATACCTTTGTCTCCACGACCGCAGCGATACAACAGGTGTTCGAGATCGCCCGCAAACTGGGGGAGCTGGACCCGGCCAACGCCGTGACGTACCGCCACAACGCCCTGGCGTACGCCACGCGTATCCGCGAACTGCGCGCGCGTTTCATGACGCGTTTTGCCGCACTGGACCTGTCCGGCTTTCGCTGTGCCACCACGCACGCCGGCTACGACTACCTGATGCAGGAATTCGGCCTGTTTGTCAGCGCGGTGATTGAACCGCGCCATGGCGTTGCGCCGACGGCACGCCAGTTGGCCAATACCATCGAGGCGATCAAGAACGCCCATGTGCGTGTGCTGTTTGCCGAGAAGAACTTCTCCCTCGACCTGGCCAAGCCCATCGAAGCTGCCACCGGCGTGAAGGTGTTTGCGCTGTCGCATATCACTGGCAGCACCTACAGCGCGGACGAGTTCGAGGTGGCCATGGCCGAAAACCTCGAAACCCTGGCCGAAGCCGTCGAGTTCACCCAGCAATGAAGGAGCAATCAGCAATGCGTGGACCTGCCGTGGTATTCGACAACGTCTCATTGCAACTGGGCGGTACCCCAGTGCTGGACGCCGTGAACTTCCGGATCGAGGCCGGGGCCCTGCATTGCCTGGTCGGTCCCAACGGCGGTGGCAAGACCTCGCTGGTACGTGCGCTGCTGGGCCAGATGCCGCACTCGGGCACCGTGCGGTTGGAGGGCGAGATCACCACGCCCATGGGCTATGTACCGCAATTGCCGGATTTCGACCGCCACGTGCCAATGACCGTCAACGACGTCATGGCCCTGCTCGGCCAGCGTCGGCCGGCCTTTCTCGGCGCATCCCGCGCAGCCAGGGCAAGCAGCGACGCGGCCTTGCAGCGCACCGGAGTAGGCGCAATGGGCGCCAAGCCCTTTGGCAGTCTGTCTGGAGGCGAACGCCAGCGCGTGCTGTTGGCCCAGGCGATCAGTCCGCTGCCGCGGCTGCTGATCCTCGACGAGCCCACGGCCGGGATCGACGAACCCGGTGTGCGCCTGGTGGAGGAGTTGGTCAGCGAACTGCACGCCCAGGGCGTCACCATTCTCTGGATCAACCACGACCTGGAACAGGTCAAGCGCGTTGCGCAATCGGTCACGGTGATCAATCAACGCCTGTTGTTCCATGGCAGCTGCGACCATTGGGAGCACCTGCAATGAACGCCCTCTACGATTTCATTCGCAACCAACTGCAGGCGCTCGCCGCCAACGGCCTGCTGCCACAGCCGTTCGAATACGAATTCGTGATCAACGCGCTGCTTTGCGCACTGCTGATCGGCCCCCTGCTAGGGGTGCTGGGCTCGATGGTGATGATCAAGCGCATGGCGTTTTTCAGCCAGTCCGTGGGCAATGCGGCGATGACTGGCGTGGCGATCGGCGTACTGATCGGCGAGTCCTATACCTCGCCATACTTTTCGATGTTCGGGTTCTGCCTGCTGTTCGCGCTGACGTTGAAGTACACACAACACCGCACCACGCTGGCCAACGACACGCTGATCGGAGTGTTCCTGTCCATCTCGCTGGCGGTCGGCGCCTCGTTGCTGCTGTTCGTGTCGGCCAAGATCAACACCCACGTGATGGAGAGCGTGCTGTTTGGCTCGATCCTGGCGGTAGACCACACCGATATGAATGTGCTGCTGGTGGTCACGGCCACCTGTGCGCTTTTCGGCCTGCCGGCGTACAACGGCATGCTGCTCGCCAGTCTCAATCCGAGCCTGGCCCATGCGCGTGGCGTGCCGGTGCGCAGCGTCGAGTACCTGTTCGTGGTGCTGGTCACCCTGGTGACGGTGGCCTGCCTGAAAATCATCGGCGCCGTGCTTGTCGAAGCCTTGCTGCTGATACCGGCGGCCGCGGCGCGCAACATCAGCCATTCACTGCCGGGGCTGGTCGCCCGCGCCGTGCTGATCGCCACATTTTCCTGCGTGGTCGGCATCCTGGTGCCCATGCAATTGCACATTCCGGTGCCGACCGGGGGCGCCATCGTGATCGTGGCGGCATTGGTGTTCCTGGTCACCGTGGTCATTCGCGCCTGCGCGTCGCGTTTCAGAGGGGCAAGCGTATGAACAGACGTTGCATGGGGATGATACTGGCGCTGTTGCTGGGTAACTCACTGGCCGCCTGCGCCGATGCCGGCCGCCAACAGGTGCTGGTCGCACTGCCTGCCGTGTATGCACTCACCTCGGCGCTCAGCGACGGCACGGCAATCGAGGTCGTGCGTGTGCCACAAGCGGCCGCAGTGCCCATGGAAAGCCAGGCCAACGCACTGTCGCGCCTGGACGCCGGGGTGTTCCAGCGGGCCGTCGCCGTGGTCACCCTGGGCAGCCTGTGGCGGGCAGACCCGCTTTATGCCGCCGCCCGGCGCCACAACCTGCGGATCGTCGAGATCGATGCCGCACACTCCTGGGACAGCATCAAGCCCGGCGTTGCCGTGACCCGCGTGCCATCGAATGACGTACCGTGGGCAGCCACCCAGGAGGCCGATGGCGGCCAGTCGCCCTATGCCTGGCTCGGGCCAGTCAACGCCATGCGCATGTCGGCGATTATCGCCGCAGACCTGGCGCGCCTGTCCCCTGCCGATGCGCCCCGCATCACACGCAACCTGGCGGCACTCGAAGGCCGTTTGCGCGCGCTCAAGGCCGAGTATGGCGCCCGGCTGGTGCAAGTCCCGGACCTGCGCGTGCTGTCGCTGGCCAGTGAGTTCATCTATCTGTTCGGCGAGTTCGGCATCTATGTCGACGGTTGGTTCGTCCGGCAGGACATTGACTGGAGCGACGCCGACCGCACGGCACTGACCCGTTATCTGCGCGAGCGTGAGATTCGCGTGGTGGTCCACAAATGGGCGCCGGACGCCCGGATCGTCCAGGCCATCGAGGACGCAGGCGCACACCTGCTGATCCTCGACACGGGCAACCCGGGCATGCTCGCCGACCCGGCCAACAGCTACGACGCCCTTGTAGTTTCAAACCTGAACGCGTTGCTGGCGGCCTTCGCAGCGCGCCCATGATCACTTTCGAGGGTGGAGACCAAACCCCATGAAATTCCCACAACTGCTGATCGCAGGCAGCGTGCTGTTCTGCCAGTTCGCCCTCGCCCATGCCCCCGTATTCGACTGCTACATCGAGCGCGATGACCGGGTGAAATGCGAGGCAGGTTACACGGACGGCAGCTCGGCCCTGGGCAGAAAAGTCCAGGTCCGGGACACGAGAGACAAGGTATTGCTCGAAGGCAGCATCGGCCAGGACAACACCTTTACGTTCCAGGCGCCCGCCGAAAACTACTCCGTGGTGTTCCTCGGCGGCGACGCCCATGACGCCACGCTTCAGTCCTCCGACATCACAAGGTGAAACCGAGCATGCAGATCCCAACCCGACAACTGCTCCAAGCCCTTGCCGTTACTGCGTTCAGTGGCTTGACTGGCGTGGCCCAGGCGCATTTCCAGATGCTCTACGTGGAGGACACCGCACTGACGCGTGCGCAGAGTCTGGAGTTTGCGCTGGTGTTTACGCACCCGTTCTCCGGCGGCCCGACCATGGTGATGGAAAAACCCCGCGCGTTCAGCCACATCAGCGCCCACGGTGGCGAAAAAATCGACCTGCGCCAATACCTGCGCCCGGTGCAATGGCAGAGTCGCGACAACCGGACCACCGCTTATCGCGCCTCGATTCCCCGCGAGTTGGTGCGTTCGCTGGGTGACCACGTATTTGTGCTGGAACCCGAGCCCTACCTGGAATCGGAAGAGGACGTGTATATCCAGCAGTTCACCAAGCTGATCGTCAACGTAGGTGGCGTACCCGGCAACTGGTCAGAACCCCAGGGCTTGCCCGTGGAGATCCAACCGCTGAGCAAGCCCTATGCAAACTGGACAGGTGGCGTGTTCCGCGCCGTGGTCTTGGCCGACGGCAAGCCCGTGCCGTTTGCCGAAGTCGAAATCGAATACCTCAACCACAGCGTCGACATCGCGAACAACGCCTTCGGCGAGCAAGACTACGTCACGGCACCGCAAGCCTCATTCAAGGCCCAGAGCACCTATACAGACGCCCAGGGCGTGCTGACCATCGGCCTGCCCCGGGCGGGTTGGTGGGGTATTGCCGCACTTAACATCGGCAGTACCAAAACCCATAAAGGCAAACCGCTTTCCCAGGACGCCGTGTTGTGGGTGCAGGCCAGGGATATGAAATAAAAGGCATGCACCGGCAAGGTTTCGCGATGCCCATCTGACAAATTGTGCTATCGATACGGCTCATCACTTTAGATTCAGGTAGCACTCGACATGAGCATCTCGATTCACTTCACCCCCTGGACATCGCTGCTCGGCGGCGCACTGATCGGCCTGTCGGCAGGCCTGTTCATCCTGCTCAACGGTCGTATTGCCGGTATCAGCGGCCTGCTGGGCAGCCTGTTGAGCAAGGGTGGCGACGGCCGCGCAGAGAAAGGGCTGTTTGTGGTCGGCCTGCTGATCTCACCCTGGGTGTGGTCACTCGTTGCGCAGTTGCCCGAATCGTCATTCCAGGCCAGTGGCTACGCGTTGGTCGCCGCTGGGCTGTTGGTCGGCATCGGCACGCGGTATGGCGCCGGGTGTACCAGCGGGCATGGCATTTGTGGGCTGTCCCGCCTGTCGCCGCGCTCGCTGGTCGCCGTTTGCTGCTTCATGGGCAGCGGGTTTGCCTGCGTTTATGCCATTCGCCATCTGATCGGAGCCTGAACATGCGCAAATTAGCTGGATTGATTGCCGGTTTGCTCTTTGGCCTCGGGCTGCATCTCAGCGGCATGACCAACCCGGCGAAAGTGTTGGACTTCCTTGACCTGGCCGGCGACTGGGACCCGTCCCTGGCGTTGGTCATGGCGGGTGCCCTGGCTGTCAGCAGCGTGCCGTTCTACTTCGCCAGGCGTCTTCAGGTGTCACTGCTGGGGGCGCCCTTCCAGATGCCGACTAACCGGAAAATCGATCGAAGACTGGTACTGGGCAGCCTGCTGTTTGGCATGGGCTGGGCGATTGCCGGCCTGTGCCCCGGACCCGCCCTGGCATTGCTGCTGACAGGGCGGTGGCAGGTGGTTGTATTCACGCTGGCGATGGTGGTGGGGATGTTGATTTTCGAAGGGCTGGAGTCGCGTGGGAGGCGATGATGTGAATAGAAGCGGTCAGCCCCCCGTGCCACAGTTCATTGGGATTTTCGAGCGGCAGGCGGTAACCAGAACTCAATGACACCTGGCTCCGCTGGCAAAGACTCAGACAGTTTTATCGGCCTGGCCGAATTTGAAAATTCCTGGGCAAGGAAGAGCGCGCATCTGGCCTCAGCATCCATGTGGTAGATGAATGTCGGTTGGCGCCAAGCCAATGGACCTGCACCTCCGTTGCGTGCAGCACGGGTCGAGACGTTTTCGATCCCTGGTGTACTTATTTTCAACTCCGCCAACCCATTGAGGAACGTACGGGCGGTAGCTCGTTCGACCTCGGAGTAAACCTGGGTATAAAGCACCACGCGTTGTGCATCAGGACGGGCACAATCCTCTCGGGAAACCTTGTCAGTTTGTGCTGCGTCAGCCGAATCAGTTGCCTGAGGCGGCGTGTCGGGTGTCTCCTCAGGGATCGCCTCGGGCGTCACCGGCAACTCCGGCTCCTGACCGAGAAGCACGCTTGGGCTGGTCCCAGCGTTGGGTTCAACAGAAACTTGCGGGGTAAGCGGCGCATGCCCCTCTGCAATGTCAGCGGTGGGTTCGGGGACTGGCTCTACTGGCGTTGGTGCAGGTGCAGGTGCAGGAACAGCTACCACATCAGGCTTTGGACGCGGGGCAACTGGGTGAACAACGGGTTTGGTGCTCTTGACCTTGGCGATGCTGGCAACCGCGGTTTGTTTCGTCGGTTGGACAGGGCTGCTTGCAACCACACGCTCAACTTCACTGGCCACGGGCACGAGCCCTGTCCAGTATTGCTGGGTCGCGCCCCGTACCGTCCTGGCTGAGATTGCCGATTGATAACCATCACAGGTTTGCTCTCGCAACGGTTTGTCGGACTTGAAACATAACTCGTTGATATAGTCACCGAGCGATTGCATATCTCTGGATAAGAAATTCCCGTAGCCAACATCCGCCGCCATTTCAGTCAGCGTACGCAACTGGCGCGTCAGCTTCGCCGTTGACGCCTCGGTGCCAATGGACCTTTCCACCTCTTGATAAAGCGCGTCATAACGCAGCCGTTCGGCTTGCGCGCTATTGCGATGTTGATCAAGTGCCTGCCAGGCAGCGAGTACCACGCTCGCCGAGATCCCGACGCCCAGCGATGTTCTTAACGTCTGCGCAATACGCTGGCGCCGATTTGGAGTATCGATAGGTACGACAGTGGCGGCCAAGAGTCCGGCGACCTGACCTTGTGCGGCCCACTGTGGCAATGCATCGAGCAAGTCGCTCTGCAGTACGCTGGACAGTGTCAGGCCCAGGCCGTGGTAGCTCTCCCATTGCGCCTCGTCGAAAAATTGGTCTCGGGTGCTCTCCTGAGGAAACTCCGGATGGCGGTCAGCATAACCAATCATGTCAAATGACATTTGCAGCTGCGCGGTGCTGGACACCCGTGGTTTGACGATCAACAGGCAACCTGTCTTTCCATCAGAGTACGTAATGCGCGTCAACAGCAGAAAAGCCTCCCCGGCCAACGGGGTGATGCTTTCGGGTGTACCAAAAAATTTCCAGCGCAGGTCCCCTGACGGCAAGAGGGCCGCCAGGCTGGCGGGCTCGATGAATTCGATCTTGGCGTCGTAATCGATCTTCGCTTTGCGCACCAGACTCTCAACATCTTCAAACAGGTATTGCGGATCAGCCCCGCAATCGGCAGCGACAATCATATCCAGGCGACGTTTGAGCAGCGCGTAAATGCCAGTGTTGTCGAAATGCCCACCGTCAGACAGATACCAGTACGGCTGGCGCAAGCCCGGAAATTTGGCCAACAACTCGGCAGCCGTTGCGCGGTATTTGGCGAACCAGGTGATGGATTTTCTGGGCAGCGTAAGGTTTTCGATCCAATAGCCCAACCGCAACCCCGTCAGGAACACCAATGCGGCCAAGCCGCTCGCCGTCTGTGAGCCCATGCCTGAGCCTACCGCAGCGCCGGAGATCTCCACCCACTGCGCCAGCGTTGTGTGTTCGAACTGCTGATTGCGTGACGTTTGCGGCAAGTGTGTGCCGGTTTCGATGCCCAGCGCACTGACCGTCAACGCCACCCCCTTTCGGTCAGCGTTGTAGTTACCGGTGCGATCGTCGATGGTCTGGTTGATGCAGCAGTTGACCAGGTGTATCGGGCCGCCAGCTTGGTGGGGCCGATACGCTCCGATCTCAATATCATCCTGTGCGAGCATTTCCCCCAACGACTCGACCTGCTCGCAGCAGCTACGGTTCGCAGCCGCCAACGGCGAGCCCGGGAAACGCGCTTCAGGACCACCGCTATTTCCGACTGAAATGTAGGTACGTGCCAGCCTCGAGCGGTAAAAAAAATGCATCGAAGCGAGGTTCACTTGTTGCAGATTCGACCCACTGACCAGCACGTAAACACCCAGCGCACCAAACAACAGAAGGACATGCCAAATAGGATAGGCGGCCCCAAGATCAAACGAGTACATGACGTTGCCAAGATAGACAAACGTTTGTAATGCACAGAGCCAAAACAGTTGCAGCGCGAGCAACAGCAGAAGGCCGAGCACATTGGCCACCTTGTCCAAGGCCACGGGCTGCCAGCCTCCCGCTTTGGCACGCTCGAGCAAGCTAGGCAAAATCGAGCGCAGTACCAGGATGAGCACGCCGCTGGAGCCAAAAAACCCGGTCGAAGTCCACACTGCGACGCTACCCTGTTGCAGTTGCTGGTGCAGGTATACCGTGACCTGCCAAGTCAGTAGATCAGCGACACCGAACGCACAGAAAACCGCCATGCAACCCAGCGCCAAGCCCAGGCCGTGGGTTAGCCACAAGCGTTGCTGCGCCGGTTTTCCCCGTGGCAGTGCCAAATGCACTAGCCAGCCGAATGGCACGGCAAGCAATACAAACGCTGCAAGTGCATAAGGGAGGGTCTGCTGATTGAGGCTGCCGACTTGCTCCAAGCGGTTTGACAATGCGCTGTAGGCCAAGGCCCCCAGCACCGTGACCAACAAGGTCGTCAGCGCATCCAGCATCCATCTCGACCTGGTCGGTTCATCGCGGCAGAACCAATACGCCCAACTGAGGATCATGGCGATAAACAACGGAACCAGGCTCAGCCAAAACCATATGGACGGAGCCACGCCCATTACTTGTGAAAAATGGTTGTCCAGCAGGCTACTGGCTAGCGCATGGGGAACGACGATAAGAAACGCAATTCCAAGCATCAGGACGGCAACTTCCATTTGCGTAGCAACGAAGCCACGCAGAATCGAACTGAAGGCCATCAACAGATCACTGCTACCAGCGGGTGTCAAAAAACGTCCGTTATTGCGCAGCCACCAAAGCAAGAGCGAGCCGTCATTGGCCAGCCCCTCTTCAACTTGCTTCGGGCTGTCACCCTGCCCAAACAAGCGCCCGAACATGGCACCTATGTAACCGCCACCAGACACCGTAGACAGATAGTCGAAACGCCTGAGTACAGCGTTTTTGGCCAGCCCTCGCAGCAAGCCGAAATTGAATGTGGCGCTACGAATACCGCCGCCAGACAGGGCCAGCCCGTGTCTCAAACCGTCTTGCGTGACTTGCGCATGCTTGCGCCGGATCTGGACCAGATCCTCTTCCATTTGGCTCGGGTTCGACACGATGGCGCTCCTTTCGAATAGGCGCTGCGCTGGTGAGTACAAGCAATATTTGGCGCCGTGGCGTTGTGTATAGATACAAAACCCACGGCTGTCCAAACGTTGACGGCGCAATGTCCGTATTTCCCATCAACAGCCAGGGGCGCGGTGTAATCAGGTTCGACTTCAATATCGGCTATCGCAATACCGGTGTCCTTCAGGAGAATTCATAGCCTGCAGTCCAAGCATTGAGTTTGCACCCTTCGCCGGGAAAGTGACCGACAATATGAATTGCATCGAACACAGCGATTCTATCGATAGGCAATATAACCACTTTGGCATTGGGAAAATTTTTTTTAACTATATCTATAGCGTTATTCACACCGCGTAGTTTTCCAGTCGGCTTAGGCGTCTTGTTACGTGCACGTCTTATTCTTAATGTGCGCAGCGCGATGAGATAGCCCATACATACCAAGACGGCGAAAATACTTTTAGCGGTGTGAGTCAGGCCAGCTTTTCCCGCGGGTTTGGCCCCAGGATGCAGTTTGATCAAACACTCAGGCAGCCGGAATATTTTCTGGAACTTCCTAGTCTCCTGGTTTTTTCTCGACTTCGCTGGGGCGAGTAGCCAACTGCGAACACCAAAACCTTCTTTAGCCCCCGTACTGCGGATCTTCAAAGCTATCGACACAATTTCTTGCATGGCCGAATCCAGGCTTGTAGTGGTGAGTGTGAGTTTTGGGTCGGCCAGATGAAATACAATGATTCGCTTAAAACTAAATAGCCTTTTACGATCATAGGAAACGCTCAATCTAGTGCTCAGCTTTTGAGTCAGCCCTTGTCGTCCCAATGGACTGAACACCAAGAGGGCCGCGAAAAAAATATAGGCAGACGGGGACACCCCCTCATAGACTTCAAGTGCGCTTTCGAACGAAAAAGTGCAGAGCAGTACGACCAATGCAATAACGGCATCTGCCACTAGGGTCAACGTCACCGCACGCAGCAAATGAGAGCTAGCCCCTCTGAAAAAAGCTGAATACCCTTTTGAAAACAGCGAATTGCCGGGCAAGAATGCCATGTTGCCGCCGACACTTCTTAACTCGTACATGACGCGCCCCCACAAAAAAGCGAACAGCATGCCCATTAAAAAAATCACAACTTTAACTATCGCAAGTAACAACATTCACTCATCATCCTTAAAAAATGCACGGTCTATATTTCCGTGTGGTCACTGCACACTAACCAGGAATATAAATAAGCAGGCCACTTTGATCGACTTCAGTCGAAACAGACGCGTGTTGTGGCTGAATGCCATTTTCCTGCATGAACTCTAGCTGCAACACATTCCCCCTGAGGATCTCGTGGGTCTGCGCTGTCTGCGGTCCAAATAACGCCAACGCACCACCTCCCTCATAATTACCTGGCGCGAAACGTTGCAGTGGAGCACTCAATAGGCTGGCCAGTTCTTTTCCGAAGTCCGCATGATCAGATCTCAGACGTACTGCGGCATCGACAGCTGCAACCGACTCTCCCAACTGATACAGCGATTGAACCTTGCCCTGCGCGGCGATGATCCAGGCACGGTAGTTCATGGCGAATTCAACATGCTGGGCATAGTGCTTGCGGTCGCTCATCAACTCACGAGTCACTTGCTTGAAGTAATGTTGCGCGGTGCCGAACTGTTGTTCGGCATGCACCAGACTATCAATCGCACGATCTGAGGATTTGTACAGGCGTAGTGAAGAAAGCGTGCCTGTGGCGCTCATCACGGGTGCCAGATGGCTGATAAATGCTTTCCTGTCCTGCCATCCCTGATTCACCTGGATCTTGTCGATACCTGACTGAATGCTCTCAAGCTTGCGTTCGATCCCCTGCAGCTTACGGTAAATAATGGCGAAGCCAATGGCGCTGACGGCAAGGTTGGCGATTTGCAGCCCCATCACTACCTGGCCCTGCATCATCAGTTGAGACAGTTGCCCATTAAGCAGGTCGGACGGCGCCTCGGTGCTGATCATGTCGCCTTCTTTTAACCAGGCAACCACCTTCTTGGTGACATTGTCGCGGATTACCCCGCCCACACGCTCATACTGGCCGGACTCCAAACCGGTGGCCAACCATTGCGGCACCTTGAAAACCACATTCAGATCAATCATTGAATGCATCCTTCAAACCTGCGTTTGCTTGTGCGCAAATGAGCCGCTGTCGCAACATGGCAATGTGCAGGACGCACGGGACGGTCACACGAAACGCAGGCCCCGCGAGATCAATAGCCGTCCAGACGCCTGTAATAACCCAGCCGATCGGCCCGGTGAGTGCTGCAATCCCCCTGCCGATTACCGCCCCCCCTGCAGCTCTGATTCCAACACCTAGCAATTGCTTGGCAACCGCACCGGCAATGATTGTGGACAGCTCATAAGTCACCAAGCTGGCCGCTTTGGTGCCCAGCAACGCGAGCAAAGAAGAACCCGACAGCAAAGCGCTCAAATCGGACTGACCCAGCCCAGCCTCTTTGAGAATTGCTTCCATGTCCTCACGCTCTTTGCCTTCGGCTTTTTTCATCGCGTCACGCAGAATTTTTTGAATCAGTTCCTCTTCCAATGCGTTGACGCAGGTGAAATCACTCGCCTTGGGCACCCCGAATTTGCCTGCCACATCCTGTACGACTTCGAGATATTCCGGGCCTTCGCTACGAAATAGATTGGCGAAGGTGTTACCGCCGAAGAGCCGTATTTCCTTCAGAATCTCTGCTGCATATTTTTGATGATTCGGGCTGTGCCGCTTATATAAATCATGACCGGAAAGGCTTTCCGTGCTGGCTTCCACAATGTACTTAACCAAAACATCCAGATCTTCGTTAGATGCTTTTGCTAATACGCTTGCTGTCGAAACGTCCATTAATACTTCACTCCGTAGCGCTTACATTCCGTCTGTGCACCCAGTCGCAGACAGGTAAGAAGTAAGGGGGGGTTGCAGGCGATCGGTTGGCACCGAGAGAGACGCACAGACGGTATGCGATTTCGTGGCCATCCCTGCGCCAGCATTAAATGATGGCCAAATAATGCCAACGCATTCGGACAAGGGCAACAAAACAGTCCAAAAATGTACAACTCTGCCCCCGCTGACGCCGGCGCTATCGGTGGTTTTCAAGTCAAAGCCGAGCACGCTTGGCGCCACGCCGAAACTGCATTGCTAGGAAGCAGCAGTACAGACGTGGGGGCATGACATGAGTTCTTCCTTAGGAGTGCTTAAGGTCGTCCAGGGCCTTTTTGCACGCTCGGCGCCTCCCCCTCGCCCTGCGCCGACAACACGATCGCCAGCACAATCAACGCCGCCCCCGCCAACATGCGGTACGACGGCGCCTCGTGGAACAACCACCAGGCACAGGCAATCGCGTACACCGGTTCCAGGGAAATGATCATCCCCGCGCTGCGTGCGTTGAGGTTCTTCAGGCTTTTGACGAACAGCGCCTGGGACACCGCCGTGCATAGCACACCGAGGATCGCCAGGTTGAGCCAGTCGACGTGGCCCAGTTCCACCAGGTCGAACACGGCCATTGGTGCCATGATCACGGCCACGGTCGCGTTTTGCCAGAACACCACCTGCACGCCGTTGCGCCCATCGGTGGCGCGACGGTTGGTCATCGCCAGCAAGGCAAACGACAGCCCCGAGGCAATTCCCCACAGCAGTCCGACGGTGCCAGCGTTGGCGATTTCAAACGAGGGGGTCACCAGCATCAGGCCGAGGGTTACCAGCAGCAGCAACAGCGTTTCGGCCAAGCGCGGACGGTCGCGGAACACTGCCATGTCGAGCAAGGTGATGAAGGCCGGAAAGCTGGCAAAACCCAGGGTGGCGACGGCGACGCCACCGACCTTGATCGCGATAAAAAACGTGACCCAATGCGCGGCCAGCATCAGCCCCGAGATCGCGTAAATGCACAGTTTCCTGAGGTTCAGGCCGCGCATCAGCGCCCGGCCTTGAAGGTGAGCGAACACTGCGAGGGCCAACAGCGCGAATGCTGCACGGCCAAAGGTGATCACACTGGCGCTGGCATGAATCAGTGCGCCGAAGATGCCGGTCAAGCCAAACAGAAGTGCGGTGATATGGGCAGAGGTAAGGGCAGTACGATAAGCAGTCATGGAAAGGCTTCGCGAATACAGCGTGGGCCGTAGGCTTTTTTATTGTTGGCCCGGTGGATGGGCAGGCGCCCCGCTCGCTGCTTGCGTGGAGTTTTGTAACGGAGCGCCTGGTTGTTTTAGCCTTCGGACACGTCGATCCAGATGGTCTTGATCTCGGTGTACTGGTCGTGGGCCCACACGGACTTGTCACGCCCACCGAAGCCGGACTGCTTGTAGCCACCGAACGGCGTCGAGGCATCGCCTTCACCGAAGCAGTTGACAGTGACGATACCGGCGCGGATCTCGCGGGATAGCTTGATCGCGTTGCGCAGGTTGTCGGTGTACACCGACGCAGCCAGGCCATAGATGGTGTCGTTGGCCAGGGTGATGGCTTCTTCCAGGGTGGTGAACGTGGTGACGGTCAGCACGGGGCCGAAGATTTCTTCCTTGAACAGCACGCTGTCGGCGCTGACGCCGTCGACCACGGTCGGCTGCACATAGATGCCGTCTTCGGTCTTGCCACCGAAGACCACGCGCAGGTTCTCGTTGCCAGCCTGCACCAGGTACGAGCTGACTTTATCGAAGTGCGCCTGGCTGACCATCGAACCCAGGCGGTTGTCCGGGTCCAGCGGGCTGCCCATCTTCCAGTCTTGCAGTTGCACGCCAATGCGCTTGAGCAGCTCATCCTTGACGTCGGCGTGGACGATCAGGCGCGACGACGCCGAGCAATTCTCACCCATGTTCCAGAACGAGCCGTTGACGATATGCCCGGCGACCAGGTCCAGGTCGGCTACGTCGTTCATCACCACTGCCGGGTTCTTGCCACCCAGTTCCAGCACGATGCGCTTAAGGTTGGACTGCGCCGCGTATTGCAGGAACAGGCGGCCGGTGTCGGTGGAACCGGTGAAGCTGACCATGGTGACGTCCATATGGCGACCCAACGGCTCGCCGACTTCGCGACCGCCACCGGAGACCACGTTGAACACGCCGTCCGGAACCCCGGCCTGGGAGGCCAGCTCGGCCACGCGCAGCGCGGTCAGGGTGGTTTCCTTGGCTGGCTTGACGATGATTGAGCAACCGGCGGCCAGGGAGGGCGCGATCTTCCAGGCCAGCATCAGCAGCGGGAAGTTCCACGGCAGCACCAGGCCGACCACGCCGATGGCTTCGCGCACCACCAGGGTCAGCGCGTCGGACCCGACTGGCGCGGTATTGTCGTAGATCTTGTCGATCAGCTCGGCGTGCCAGCGGATCATGTGGATGGTTTCCGGCACGTCGGTCAGCTGGCACTCACGCACCGGCTTGCCGCTGTCCAGGCTTTCGAGCACGGACAGTTCGTGGGAATGCTGCTCCAGCAGGTCGGCAAAACGCAGCAGGACTTTCTTGCGCGTACCCGGGCTGAGTTTGTGCCAGCGGCCGTCGTCGAAGGCCTGCTTGGCCGAGGCCACGGCGAAATCCACATCGGCGCTGTTGCACGCGGTGATTTCAGCCAGCACGTCGCCGGTGGCCGGGTTGGTGGTGGTGAAGGTCTTGCCCGACACCGAGGTGTAGGCCGCGCCATTGATGAACGAGGTGGTCGGGAACTGGATGTCCTTGGCGATGGCCGCGTATTCGGCGGCGCTGAGCAGGTGAGTCATCATGCACCTCCGACGATATGCGCGACGTCACGCTTGAGGTGGGTGATGACAGTTTCCAGCGCCAGTTTTTCATCTTCGAACAAAGGTTGCAGCGGCGCACGTACGCTGCCGGTACGCAGGCCGTTGAAGGCGCAACCGGCCTTGATCGCCTGGACGAATTTGCCGCCTTCAAGGAAGTCCATCAGCGGCATGAACGCGCTCATGATCTTGCGGCCTTTGTCGAAGTCTTTTTCGATCACGCAGGCTTCATACAGCGCGATGTGTTCGTGTGGCACGAAGTTGGAACCGGCACACACCCAGCTACGCGCGCCCCAGGCGAAAAATTCCAGGGCCTGGTCGTCCCATCCGCAGGACAGCGCGATGTTCGGGTAACTGGTCGCCAGGCGGTGCACCTGAGTCATGTCGCCCGAGCTTTCCTTGATCGCCACGACGTTTTTCGAGGTGCTGACAGCCTTGAAGTACTCGTCGCCCATGCTCACGCTCATGCGGCCCGGGTAGTTGTAGAGCATGATCGGCAGGTCGGCAGCCTTGTCCACAGTCAGGGCGTGGATGGCGTTTTCCTGTTCGGTCGGCAGTGCGTACGGTGGCGAACCGACGAGGATCGCGTCGGCCTTGATAGCGCGGGCGGCCTTGGCGTATTCCACCGAGTCTTCGGTGCGGATGGCGCCGGTGCCGACGATCAGCGCAACGCGGTTGCCGATGACGTCCTTGGCGTGGGCGGCCAGGTCGATGCGCTCCTGGGCGGTGTGTGCGTAGTACTCGCCGGTGGAGCCGCCGATGATGATGCCGTGCACCTTGGATTCGATCAGGTATTCGAGCACATCAGCGAAGGCTGCGGTGTCGATCTGGCCAGTGGCGGTCAACGGGGTGATTGCCGGGGTGTAGATGCCTTCAAATTTCATGGGTGTTTCTCCAACAGTGAAAGTGATGTGTGTTTCGTTCAGTTGCTTAGCGCCGCTGCGTCCCGCAAGTTCAATGCGCGGGTTTCCGGGGCCATGGCCCAGGCGGCGGCCAGGCCGACAAAGGTCACGCCAGCTGCGACGTACATGGTGTTGCCGATACCGATCGAGGTCAGTGACAGCGGCACCAGGTAGGTGCCCACGGCCGCGCCGATCCGCGACAGCGAAGTGCCGATGCCGACGGCGAAGGCGCGGATTTCGGTGGGGAACAGCTCGTTGGGGTAGACCAGTTGCAGCACCTGTGCGCCGCCGATGAATACGGCGTAGGCGCCGAACAGGCACAGCACCAGCAGCTCATGGCTGTTGGAGAAGGCCGCCAGCAGCAACAGCGCCAGTCCCGACCAGAGGAAGCTGTGGATCAGCATGCTGCGCCGACCGATGGTGTTGATCAGCCGGGTGGCCAGGATGCAGCCCACCACGAACAGCAAGGTGATGAACATCGAGCCGTAGGAGGCCCATTCGCCTTTGAGGTTGAGGGCTTGCAGCACTTTGGGGGCAAAGGCGTAGACGGCGAATACCGGGATGATCGAGCAGGACCAGAATACCGAGACAAAGAACAGGCGCTTGCCGTAGCCCGAACGCAGCAGGTCGCGGAAGGTCATTTTGCCTTCGTCCGGCTGTTCCGGCAGGTCACGCAGCGAATAGTGCGGGCCGTAGACGCGCTTGATCACCTGTTCGGCTTCCGCGTCGCGGCCTTTGCTGAGCAACCAGCGTGCGGATTCCGGAGTGCCCAGACGCAGCACGAACAGCACCAGCCCGATCACCGAAGCGCTGGCCAACGCATAACGCCAGGCATCGTCGGCACCGGTGTCAACGATCGCGTTACCGACCACATAGGCAAACGCGGCACCGGCAAACCACAGGATGGTCAACGCAGCAAGCCGTGGCCCGCGTTGTTTCTTCGGCAGGAACTCGACCAGTAAGGAAGTGGCCACCGGGTATTCAATCCCCACGGCCAGACCAATAATGAAACGGAACAAGAACAGCACCCAGGCGGAGTCAACCCAGAGCTGTGCAAGGGAACACACAATAAATAACGACGGGCCGATGAAATAGACTTTCTTGCGCCCCAACTTATCGGTCAGCCAGCCACCGATAAAGCCGCCAAAGAACACGCCGATCAACGCCGACGCGGCAATCAGGCCCTGCCAGAACTCGGTCAGTTCCAGTGCGCTGCTGACTTGCAGCATCGCAATACCGATGATGCTTAATACATAACCGTCAACGAATGAACCGCCGCCTGAACGGGCCGTGAGCAATCGGTGAAAGTTATTAAGAGGTACATCCTCAACTGAGGCATTCGGACTTGTCATTATTATCTCCTACTTCGCTTCGTTCATTCGCCGGGTACAACACACACTTGAAATCCAGGCGAATGAAAGCCGTCTCAATCAGAAACCGCAGTCGCTAAAACGCCTGCTGTTTTCCAATCAATAGATTAAGTTCGGTAATACGGGTTGATGAGGGTGCGGATCAGCTTTCCTGGCCGGCGCGGCTTTGTCCCCATAGCAAGTTCATGTTTACACCCGCTGATAACAGCGGCTCCGGTGGGTTTCTGCTCGGGCCCGGGGACGTCAACAGGAAGTCCACCAGGTGATTGCTTTTGCCCGCCAGCCACTGCGCCAGCAAGGTGCCAGTGACGGTGCCGCGGGTCACGCCCAGGCCGTTGCAGCACAGGGCGCCGTAGACGTTTTTGGACAGCTCGCCAAAGTGCGCCATGTGGTTGCGCGACAGGCTGAGGGAGCCGCCCCAGGTGTATTCGAAGTTGACGTCGCGGTGCAGCGGGAAGCGGCGGTCGAACGACGCTTTATGGCGCTTCACAAAACGCTGCAGGTACTTGGGGTTGCTGCGTCCGTCGGTGTTGAAACTGAAGCTGTTGCGCACCAGTAGCCGGTTGTCGACGGTGCGGCGCAAGGTGGTGCCGAACGGGTCGGCCGGGATCACCCCCCAGAACGGGTCGCCACCCAGGCGCGCCTGCTCTGCTTCGTCCAGCGGACGGGTCAGGCTGGCGTAGGTGAAAATCGGCAGCATGCGGCCTTTGAGGAAGCCGAAGCTCATGGCGAAGGCGTTGTTGGTCAGCACCAGCTTGTCGGCGATGATGCGTCCGTGTGGGTGGATCAGTACTGTTTTGTCGCCGTACTCCACTTCGGTGATTGGGGTGTTTTCGTAGAGGGTCACGTTGGACGGCAGCGTGTCGGCCAGGCCTTTGACCAACGCTGCCGGTTGTACCAGTGCAGTGCCCGGGGTGAACAGCGCCTTGCGGTAGAAATCGGTGCCGATGCGGCTTGGCAGGTCTTGGGCTTCGAGTACCTGGTAGGCCTGGCCAAGCTTGTCGAGGCCACGGCGATAGGCGTCGAGGACGGCGATGCCGCGGCTCTCGATGGCCGCCTGGTATTTGCCGCAATCGCGCCATTGGCAGTTGATGCCGTGTTGCTTGACCAGATCACGCAGGATGGATTGCCCGGCGAGATTGAGTTCCATGCTGATCTTGGCGGTGGCAATGTCACCGATATAGTCTTCGGCGCCGATGTCGTGGGGCAAGTCGATGGCAAAACCGGCGTTGCGCCCGGACGCGCCGTAACCGACTTCCTGGGCTTCGATCAGTACGATCTCGTCGTCCGGGAAATTCAGCGCCAGCTGGCGGGCCGCCGCGAGGCCGGTGAACCCTGCCCCGACCACGGCCCAACGCGCTGTACTGATGCCGCTGTGACGCGGGCGCGCCACGCGCGGTGGGCTGAGGTGGAACCAGCCACAGGTTGAATCGTCTGCCGGTGTGTTTCTGATGAGTGCCATTATTCGCGACCTGGGTTCTTTTATAGTTGTTAGAGCTAACAGCTACCCGTCTGCATCGCATCACGCCGGCCCGCATCAAACGGTCAGAGCGTGAGCGCCACATCCAGGCCTTCGGGCGCCGCGTACTCGGACATCCGCCGACGGGACAGTTCGAGGTGGGCCTTCACGATTTCCCCGGCCAACACCGGATCGTGGTTTTCGATTGCGCTGATCATGTCGTCATGCTGCTGGGCGGCCACTTCCAGATCTTCCTGCATGTCCACCGTGGTCGGATGGCGGTAGAAGATCTTGCCCAGGCGGGCGTGGTCGATCAGCAAGCGCTGCAGGCTCGGCATCAGGTAGGCGTTGTGCGCCATCTTGCCGATTTGCAGGTGGAACTCGTCGTTGTACAAAACCCGGTTTTCAACATCGGTTTCTTCAATGGCGATGCGAAACAGCGCCTGGATCCGCTTCAACTCGACCACTTCGGCCGGTGTGGCGTGGGAACACGCCAACTGGGTTGTCGCGATGTAGATCAGCGGCGCAGCCAGAAAGAAGCTGCGCAGCGACTGATAACTCATCGCCGAAACCCGCGCGGCCCGATTGGCTTCGAGGTCGATATAACCCTCCGCCGCCATTTGCCGCATCAGTTCACGCACCGGAGGGCGCGACAAACCGAACTCATCACACAGCGCCAATTCGTCGACTACAGCGCCCGGAGCCAATTCCATGCTGAGGATGCGGCGCCGCAGCGCTTCACCCAATACCGCCTTGCGGTCGATGGCGGGCTCAACGGGAGCCGGGGTACTGAATTCTTTGGTAGCCATGGTGAAACCTTCCTAAGTAGTAAGTGCACACGGTCTACTACCTGTATTCGCACTATAAAACAACAAAATACTTTGTGTCTACAATTAAAATACAGAGCGTTGGAATCTGTCAGAGCCCTATGCCTGCTAGGCCTCACGGCTATTTGACCAGGCGGATTTCCTTGGACGGACGATGCCCGAAATAGGCGCTGTAGCACTTGCTGAAGTGGCTGGGCGAGACAAACCCACAGGCCACCGATACCTCTACGATGCTCAGCGAAGTGTGCTGCAACAGACGCCGCGCTTCGGTGATGCGCAAGTCCATGTAGTAGCGCTGCGGCGAGGTGCCGAGTTGCTCCTTGAACAGCCGCTCGATCTGACGTCGTGAGCGCCCGGCATACAGGCACAGGTCTTCCATTTGTAGCGGCTCTTCAAGGTTCACATCCATCAGGTGGCTCACTTCGCGCAACGGCCCGCTGACCGACACGCTCAACATCGGCTTGACCCGCCGAAAACGCGACGCTTCAAATGCGAGGATGTCTTCGATGCCATCGGTAAGGGTTTTGCCATGCAGGCTGCGAATCCACTCCAGCGCCATATAAAAGGCGCCAGTCGGACTCGATGCCGTCAGCCGATTGCGATCCACCACGTAAGCCTCACTAGTGACATGGCTCAGCCGCGCAATCTCGGCCAGGGCCGGGCGGTGCTCGGGGTGAATCGCGCATCGATAGCCCTCCAGCAGCCCTGCCCGACCCAGAAACCACGCGCCATTCCAGATACCCGCCAACACAACGCCCTGCTCCGCCGCCGCGCCCAGCAGCACCGTCAACTCGTCGTTGTAGCGCAGCGGCGTGCGGTAACCGCCGCAGATCACCAGCAGGTCAAGCGCCAATACCGCGTCCAGGCTCAAGCGCGCGTCGGGACGGATCACCAGGCCCAGGTCGCTGACGATTTCGTCAGTGCCCAGGCCGAAGGTTTGGGTGGCAAACGACTCGGGTCGCAACAGGTTGGCGGTGACGATGGTGTCCAGCGCCTGGGTGAAGGCCGGCAGCGAAAAATGCTCCAGCAACACAAACCCGGTCCGTGCCCGGCGCACGTCCTGGCCGGGGTGATCATTGAGATAGCGCATGTTCTTGCACTGCATGGCACCGCTGAATTGGCGTCGAGCTACCACGTCATGTACGCCGTGCCTGACGCTGCAACGCGCCGCGTGACAAACGATCGAGCAACAATGCCACCGCCACAATCGCCAACCCGGCGCGCAGGCCCAGGCCCATCTCCATGCGCGTCAGACCACGTGTCACCTCGGCGCCCAGGCCGCCCGCCCCCACCAACCCGGCGAGCACCACCATGGCCAGCGACAGCAAAATGCACTGGTTCAAGCCCACCAGCAGCGTCGGTGCCGCCGTCGGCAACTCGATCTTGAACAGGATGTGCCGCGGCGAGGCGCCCATGGCTTGACCGAGTTCGAGCAAATCCTTGGGTAGTTGTTTGAACGCCAGGGTGGTCAGGCGCAGCATCGGCGGGATGCCATACACAATGGTGGCGATGATCGCCGGCACCCGGCCCAGGCTGAACAACATCACGGCCGGGATCAGGTACACCCACGGCGGTACGGTTTGCATGATGTTGAGGATCGGCAGCAACGCCGCGTCCACACGTTTCACCCGCGCTGCGAGGATGCCCAGCGGGAACGCCACGCTGACCGAAATCAGCACCGCCACCGAGACCAGCGCGATGGTTTGCATCGATGCCACCCACAGCCCGGCAAACAAGCAGAACGCCAACATCAGTCCGGCAAACACGGCGACGCGCCAGTTGGCCAGGATCCACGCCAGCAGCACCACGATTGCAATCAACACATACGCGTGGGGTGCGAGCAGCGCGGTTTCGATGGAGCCCAAAGTGGCTTCGATAATCTTGCTAATCACCACAAACAGGCCATGCAGGTTGGCGTTCAGCCAATCAATGGCCGGCGCCAGGAAAGCCCCTGGGGAAAAACGCAAATCCGTCAGGTTCATCAGTTGACTCCCTTCTGCGACTGCGCCGCAGTTTGCGCGAGGCGGTCAAGGATCATGGTGAGGATGACGATGGCCAGTGCGGCGTTGATCGACTTGGCAATATCCAGGGTGCGCACCGCACCGTAGATCGCTTCACCCAACCCGCCGGAACCGACGATCCCGGCGATCACCACCATGCCGAACGCCATCATCAGGCTCTGGTTGACCCCGGCCATGATGCTCGGCATGGCGAACGGCAAGCGGATCTTGAAGAACATCTGCAAGCCGGTGACGCCACTGGCATCGCCCAGTTCGACGAACTCCTTGGGGGTCATGCGGATGCCCAGCGAGGTCAGGCGCAACGCCGGTGGCACCGCGACAATAAATGTCGCCAGCAACGCGGTCGCCGGGCCGTAGCCGAGCAAGGCAATTGCCGGCAGCAGGTAAATGTAGGGGGGCAAGGTCTGCACCAGGTCCAGGCACGGCTCGACCACACGGTCGAACGCCGGCGTCAGCCCGGCCAGGACGCCCAGTGGCACCGCGAACAGCAGCGCCAGCAACGTCGCGGTCAGCACCAGCGCGAGGGTGCTGACGGTCTCGGGCCACAGGCCGATAAAGCTGCACAGTAGCAACGCCAGCGCTGACAACACGGCAAAGCGCAAGCCGACCATGCGCCAGCCCAACAGGCCAATCAGCAGCGCAATCACGTAGAACGACGGCGACGCGATGCACCACAGCACCGCTTTGAACACGCCATTCAACGCGCTATTGACGGTTTCGAAGAAAAATTCGCCGTTGTCCTGCAGCCACATCAGGCCCGCATCCACGGCGGCGTCGAACTGCACCGAGAAATCCGGGGTACTCATGGCGTGGTCTCCAGCACCGGCGCGACGACCTGGGCGTCATTGGGGATGCCCTGCACGCCGCGCAGCAGATCCTTGGGCGTGATGATGCCGACCACCACGCCCTGCTCGACCACCGCCAACGGCTCCAGATCGCCACCGATGGTCAGGCCGATCAGGGCGTCGATGTCGGTGTCCGGCGAGGTTTGGGTCAGCCGTGAGAAATCGCACAGCGGGAACGCCTGGCGATACACCGCTATCGGCGTCATCACCGAATGGGCCTTGACCAGATGCAGGCGCGAGATGCCTGCGACAAATTCGGCGACGTAGTCATCGGCCGGGTTCAATACGATCTCTTCGGCGGTACCGACCTGGATAATCACGCCGTCCTTCATGATCGCGATGCGATCACCAATGCGGATCGCCTCTTCCAGGTCGTGGGTGATAAACACGGCGGACTTGCCCAGCTCTTTGGTGAGCTGGCGGAATTCGTCCTGCAACTGGCGACGAATCAAGGGGTCGAGCGCGCTGAACGGCTCGTCCATCAAAATGATTTCCGGGTCAGCGGTCAGTGCCCGCGCCAGACCGACGCGTTGCTGCATGCCACCCGAGAGTTCGCTGGGGTAACGCGCGGCCCAGTCGGTCAAGCCGACCTTGGCCAACGCCCGTTCCGCCACTTTATAGCGTTCGGCTTTGCCGACGCCCTGCACTTCCAGGCCAAACGCGGTGTTTTCCAGCACGGTGCGGTTGGGTAACAGCGCCACGCTCTGGAACACCATGCCGATATGTTTGGCGCGCACGTCGCGCAACTGCGCGGGCGACAACGCGGACAAATCCTGGCCTTTGACCAGCACCTTGCCGGCGCTGGGGGTGATCAATTTGTTGAGCAACCTGATCAGGGTTGATTTGCCACTGCCGGACAAGCCCATGATGCAAAAGATTTCACCGCGGCGAACCTGCAGGCTCACATCCGACACCCCGACCACGCAGCTGAAATCCTGCAGGACCTGGGTTTTGCCGAGGCCCTTGTGGACCACCGCTTCCATCGCCGCCTTGGCATTCTGACCGAAGATTTTCCAGACCGACTGGCAATCCACAAGCACTTCGTTGGTGTCTATTTTGACCGTTGTCATTGCTAAGCCTATTGAACCAGTTGGACTGGTTTTTCTAATTGATCAGAACGCGTTATCCGTACCGGGCAGTGGCAAAAAACTTCGAAGGTTATTGTTTGATATTGGCCCAACGTTTCATCAGGTCGGTGTGATTGGCCGACCAATCAGTGACGGCCTGATCCATGGTCTTGCCGTCCTTGACCGCGCCGTTGATGGCGGTGATGTCGGCCAATGGCACGTAGACGCTGGCGATCACTTCACGGGCGTGCGGGTATTCAGCGGTGAAGCCTTTATGTCCGATCCAGTAATAGGCCTGCGGCGGTGCGAAAGAGCCCTTTGGGTCCTTGAGGAACTTGAGGTCGAATTTCTGCGCCATCCACGACGGCTCCCAGATGGTCACGGCGACCCATTCCTTGCGATCCACCGCAGACTTGAGCGCGGCGGTCATGGCGGCGGTACTGCCTTCGAGCAGTTGCAGCTTGAGGCCGTAGTCTTTTACGGCTTTGTTGGCATCGCTCATTAAGCCCGACCCCGGCTCGATGCCGATGATCTTGCCGTTGAACTTGTCGGCGTTGTCGTTGAGTTGTTCCAGCGAGTCGATGTCGACGTACTTGGGTACTGCGATGGCCTGATACAAGCCGTAGGAAACCGGCGAGAGTTTTTCCAGGCGATTCTTGTTTTTGTTCCAGTAATCCTGGGTTGCGTAATCGGTCTGCGAGGCCAGCACCTGCACATCGCCCTTGGTCAGCGCGGCATACGCAATGCCGACTTCAGAGAACTCCACGACCTTCACGGTGTAGCCGGCGTTTTCCAGAACCTTCTTGGTAATGCCGGTAATCGGCGTCAGGTCTTCCCACGACATGGTGCCGACGGTGATGGTTTTTTCTTCGGCCTGGACCGGTAAAGCCGCCATCCCTACTAACGCAACTGCACAAACGGACTTCCAAAATTTATTCATGGCCTGCCTCGATCTACGTTCTATTTATAGTTCAAACCTTCATTCACAGAAGGTCCGTGTGATGCGACAACAAGGGGTACCGCCACCGGTGAGGGCTGTAGGACAAATCCAGACTCGCATGGGCCAAAGTGCCGGTCAATAGGATGTATTTTCTCTGTATACATATTGAATTCAAATAAAACACAATTGATATTATATTTTTACCAATAAATTCAATGGGTTATATGACATCAAAGAAAAACCGACAGGTCGGTTATAGAAAAGTCCTGCGTCGCTTTTGGAATGCTGCGCGAGCGGGAAACAGCGTGGGGTCTGGCGTGCGGGCAGGTTCTGCGAGGCACACGGCCATACAGACCGTGGCCGGTTTTATCGGCCAGACGGTCAACATCATAAAAATAGATGATCTTAATTAGCCGGGAGATGCCAATTTCTAATAATTAGCTTATTCCAAAAAAGAATTTCACTCAGGTTTTTTATAGGAATATCTTCAAAACACTAGACGACTTCCCTACCCCGCTTTTGAAGCTGTACCCACACCACGGGCCAGTGCCAGACTCAATGGACTACCACTGACATGCCCGACATCGCCTCTGCCGCCCCTCTGAAGAAGTTCCACCTGTCCTTGCTCACCAGCTCGCTGCTGCTGGCGACTGCGCCGTCGTTCGCCGAAACCGCGAGCGAAGACGCCAAGCTCGACACCGTCACCGTGATCTCCACCGGCCTGCGCGGTCAGCAACGTACCGTGGCTGACAGCCCGGCGCCGATCGACGTGATCAACAGCGACCAACTGCTCAAGACCGGCCGTGCGGAACTGTCCGAGGCAATCGCCAAATTGCTGCCGTCGTTCAACTTCGGCACCAATATCGCCGGCTACAACTCGGTGACGCGGCCGTTGAGCAACCGCAGCCTGGGCCCGGCGTACACCCTGGTGCTGGTCAACGGCAAACGTCGCCACAACGGCGCCACCGGCCAGCGCGGTTCCATCGACAACAGCGGCGCAAACGCGGTGGACATCGACCTGATCCCGGTCAGTGCCGTGGACCATATCGAAGTGCTCAAAGACAGCGCTGCCGCCCAGTACGGCTCGGATGCCGTGGCGGGCGTGATCAACATCATCCTCAAGAACAGCAAAAGCGGCGGCCACCTCGAAACCAGTTACGGCCAGCTGTTTTCCGGCCAGGGCGAGACCATCAAGGTCGCCGGTGACCAGGGCTTCGAACTCGGCGAAGGCGGCTTCTTCCACCTGTCCGCCGACGCGCGCAAGCGCGGCAACGCGTCGTGGAACGACAAGGCCGACCGCAGCGTCAGGGCCTTCAACGACCCGGCCAAGGAAGCCGCCTGGGACCGCGTAGCGATCAAGAACGGCGACCCCGATCTCAAGGCCTTCAACCTCGCCTACAACGCCGAACTGCCCTTGGAAGACCTTACGCTGTACTCATTCTCCACCTACGGCGAACGCGACGCCGAAGCGGCCAACTACTTGCGCCTGCCCACTGGCACCGCCGCCGTGCCGGAGGTATTCCCCGACGGTTATTTCCCGCTGAACAACATCAAGGACCGCGACTATCAATTGCTGTTTGGCGGCAAGGGTGAGCTGGCCGAGTGGAACTGGGACCTGAGCACCACCTACGGGCGCAACAATGTGCACCACTCCAGCGACCTGAATATCAACCCGTCCCTGGGTAGCGCATCGCCGACCAAATTCGACAACCTGGCAACCTTCCGGTTTGAGCAGTGGGTCAACAACCTCGACTTCACCCGCCGCTACGACAGCCTGTTCAACCTGACCCCGCCGGTGCAGGTGTCGGCCGGCCTGGAGCACCGTTGGGAGCATTTCAGCACCTTCGCCGGCGACCGCGAGGCGTATATCACCGGCACCTACCCGGCCGCGTCGGGTGCGCAGGCGGCGGTGACGATCCGCCCGGAAGATGAAGTCAGCCTGATCCGCAACAACTACGCCGGCTACCTGGACCTGGGTTTTGACCTGACCGACAAGTGGTTCCTCGACGTCGCCGGCCGCGTCGAGCATTACGATGACGATTCAGGCAACACCTTCGGCCTGAAAGTGAACTCGCGCTACGAACTGACCAACACCGTGGCCGTGCGCGGCACCGTCGGCACCGGGTTCCGCGCGCCATCGCTGACCCAGATCGGCTACACCGTGGCCGACAACCGCGTAGCCCTGGACGCCAATGGCAACGTGGTGCCCGCCGTCACCCGCCTGACCCCGTCCGGCAGCAACCTGGCCAAGGCCCTTGGCGGCGATGACCTCAAGCCGGAAAAATCGCGCAACCTGGGCCTCGGCCTGACCTGGCAACCCGCGCCACGCACCAGCATCACCGCCGATGCCTACCTGATCGACATCGACGACCGCATCGCCCTGACCAGCAACCTCTACGACCGTGGCAACGGCGCGATCAACGCCATCCTCACCGCCCAGGGCGTGCCGTCCGGCACCTGGGTCAACTACTACACCAACGCCTTCGACACCCGCACCAAAGGCCTGGACATCGTTGCCGACCACACCACGCCGTTGGATGCGCTGGGCGATGTGCGCTGGAGCCTGGGGTTCAACTGGAACAAAACCACGATCCAGGACAGCCGCGACACCCCCGCCGCGCTGGCCAATACCGGCGTGACCCTGGTCGGCCGCGACCGCGCCGGCGACCTCACCGACGCCACGCCCAAGACCAAATGGATCCTCGGCGCCAACTGGAAGCTCGACGACCTCGCGGTGAACCTGCAAACCGCGCGCTACGGCGCGGTCAAGACCCTGGCGGTCAACCCCAGCGGCGACCGCAGCTTTGGCGCCAAGTGGATCACCGACCTGGACGTCAGCTACACCTTCGTCGACAGCCTGACCCTGAGCATCGGCGGCACCAACATCTTCGACGTGCGCCCCGACAAGCACGCGGTGTACAGCAACCTGGGCCTCGCCGCCTACGGCAACCCGCCGTTCTACCCCGGCGGCGGCTACTGGTACACCAAGCTCGCCTACGACTTCTGATCCACACCTTGCATGCACTTGAATCGCCACATGAGGGCAACCCATTGAATACCGCCAACTTGATGAGCCGTCTGCTGGCCCCCTGCGCACTCGCCCTGGCCCTCGCCGGCTGCTCACCTTCGGGTGAGCAGGCCCAGGCCAGCAAAACCCTGAACATCGCGTTTTTTGGCGACAACACCATCCTGGTCAGCATCGACCCGTTCCAGGTCTATTGGCTGGAGCACCGGGTGCTGTTGCGCAACATCGCCGAGTCCCTGACCGACCAGGACCCGGAAACCGGCAAGATCATCCCGTGGCTGGCCAAAAGCTGGGAGGTAAGTGACGACGCGCTGACCTACACCTTCCACTTGCGCGAAGGCGTGACCTTCAGCAACGGCGAGCGCTTCGATGCCAAGGCCGTGAAAACCGCCTTCGACAGCGACCAGGCCCTGGCCACCCAGTTGCCGGCGACCTTCGGCGCGACCTACCTGGCGGGCTACGACCATGCCGAAGTGGTCGACGATTTCACCGTCAAGCTGGTGCTCAACAAACCGAACGCGGGCTTCCTGCAAGCCACGTCCACCACCAACCTGTCGATCCTCGCGCCCGCCTCCTACGCGCTCACCGTCAAGGAACGCTCCCTGGGCAAGATCATCGGCACCGGGCCGTTCGTATTGCAAAGCTACACCCCGGAAGTCGGCGCGCATTTGACTAAACGCAAAGGCTACGCCTGGGCCTCGGCCAATATGAAAAACCAGGGCGAAGCGCACCTGGACGCGGTCGACGTCACCTACATCCCCGAAGAAAGCGTGCGCAACGGCCTGTTCGTGCAAGGCAAGGCCGACATCCTGTGGCCGCGCAACCCGTTCTCCGAAGTGGACTTGAAACTGTTTCAGTCCAAAGGCGCGACCATCCAGAGCCGTTCGCTGCCGGGGCCGTCGCTGAACCTGTTCCCCAATACCCGTGGCGGCCGCGTGCTGGAGGACAAACACGTGCGCCTGGCCGTGCAGAAAGCCATCGACCGCAAGAGCTACGCGAGCACCGTCTACAACTCCGAGTTCGCCGTAGTCGACGGCATCTTTGATGTGACCACGCCGTACTTCAAGAGCCAGGGCGACAAGCTCGCCTATGACCCGGCGGGCGCCGAACGCCTGCTCGATAGCGCGGGCTGGGCCAAGGGCGCCGACGGCTATCGGCAGAAAAACGGCAAGCGCCTGAGCCTGAGCTACAACATCAGCCCGGCGGAAACCGCAGGCGATGTGTTGCTGCAGGACCAACTGCGCAAGGTCGGCATCGAAGTGAAACTCAACGTGGTCACCCGCGCCGAATGGGTGGCGAACAACTCGGCGGGCAACTATGACCTGACCATCAACTACATGACCCGCGCCGACCCGATCATCCTGCAAACCATCCTCGATCCGCGCAGCGCCAACAGCGCGACCGTGGCCACCAACATTTTCGAGCCGCCGGTACTCGAGCGGGCCAAGGACTTGTTTGACGCGGGCATCACCGCCACCCAGGGCGAGCAGCGCGCAGCGGCCTACGGCGCGCTGCAAGACCTGCTGATCGATGAGGGCTCGGCGTTCCCGGTATACGAGCGTGTGTGGCAGGCCGCGACGTCGGCCAAGGTGAAGAACTTCCGCTGGACCGCCGAGGGCTTCGCGCTGCTGGGTGACATCGAGATCGGCACGCCGTGAGCCGCTACCTGATCGGCCGAGTCGGCCAGGCGCTGCTGGTGTTATGGGGCGCCTACAGCATCACCTACTTCATCCTGTATCTGCTGCCGGGCGACACCCTGACGCTGATGCTCAGCGCCTCGGGTATGCAGGCCGACGCGCTGTCGGTGCAAGACCTGGCCAAGGCGCGGGCCTATTACGGCTTGGACAAGGGTGTGTTCGAGCAGTATTTCAGCCTGTTGTGCGGTGCGGTGCGCGGTGACTTCGGCCAGTCGCTGTCGCTGAACCGTCCGGTGGCGGAGTTGCTGGTGGAGCGTTTGCCGCAGACGCTGTCCCTGGCCGGCCTGGCCATCGTGCTGTCGTTGCTCGCAGGGATCGGCCTGGCTTATCTGACCGCCTATATCCGCTGGCGACCGCTGAAGCAGGCGTTGACGCGCCTGCCGTCGCTGGGTTTTTCGGTGCCGGTGTTCTGGATGGGGTTGTTGCTGATCCAGGTGTTCGCCTTCGGCCTGGGTTGGTTTCCGGCCACCGGCAGCCGGGGTTTTGAAAGCCTCGTATTGCCGGCAGTCACCCTGGCGATCCCGAGCGCCGCGGTGTACGCCCAGGTGCTGCAACGCAGTTTCCAGGGGGTGTGGAAGGAGTCGTACATCGCCACGGCCTACGCCAAGGGCCTCAGCCGCGCCCAGGTGCAAGCGCGCCACGGCTTCAAGAACGCGGCGCTGCCGATCCTCACACTGATTGGCTTGCAAGTGGGCAATACGGTGTCCGGCGCGGTGCTGGTGGAAACCATCTTCGCCCGCTCCGGCATCGGCCGCCTGGCGCAAGAGGCCGTGTTGCGCCAGGACATTCCCGTGGTGCTGGGGATTGTCGCGGTGTCGGCGGCCGCATTTGTGCTGGTCAACCTGCTGGTGGACCTGCTGTACCCGTGGCTCGACCCGCGTATCTCCCACACGCCAAAGGTGTCCTAGACCATGACGATCCTTGAGCACAACCTGATCCCGGCCAGCTCCCGCCCTACCCTGTGGCGACGCCGCAGCCGCCTGCAACGTGCCGGCGCCGTGGTGCTGCCGTTGCTGCGCCGGCCGGGGTTCACCCTGGCGCTGTTGCTGGTGGTGTTTGCGCTGGTCGCGGCCGTTGCGCCGCAGTTGTTGACCGGCTTTGACCCTTACGCCACCGCCCCCGTCGACAAGCTGCGCGCGCCCAACCTGACCCATTGGTTCGGCACCGATGAACTGGGCCGCGACTTGTATACCCGCGTGGTCTATGGCGCGAGCCTGTCGGTGTTGGCCGCGTCGCTGGCCGTCGGCATTGCGCTGGTGGGCGGGCTGGGGCTGGGTATCCTGTCGGGCTTTGCCGGCGGGCGGATCGATGCGCTGATCATGCGTTTTGTCGATGTGTTATTGGCGCTCCCCGGGGTGCTGCTCGCCCTGGCGATTGTCACCGCCATCGGTTTCGGCACCGTGCCCGTGGCCATCGCAGTGGGCGTCGGCATCATCCCGGGGTTTGCTCGCACCACCCGCGCCGAGGTGCTGCGGGTCAAGACCCTGCCCTACGTCGAAGCCGCGCGCCTCGGTGGCGCGAGCTGGGGGCGCACCTTGCTGCGGCACATTCTGCCGAACGCCTGGGGCCCGGTGGCGGTGTTGGCGACACTCGATTTCGGCGCGGCGATCCTCGCGACCGCCGGGCTGAGTTTCCTCGGCTTCGGCGCAGTCCCCCCGGAAGCGGAATGGGGCACGTTGATTGCCAACGGCCGGCACTTTCTGATCACCGCGCCGTGGGTGTCACTGCTGCCCGGCCTGTTCCTGGTGGCCGTGGTATTCAGCCTTAACCATATTGCCCGCACGTTCGAGGAGATTCAGCGATGAGCGCTTTAGTCGATGTTCGCCAACTGAGTGTCAGCTACCGCTCCGGCGGGCAACACGTTCAAGCCGTACGCGATCTGTCACTGACCATCGCCAGCGGCGAGACGGTGGCGATTGTCGGTGAGTCCGGCTCCGGCAAATCGACCCTGGCCAACGCCATCCTCGGCCTGTTGCCAGAACACGCGCAGATCAGCGCCGGCCAGCTGTGGGTGGACGGCAACGACCTGACCCACGCCAGCGAACGGCACAAACGCAGCGTGCGCGGACGCACCGTCGGGCTGGTTCCCCAGGACCCGATGGTCAGTCTCAACCCTACCCTGCGCGTCGGTCAGCAGATCGCCGAGGCGCTGGTCCTGGCCAAGGGCAAACGTTATCCCGGGGTCGATGCAGACATTGTCGAGCTGCTGCAACACGTCGGCATCGACAAGCCGGTGCTGCGTGCGCGCCAGTACCCCCATGAACTCTCCGGCGGCATGCGCCAACGCGTGCTGATCGCCATCGCGTTGGCCGGCAATCCGCGCCTGATCATCGCCGACGAACCGACCAGCGCCCTGGATGTGACGGTGCAGCGCAAGATTCTCGATCACTTGCAGCGCCTGGTGGCCGAACGCGGGATTTCGCTGTTGATCATCACCCACGACCTGGGTGTGGCCACCGACCGCGCAGACCGGATTGTGGTGATGCAACAGGGTGAGTTGGTGGAGCAAGGCGCACCGCGGCAAATCCTCACGGCGCCACGGCATGACTACACGCGGGCGCTGATTGCTGCCGCCCCGGCGTTTGCCAAACGGCGTGCGCCGCTGATCCGGATTGACCCGATGGAAGAGCCGATCCTCAGCCTCAAACACGTCGGCAAGACCTTCGCGCTGCCAAAGGTCAAAGGCGAGGCGTCGACCTTCGTCGCCCTGGACGACCTCAGCCTGGAGGTATACCCAGGCCAGACGCTGGCGATCGTCGGCGAATCCGGCTCGGGCAAAAGCACCGCACTGCGCATTGCCCTCGGCCTGGAAAAACCAACCCAGGGCCAGGTCTGGTTCGAACAGCAGGACGTCACCCCCCTCAGCTGGCGCGAATTCCGCCCGCTGCGCCAGCGCCTGCAACTGGTGCAGCAGAATCCGTTTGCGGCGCTGGACCCGCGCTTCACCGTGTACGACAGCATCATCGAACCACTGGTATCGTTCGGCCTGCTCAAGGGCCCGGCCCTGGAACAGGCGGCGCGGGAACTGATCAGCCGCGTGCACTTGCCGGCCAGCTACCTGGACCGCCTGCCCCGCGAACTGTCCGGCGGCCAATGCCAACGGGTCGCCATCGCCCGGGCCCTGGCATTGAAACCGGACCTGCTGCTGCTCGACGAACCGGTCAGCGCCCTCGACGTGTCGGTGCAGGCGCACATCCTCGACCTGCTGGAAGAGCTGCAACGGGAAATGGGCATCGCCTACGTACTGGTGTCCCACGACTTGTCGGTGGTGGCCAACTTTGCCCACGAAGTGCTGGTGCTGCGCAACGGCAAGGTGGTGGAACAAGGCTCGGTGGAACGCATCTTCAACCACCCTGCCAGCGACTACACCCGCGAACTGATTGCCGCCATTCCCGGGCAACAAGCCACCGCCGCCTGACCTGTAGTGAGCGGGCTTGCCCGCGCTGGGCGGCGAAGCCGCCCCAAATGGGCCGCCGCGGTGTTTCAGGGAGACCGAGGGTGCCTGTTTTAGGGCGGCTTCGCCGCCCGGCGCGGGGCGAGCCCGCTCACTACAAGGTTTGCGTTTGGGTGTTGTTGCGATGCGCAATCGCGCGGGGCGATAAGCCTGTAGCCAATACGCACGGTCAACAAACTGTAGTGAGCGGGCTTGCCCGCGCTGGGTGGCGAAGCCGCCCCAATAAGACCGATGCGGTGTTTCAGGGAGACCGAGGGTGCCTGTTTTAGGGCGGCTTCGCCGCCCGGCGCGGGGCAAGCCCGCTCACTACAAGGTTTGCGTTTGGGTGTTATTGCGATGCGCAATCGCGCGGGGCGATCAGCCTGTAGCCAATACGCACGGTCAACAAACTGTAGTGAGCGGGCTTGCCCGCGCTGGGTGGCGAAGCCGCCCCAATAAGACCGCCGCGGTGTTTCAGGGAGACCGAGGGTGCCTGTTTTAGGGCGGCTTCGCCGCCCGGCGCGGGCGAGCCCGCTCACTACAAGGTTTGCGTTTGGGTGTTATTGCGATGCGCAATCGCGCGGGGCGAGGCCTTTCTCTTCGGCATATGCTGCGGACTTGGCCTCGATCAGTGGGCGCAACGTGGCGCGGTCAGCCTGTAGCCAATCCGTCACCAATACCCACTTTTGCCCATCCCACTGCTGTACGCGGGCGGAGCCGCCGCCTTCGTGGTCGGCGCACGACAGCTTCAACGGCGCCAACAAACCTTCAAAGCCCAGGGCCTTGAGGCGTGCAGCATCGATGTCCAGATGCTCGAATGCCCAGCGGGTTTCTTCGCCGTTGAGCGCACGGTTGCCAAACTTGGCCTGGCCGGTGCGCAGCGCTTCGACGGCAATCGCGGCATTGATCAGACCGATGTTGTAGTAGACCTTGCCGAAATAGCTGGGGTCCTTGAGGTTGCTCTTGCCCGGATCGAGGATGGACTGCTTGAGCTTGCGGTGGATCTCAAAACCGTCGCCACCCGGAAACGGCGCCAGGGCCTGATAGCCCTTGGCGGCCGTGCCGGCGGGAATCACATCGGCTTCGGAACCCGCCCACACGTCACCGATCAGGCGGTCTACCGGGACGCCAAAGCGCACGGCGGTCTTGATCGCCACCGGGGTGGACACGCCCCAGGTGCGCAGGAATACCCAATCCGGGTTGAGCTGGCGCACTTGGCGCCACTGGGTCGACTGTTCGTTGCCCGGGTCCGCCACGGGGATCTGGATGTTGTCGAAACCATACTTGTGCGCCAGCAACTGCATGGCCGCCTGGGTTTCGCGGCCGTAGGCGGAATCGTGGTAGACCGTCACAATCTTTTTGCCTTTGAGCTTGTCCAGGCCGCCTTCGCGCTGGGCGATGTAGTTGATGCCCACCGACGCCTGCCCGTAGTAGTTGAGCAGCAGCGGGAAGGCATAAGGGAACACGCGACCATCGGTGGACTCGGTGCGCCCACCGGCACCGTCGATCAGCGGGATATGGTCCTTCGCCGCACGATCCATCAAGGCGTAGGAAGCAGGCGTGCTGTGGGTGAAGAAAAACCCTGTGGGTGCGCCATCCAGGCCATCTTTGTAGCGCTCGTAGCATTCGATGATGCGGTCGGTTTTCCACTCGGTCTCGCATTCCTGCCAAACCAGCTTGACGCCGTTCACGCCGCCTTCGACTTCGTTGATGTAGCGAAAGTAGTCAATCTCCCCTGCCCACCACGGGATGCCGCTGGAGGCATAGGCGCCGACGCGATAAGTGGCCAGCGGGATGAACTGTTGATCATTGGCAGCCTGGGCGGCCGCCGGAAGGAGCGTGCCCAAGGTGGTGAGCGCCACCAGGCTGGCGATCAGGGTGCGTTGCAAGAGCTTGTGCATGGGTGTGGTTTCTTGTGAAGGGTGGGGTTCCCCTCCCGTGGTCGGGTTGAGGCAGCGAGTGCTTCAATCAACTGGAAACACAATTCATGCCAAACCAATAAATCAATGTATTCAATGACTTGATCCGCATCAGGAGTGCGGACTCCAGCAGGCAATCGGACAATCTCTTGAACCGCTGTTGCGCCACCAACACTGCGCCTTGAATCTGTGCTCCAATTGCCGCCGCCTTTCGCACTATAGGGATATTCCGCACATGGCTGCTTCCAATAAATGGCTGATGTCATCGCTCGCTTACTACCTCGATTTTTTCACCGTGCCCCTCTTTATCCTGCTGGCGCTCTACCTCGCGCCATTCGACCTGGGCCTGGCCCTGATGGGGCTGCTGGCCTGGACGCTGGTGGAATATTCGGCGCACCGCTTCCTGTTCCACTCGTTGTATCGCCGCGAGCATTGGACCCACCACGTCGACGTGCTGGCCTATATCGGTGTGTCCAGCTGGAAGACCAGTTCGACCTTCGCCATCCTGCTCCTGGTGGCCTGGTACACCGGACTGACCTCGGCCTTCGTCGGCGCAGTCGCGGGCTATGGGTTCTATATCTCGGTGCACTACGTGATGCACCGTCCCGAGCACTGGGCCTACCGTTTTATGCCACGGCTGGTGGCCAATCATGATCTGCACCATCGCCAGGGGATCGAGAAGAACTTCGGGGTCTCTTCGCCGCTGTGGGACCACGTGTTCCGCACCTTTATCCGCGCCGAAACCCGCCGCGCCGACAAGGAACCTGCTTGACGCCGTTAGCGATTGTTTTTATTACGAATAAATCTAGTCGCAGAACCACCGGCCATTCCAACGTTATCTAATCTCAAGCCCGTGCCAGGAGGCGCATTGAAGAGTCCATGACGGACCCACTGTCTCCTGACGCCTGATGCCCAGGAGATAACGATGAGAACGGAAACCCATCGCCCCCGGCCCGGGTTCGGCTGCGCGCTGTTCGGCGCATTGCTGAGCCCACTGGTCGTCGCGGCCCCCACGCTGTCTACGCAAATCCCCTTCGATGTCACGGCGACCCCGCCGTTTTCCCTGACCAGCCTGCAACAGAACTTCGATGACATGTCGTGGCAGACATTCATTGCACTGAACTGGCCGGCCCTGGCCGACGGCAACCCCAACACCAGCATGCAGATCGGCCAGCAGGACGCGGCCACAGTGTGGGAAAGCTACCGGGAGAGTTACCAGATCTTCCTGCCCCAAGGGCAGAAGCCACAGCCCTATCACGCCCCGGCAGCCGTACCGCCGGCCTGTGAAGGCAAGGGCTCCGGGCGCCTGTTGCAGCAGATGGGCAAGGTCCCGGATGTGCTCGACGAGTTTATCCAACCGTTTGAAAGCGGCCCGCTGGTGGACCAGAGCGGCGTGTACACCCGCAATGAAATCGTGGTCAATCAGTCGATGTTCGACGGCATCGTCAACAACGGCCTGTATAGCATCCAGGGCCAACAGGCGTTTTTTGCCGCCAGCCCGACCAACGCAGTGGCGTTCAGTTGCGGCGACCCGGCTACCAGCCAGGTCGGTTCGCTGATGGTCAAGGCCTCGTGGAAGGTGCTGGATGGCAACGACAAGCCCGGCAGTTTCCATACGGTGGATGCGTTGGTGTATACGCCGGGCAACAGCGACCCGAGCAAGGGGCCGGTGGTGGCTGAATCCTGCGTGGCCGAGCCGGTCGGGTTGGTGGGCCTGCATATCGTGCACAAGACCACCAGTGCGCCGCAGTGGGTGTGGTCGACCTTCGAGCACGTCGACAATGTGCCGGAAAAGACCACGCCACCGGCCGAGCGCAAGGGCCCGTATCTGTTCTACAACGCCAGCAGCCAGGCCGAGGTCAACCAGCCGCCGCCACGCCCGTGGAACCCGGCGGTGAAAGCGACGCCGTCGCAGATCGTGCGCGAGATCCCGCTGACCGACGCGACCAAGACCCTCAACAATACCTACCAGACCCTGCTGCGCACGGTGAACCCCAACAGCGTGTGGGCCAACTACCAGTTGATCAGCACCCAGTGGCCGACCCTCACCGGCCAACCTCCGTGCCAGATCTCGGCCACCGTGCCGCTGGGCAAGCCGGCGCCGTCGTTCCTGGCCAATGCGACCTTGGAGACTTACATCCAGGGCACCGTGCCCCAGGCGTCGTCCAGTTGCATCGCCTGCCACGGCAATGCCGCGACCCACGTGACCCAGTCGCCGCGCACCAGCTTCGCGGACTTCACCTACCTGCTCGAACGCGCCCAATCCACAGGTGCGACAGGGAGTCAGCCATGAGTACCGACCTCGACAATTTCACCGGCCTGAGCGTAGTGCTTACCGGCATCGACCAGGAACGCCTGGCGCCTTCCGTGGACCCCATCGGCCTGCCCACCACGTTTCTCAACTTCATCGGCCCGCGCCTGGGCCAGAACGTACTCGGCGCCCTGCTCGCCCAATACGCTTCGCTGCTGGCCGAGCAACAGACGCCGCAGCAGATCGGCACCGCGATCCTGATGCAGAACGGCCAGCCCGCCACCACCCAGACCGCCCTGGCGGCGCGCGCGATCATGAAGCTGTGGCTGCTCGGCGTGTGGTATCAGCCGTATGCCCAGGGTGCGTTCCCGCTGGGTGAGCAAACCGTGGTCAGCGACGAGGCCTACACCCAAAGCTGGGCGTGGAGCATCGCCCAGGCCCACCCGATGGGTTACAGCGAGTTCTTCTTCGGCTACTGGAACAGCCCGCCGCCCAGCCTTGAGGATTTCACCGGGGTGGCCGCCAGCCTCCAGCCAGGAGCATCGTCATGAGTACTGAACAAGCAGATGTAGTGATCGTCGGCGCGGGCCTTGCGGGCAGCCTGATTGCCTATCAACTGGGCCTGGCGGGCGTGAAAGTGCTGGTGCTGGAGTCCGGCCCGGAAATCCCGGCGAACCGTAACCAGTACCTGGAGCGCTTCTACACCGCGACCCTCAAGACCCCCGAGTCGCCCTACCCGCCGGTCAGCACCCTGAGCCCGGCACGCAACCCGGCCGAGCAGAATGCCCCGCGCGCGACCATCGCCGACCTGATCCTGGGTTGGGACAATCCCGACGTCAGTTACCTGGTGCAGAAAGGCCCGCTGCCGTTCACCAGCACCTACGAGCGCGTGGGCGGTGGCACCACCTGGCACTGGGTTGCCACTTGCCTGCGCATGTTGCCCAATGACTTTCGCATGAAGTCGCTGTACGGCGTCGGGGTCGATTGGCCGATCGGCTACAACGACCTGCAAAGCGCGTATTGCCGCGCCGAAGCGGAAATCGGCGTGGCGGCGAACGTGGCCGACCAGGGTTACCTCGGTATTACCTTCCCGCAGAACTACGAATACCCGATGACCAGCATCCCGCTGTCACTGGTCGACGGCAGTTTCGTCAGTGCGGTGCAGGGCCAGGCGTTCCAGGGCCTGCCCCTGGTGGTGAGCCCGACGCCGGCCGGGCGCAACTCCCAGCCCTATGCCGGGCGCCGCGTGTGTGCGGGCAACACCAACTGCACGCCGATCTGCCCGATCCAGGCCAAGTACGACGCCACGGTGACCATGAACAACGCGCTCAACACCGGCAACGTGCGGGTCCTGTACAAGACCGTGGCGAGCGAGGTTACGGTGGCGGCGGACAAGACCATCAGCGGCATCGAGTTCATCCAGTATCAATTGGGCGACGGACCGGCGACCGGCACCGGGGTGGCAATCGGGCAGCGCTATGTGATCGCCGCCCATGCCATCGAGACGCCCAAATTGCTGCTCAACTCCACCAGCAGCGCCTGGCCCAAAGGCGTCGCCAACAGCAGCGGCCAGGTCGGGCGCAGCCTGGCGGACCACCCGATCTACCTGGCGTGGGGCTTGATGCCTGAAGGCAAGACGGTGTTCCCGTACCGCGGGCCGGTGTCGACCTCGGGGATTGAAAGCCTGCGCGATGGTGCCTTTCGCAGCCAACGTGCGGCGTGGCGTATCGAGATCGGCAATGAAGGTTTCAACTGGCCGATTGGCGACCCCTACACCACCATTGCCGACCTCATCGATGGCAGCAATGTCAGCCGTACCAACCCGCTGCCCAACAGCGGCGATGCCACGCAGACGCTATTCGGCACGGCGCTGGTACAGCAGTTGAACAACCTGCTGACCCGGCAATTTCGCGTGGGCTTCCTGGTGGAGCAAGTCGAGGAAGATCCCGACAACGCCAACTGCTACATCGTGCCGTCTAGCCAATACAAGGACCGCCTGGGCATCCCGCGCCCGGAGATCCACTACGACCTGTCGGACTACACCAAGGAGGGCTTCAAACAGGCGCGCATCCTGGCCAGCCACATCATTACCGAACTGCTCGGTGCCACCGAACTGACGGCCGACATCCAGCCGGGGGTGTTCGTCTATCAGGGCGAATCCTATTCGTTCCAGGGCGCCGGGCACTTGATGGGCACCTACCGCATGGGCGCCGACCCCAAGACCTCGGTGGTGGACAAATACCAGCGCAGTTGGGACCACGCCAACCTGTTCCTGGTCGGCGACGGCGTGTTCCCCACCACGGGTACGTCCAACCCGAGCCTGACCATCGCCGCGCTGTCGATCCAGGCCGGTGACACCCTGTGCAACGACCTCAAGGCCGTGACCGTGCAGGTGCAGGCCAACCAGCCATGGCAAGGCACCGGCGTGCAGATCAGCGGGCCGAGCCCACGCCTGGTGCGTTATGTCAGCGGCAAATGGCTGGCCAGCCCGGTGGGCGGCATGGTGGATGGCAACGGCAGCCCGGGGTTGATCGCCAAGGCCGGGTATACGTTGCCGGGGGCCAATGAAGGCGCGCTGATCGGGCGTGTAGGCAGTGGTGGGACGCCGTTTCTGGTGGGCGATCTGGCAGCGGTTCCGCCGGGGCAGACGGGGGAATTGCAGCTGTGTATCAATGATGATCTGGAGGGGCGGTATGGGATTGGACTGGGGGATAACCAAGGGGCGCTGACGGTGCACGTGGGGTTCGGCACGGTGTAGCTTGTCGACCTGATACATGGATATCCACATGTGGGAGCGGGCCCGCGATAAGGGGCTGTCAGTCAATTAATGTATGACTGACACACCCTCATCGCAGGCAAGCCAGCTCCCACAGTTTTGAACGAGTACGGCACATGCTTCGGTGCTGCTATTCAGTTTTGCTGTTGCACGCCCCGCAACAGTCCTTTGTCATCACCGACATTGATAGCACCCTAACGAAAAGCCCATGCTAGAGGGCTAATCCCGCGCTTATATCATTCCGAATGATAGTTACCTTTGCTTCATTCGATTCGTGACATAGCACCTCCCCGCGCATGATCCGCCCATCTCAAATACATTGGCGGATGCACCTCATGGAACAGTCACTCAAACATTTGCGCTTCCCCCTGGCGATCTTGGCCGTGGTGGTGATGAGCGCGTGCGGCAAGACCCCGGAACAAGCGGCCGCCATGCCCCCTGCGCAGATCAGCGTGGCCAAGGTGCTTGAGCAACCCGTCAACGAGTGGGACGAGTTCACCGGTCGCCTGGAAGCGCCGGAAACCGTGCAGATCCGTCCACGGGTGTCGGGGCAGATCGATCAAGTGGCCTTCACCGAAGGTGCACTGGTGAAGAAAGGCGACCTGCTGTTCCAGATCGACCCACGTCCGTTCCAGGCTGAAGTGCGCCGCCTTGAAGCCCAACTGCAACAGACCAAAGCCGCCGCCAGCCGCAGTGAAAACGAAGCACAACGTGGCGAGCGCCTGCGCGAAAGCAACGCGATCTCCGCCGAGCTGGCCGAGTCGCGCACCACGGCCGCCCTGGAAGCCCGCGCCGCTGTCGCCGGCATCCAGGCGCAGTTGGACCTGGCCAAGTTGAACCTGAGCTTTACCCGCGTGACTTCGCCGATCAGCGGCCGCGTCAGCCGTGCCGAGATCACCGCCGGCAACCTGGTGACCGCCGATGTCACCGCGCTGACCAGCGTGGTCTCCACCGACAAGGTCTACGCCTACTTCGACGCCGACGAGCGCGTGTTCCTCAAGTACACCGAACTGGCCCGCCAAGGCCGTCGTGGTGCGACCACCCCGGTGTACCTGGGCCTGTCCAACGAAACCGGCAACCCGCACTTGGGCCAGATGAACTTCGTCGACAACCAGGTCAACCCGGCCACCGGCACTATCCGTGGGCGTGCGGTGTTCGACAACGCAGACGGCCGCTACACCCCTGGCCTGTATGCACGTCTGAAACTGGTCGGCAGTGGCACCTATTCCGCCGTGCTGATCAATGACGAAGCCGTCGGCACCGACCTGGGCAAGAAGTTCGTGCTGGTGATGGAAGGCGACAAGCCGGCGTATCGCTCGGTGGAACTGGGGCCGAAAATCGAAGGCTTGCGCATCGTGCGCAGTGGCTTGGGCAAGGACGACACCATCGTCGTCAAAGGCCTGCAGCGCATCCGCCCTGGCTCGCCGGTCGCCCCGCAAACCATCCCGATGGCCAGCAAGGAAACCCTCGCCGCCTTGGCCCAACAACGACAAGCGCTTGAAGCCAGCAACCTGGAGCAAGTGGCGCCGGAAAAAACCGCGCCCAAGCTCGCAGCCGTCGCGACTCCACGCGGTTAAGGGATACGACTCAAGATGAATTTTTCCAAGTTCTTCATTTCGCGGCCGATCTTCGCAGCGGTGCTGTCGCTGTTGATCCTGATCGCTGGCGCGATCTCGCTGTTCCAATTGCCGATCAGCGAATACCCGGAAGTGGTGCCGCCGACCGTAGTGGTACGCGCCAACTTCCCCGGCGCCAACCCCAAGGTCATCGGTGAAACCGTGGCCGCGCCACTGGAGCAGGCCATCACCGGCGTCGAGAACATGCTGTACATGTCCTCGCAATCGACCGCTGACGGCAAGCTGACCCTGACCATCACCTTCGCCCTGGGCACCGACCTGGACAATGCGCAGGTGCAAGTGCAGAACCGTGTAACGCGGACTCAGCCGAAACTGCCCGAGGAAGTGACACGCATCGGTATCACCGTGGACAAGGCCTCCCCCGACCTGACCATGGTGGTGCACTTGACCTCCCCGGATCAGCGCTACGACATGCTCTACCTGTCCAACTACGCCTTGCTCAACGTGAAGGACGAGTTGGCACGCCTGGGCGGTGTGGGTGACGTGCAGCTGTTCGGCATGGGCGACTACTCCCTGCGGGTGTGGCTGGACCCGAACAAGACCGCGTCGCGCAACCTGACCGCCACCGATGTAGTGACGGCGATCCGTGAGCAGAACCGCCAAGTGGCCGCCGGTGCCTTGGGTGCGCAACCTGCACCGAATGCCACCAGTTTCCAGTTGTCGGTGAACACTCAGGGCCGTCTGGTGACGGAAGAAGAGTTCGAGAACATCGTCATTCGCGCAGGCAACAACGGTGAGATCACCCGCCTCAAAGACATCGCACGGGTCGAGCTGGGTTCCAGCCAATACGCCCTGCGGTCGTTGCTGAACAACCAACCGGCGGTAGCGATCCCGATCTTCCAGCGTCCGGGTTCCAACGCGATCCAGATCTCCAACGAAGTGCGCGGCAAGATGGAGGAGCTGAAGAAGAGCTTCCCGCAGGGCATGGACTACAGCATCGTCTACGACCCGACCATTTTTGTGCGTGGCTCCATCGAAGCGGTGGTGCACACCCTGTTCGAAGCCTTGATCCTGGTGGTCTTGGTGGTGATCCTGTTCCTGCAAACCTGGCGCGCCTCGATCATTCCGTTGGTGGCGGTGCCCGTCTCGTTGATCGGTACGTTTGCGGTAATGCACCTGTTTGGCTTTTCGCTCAACGCGCTGTCGCTGTTCGGCCTGGTGCTGGCCATCGGTATCGTGGTGGACGACGCCATCGTGGTGGTGGAAAACGTCGAACGGAACATCGAGCTGGGCCTGGAGCCGTTCCCGGCGACTGAAAAGGCCATGAGCGAAGTGACCGGCCCGATCATTGCCACGGCGTTGGTGCTGTGTGCGGTGTTTGTTCCGGCGGCCTTCATCAGTGGCTTGACCGGGCAGTTCTACAAACAGTTTGCCTTGACCATTGCGATCTCTACGGTGATCTCGGCGTTCAACTCGCTGACCTTGTCCCCTGCCCTGGCAGCCGTGTTGCTCAAGGGGCACCACGCACCGAAGGACGGCTTCTCCAAGTTCCTCGACAAGCTGCTCGGTGGCTGGTTGTTCAAACCGTTCAACCGTTTCTTCGAGAAGGCCAGCCATGGCTACGTCGGCACCGTACGCCGGGTGATTCGCGGCAGTGGTATCGCGCTGTTCCTGTACGCCGGCTTGATGGTCCTGACCTGGCTGGGCTTTGCCCACACGCCAACCGGGTTCGTACCGGCCCAGGACAAGCAATACCTGGTGGCCTTCGCCCAATTGCCGGACGCCGCCAGCCTGGACCGCACCGAAGACGTGATCAAGCGCATGTCCGACATCGCCCTGAAACAGCCAGGTGTGGAAGCTGCGGTGGCCTTCCCGGGCCTGTCGATCAACGGTTTCACCAACAGCCCTAACAGCGGCATCGTGTTCGTGACCTTGAAGCCATTCGATGAGCGTAAAGACCCGAGCATGTCCGCCGGTGCGATTGCCGGTGCGCTGAACGGCAAGTACAGCGCCATCCAGGAAGCCTACATGGCGATCTTCCCACCGCCGCCGGTACAGGGCCTGGGTACGATTGGCGGCTTCCGCCTGCAGATCGAAGACCGTGGCAACCTGGGATATGACGAGCTGTACAAAGAAGTGCAGAACATCATCACCAAGAGCCGCACCACGCCGGAGCTGTTCGGCCTGTTCACCAGCTACACGGTCAACGTGCCCCAGGTCGATGCCGCCATCGACCGCGAAAAGGCCAAGACCCACGGCGTGGCGATCAGCGACATCTTCGACACCCTGCAGATCTACCTGGGTTCGCTGTATGCCAACGACTTCAACCGCTTTGGCCGTACCTATCAGGTCAACGTGCAGGCTGAGCAGCAGTTCCGCCTCGACGAAGACCAGATCGGCCAGCTGAAAGTACGCAACAACAAGGGCGAGATGATCCCGCTGGCGACCTTTATCAAGGTCAGCGATACCTCGGGCCCGGACCGCGTTATGCACTACAACGGCTTTATCACCGCTGAAATCAACGGCAACGCTGCACCGGGCTACAGCTCCGGCCAGGCGGAGGCGGCGATTGAAAAACTGCTGAAAGAGGAACTGCCCAACGGCATGACCTACGAGTGGACCGACCTGACGTATCAGCAAATCCTCTCGGGCAACACCGCACTGTTCGTGTTCCCGCTCTGCGTGCTGCTGGCGTTCCTGGTACTGGCCGCCCAATACGAAAGCTGGAGCCTGCCACTGGCGGTGATCCTGATCGTACCGATGACGCTACTGTCGGCCATCACCGGGGTGATCATCTCGGGCGGCGACAACAACATCTTTACCCAGATCGGCCTGATCGTACTGGTGGGCCTGGCCTGCAAGAACGCGATCCTGATCGTCGAGTTTGCCAAGGATAAACAGGCCGAGGGTCTCGACCCGCTGGCTGCGGTGCTGGAGGCGTGCCGTCTGCGTCTGCGGCCGATCCTGATGACCTCGTTCGCCTTCATCATGGGTGTGGTGCCACTGGTGTTGTCCAGCGGTGCCGGTGCCGAGATGCGTCATGCGATGGGTGTGGCGGTGTTCTCCGGGATGATCGGCGTGACCTTCTTCGGTCTGTTGCTGACGCCAGTGTTCTACGTACTGATCCGTCGCTATGTGGAGCGCCAGGAAGCGCGCAAAGCGGCCAAGGCCTTGAAGCTGGAGACACAGCAATGAGCGTGAAAGTATTCCTGCCGAGCTTGCTGGTATTGGCGCTGAGCGCCTGTGCCGTGGGCCCGGACTATAAAACCCAAACCCCGGAGGCGGCGAGCATCACGGCCGCCGCCGATGCCAAACAGTACGACCACGCCAAGTTCGAAGGTATCTGGTGGCAGCAGTTCGACGATCCGACCCTCAATCAGTTGGTGACCCAATCGCTGCAAGGCAACCGCGATTTGCGTGTGGCGTTTGCCCGTCTGCGGGCGGCTCGGGCCATCCGCGACGACGCCAGCAATGACGCCATGCCGACCATCACCAGCCGCGTCAGCAGCGACCAAGGCAAGGGCCAGATACCAGGCCAGACCACCCGCCGTGTGAAGACCGAGCGTTACGACCTCGGCCTGGACATGGCCTGGGAGCTGGACCTGTTCGGGCGCATCCAGCGCAACCTGGAAGCCACCGACGCCGACCAGCAGGCCGCGGAAGCCGACCTGTACCAACTGCAAGTCACGATGATTGCTGAGCTGGTGGATGCCTATGGTCAACTGCGCGGCGCCCAATTGCGTGAACGCATCGCCCTGGACAACCTCAAGAACCAGCAGGAATCGCGCACCATCACCGTCAGTCTGCGCGATGCCGGGGTTGGCGATCAGTTGGACGTGGAGCGTGCCGACGCGCGCCTCGCCGGGGTCGAAGCCAGCGTGCCGCAACTGCAAGCCGAACAAGTGCGCGAGCGCAACCGCATCGCCACCCTCCTCGGCCAGCGTCCGGACAAGCTCAGCGTCGACCTGAGCCCGAAAGACCTGCCAGCGATTGCCAAGGCCTTGCCAATTGGCGATCCGGGGCAACTGCTGCAACGGCGCCCGGACATCCTCAGCGCCGAACGCAAACTGGCGGCCGCCACCGCACGCATCGGCGTGGCCAAGGCCGACCTGTTCCCACGGGTCAGCCTCAGCGGCTTCCTCGGCTTTACCGCCGGGCGCGGTTCGCAGATCGGTTCGTCCGCCGCCAATGCCTGGGCCCTCGGCCCGAGCATCACCTGGGCCGCGTTCGACCTGGGCAGCGTACGCGCGCGTTTGCGCGGTGCAAGCGCCGAGGCCGATGGCGCGTTGGCGACCTATGAACAGCAAGTATTGCTGGCACTGGAAGAGTCCGAAAACGCCTTCAGCGACTACGGCAAGCGCCAACAGCGCCTGGTTTCGCTGATCCGTCAGAGCGAATCCAGCCGCGCCGCGGCTGACCTCGCCGCGATCCGCTACCGCGAAGGCACGGTGGACTTCCTGGTGTTGCTGGACGCGCAACGCGAACGCCTGGCTGCCGAAGACTCCCAGGCCCAGGCCGAGGTGGAGCTGTATCGCGGCATCGTCGCGATCTACAAGGCGTTGGGTGGCGGTTGGCAGCCGGACACGGTGGTGGCCAGCAACCAGTGATGTAAAGAGCTCCTTTGGTTGGTCGCATCCAGCCAATTTTTAGCCCCACGGTCCATTCGGTCGTGGGGCTTTTTTTTAAAGTGGGATTAAGGGTGGCCGATAAATAGACGTAGCTTTCGGTTGATGGAGGACTTTGCGATGGCCGTGTTATTGACTGCGGAGCAAATGAGGCATACGAAGGCGTCTAATGCGTTTCAGATACAGCATACGGAAAAGGTTGAAAATAAATATACGATAAAAGAAGCGTCGGTGGCGGCAGATACGTTGAAGCTGCGCAAGCAGGAAGAGATTGAGAGCTTGAAAGTTTTTCTGAAGGACTATGACATGACGTCGATCACTACCAATGAACTAAAGAAAGTCGGTAGCCGGCTCTATAACAGTGGTTTGATTGATGGCGAGGCGTTTCACAATTTCATATCTGGGCTTGGTGCTTTTGATGCCAACGGCCAGCAAGCTGAAACCGACGTAAAATACAATGCAATTGCCTTGTTCGACGAAAAACTTGAAGATTATCTTTCCTTTATTGAAAGCCACCCGGACGTAAAGCGCTCGCAAGGCATCCCTGAATATATCCAGGGAATGGTTTCTGCCAATCATGCAATCAACGCGCTGGCATACTTTATCAACTCTTCCCGCAGTGACCTTTCAATAGAAGAGCGTGCTTGAAGTCGGCCCAGTCTTTACAGGGTGCCACCAACATCATCGGCACCCTGCTTTACTAGTGGATTATCGGCCAAACCTTACCGTCCCCCAATAGGACTTGGAGACCGCTTCGCGGTTATCCAACATCACTCGATAAGTACCCAATGGGCCGAGCCATGAGGCATAGGCTGACAAAGGGTTACTGGCCACTGTTCTCCAGGAACCGCCTACCTGCTGTTGTATGTAAATCTGTGGTGCTCTTCCCCCTCCTGCGGCAGACACCATTGCATCGATATTTGCGTTAGAGCACCCGTTAGCACCTGTAATGGTAAACGGGCCAAGGGCTATGGCTTCGGATTCAGGCTGGATGATTCCGCTATAGTTATCCGTAATATACAAACACACCGCTTGCGCCTGAAACGACACGAACGCCAACGCCAACGCAAAAAAAGGTACGGCAAAAAAGCTTTTCATGATTTTCACCTCAAGTGTTAAACAATTAAGATTTTTGCGCTTGTCGACGACTCAACGATTTTGGTTATCTAGGCATAGGCGCTCTTTGTCCAAGCCACTCTCACCTGCGAGTGCAGACATACACCGAGCATGCATAGAACTAATCAGTATCAGTATTACGAGTCGTGGCAGTGACAATGCACGACTTATCATTCGAAGTATGCCGGTCGCTTCTGAAAATGTTGAACGACCGCTCTGTAGTACGGAGGAAGGACTGGGTAAGTTACGTCTTAATCCCGCACCCAAGCACTATTTCAGCCTGAATCGCCAAGTATCAAACTCCGATAATGCCCCGGATTCGACCCACACCATTTACGAAACGCCTTATAAAACGAACTGGCATCGGCAAACCCCAGCCGTGCCGCGATCTCGGCAAAGCTGATCTGAGGTTCCGCCAACCACACAATGGCCAACTCTTTACGCACGCTGTCCTTGAGCCCCTGATAAGTCTGCCCCTCTTCCGCCAAACGTCGGCGCAGGGTTGAGGCGGAGATGCACAAGTTGGCCGCGAGGCGTTCGGTTTCCGGCCAGGTGTCGGGGGGCATCTGGCGCAGGTCGTGTTTGATGCGGGTGGCGAAGCTCTCGGGGTCGCGGTATTTGACCAGGATGTTGGCCGGGGCATGGGCCAGGAAACGTTTGAGTTCTTCTGCGCTGCGCTTGATGGGCAGGTCGAGGCAGTCCGCAGAAAAGATCATGCGGGTACGCAGCCGATCAAACCGTAGGTTGTCAGAGAACATCACTTGGTAGTCGTGACAAAAGTCCGGCTGCTCACAGCGCAGTTCGATCGCCAGGATCGGAATGCGCCTTCCCGCCAGCCAGCAAGCCACGCCGTGGACGATCATCCAATAAGTGAAGTAGGTGAATGCGCGCTTGGGCACGGGCTCCGACAACACGATTTCCGCCAGGCTCTGCTGACGCACCAGTTGCGCAGGCATCTGCTCCAGCATCAATGACAAAAACCCCAACACCGTTTCCAGGCTGGCGCCCAGGGTCGGCTGCGCCATCGCGGCGCGGCACAGGAAGGCCAGGCTGCCGGACTTGAGCTTGCGTGGGTCCATGCCGAAAAACTCATCATCCGTACGCCGTGCAAGCAAACGCCACAAACGCGCGTAAGCCGTCGCCGGTACGCGGGCGTCAGGCTGCTGCAGCAGTGTCGGGTCGATCCCGACCTTGCTCAGCGCCTCAGCCGTGGCCGCACCGGGCGCACAGCTCTGCAACAGGGCTTCGCGCACCAAGTGGATGGAGATGGTGTCTTTTTCCGACATGAGCAGTTGAACATTCCGCAGCACATAACAGGGCCTGCATCATAAGGGCGCCCGCCCTTCACCACCACCGTTCAGCCACTGTTCAGTAAACGTCAAGTTTTCCTGTTTAGTAATGAGTATCATTATGTTACAAATTAGCTTCCTATCTAATGACGCTGCGGTGCCGAATGCTCGTTCCCTTTCTCATCATGCTGCGCGAAGGCATTGAAGCCGCTTTGATCGTTGGCATCATCGCCAGTTACCTGCAACAGACCGGGCGTGGCCAATGGATGCCGGCGGTGTGGATCGGCGTGTTCCTCGCCGCCGCACTGGCGCTGCTGGTGGGCGGTGGCCTGGAGTTGGTCAGCGCAGAGTTTCCGCAAAAGCAGCAGGAGCTGTTCGAAGGCGTCGTTGGCCTGGTCGCCGTGGGCATTCTCAGCTCCATGGTGTTCTGGATGCGCAAAGTGGCGCGCTCGATCAAGCATTCCCTGCATGAATCCCTCGACCACGCCCTGGCAGGCTCCAAGCACCAAGTGATCGCGCTGATCGCCATGGTGTTTTTTGCCGTGGCCCGCGAAGGTCTCGAAACGGTGTTCTTCCTGCTGGCCGTGTTCCAGCAAAGCGAAGGCCCGGGCGCACCGATCGGCGCCCTTCTCGGCCTGGTCCTGGCGATCATCGTGGGCTTGCTGATCTACAGCGGCAGCATGCGCCTGAACCTGGGGGCGTTCTTCCGCTGGACCGGCCTGTTCATCCTGGTCGTAGCCGCCGGCATCCTCGCCAATTCGGTGCAGGCCCTGCACGAAGCCGGCGTGTGGAACCACCTACAAACCGTGCTGTTCGATTTCAGCGCGGCACTGCCCATGGACAGCCCGCTGGGCTCGGTGCTCGCCGGGATGTTCGGCTATCAGGAAGCGCCGACCGTCAGCACCCTGGGCGCCTATCTGATTTACCTGGTGATCGCTCTGGTGATGTTCTTCCTGCCCTCGCCTGTCGCCCAACCTTCTTCCGTTTCCAGCCAGTAAGGACCACCTCTTGTCCAGCCCAACCCCTCAACCGGCTCTGCCACCCCGCGCCCTGCGCTGGGCCGTGGCGGGCTCGGTGGTCGTGATGATCGCCGCCGGTGGCCTGTTCTACTACGCGTCACAATTGGCCGCGAGCAAGCGCCAGACCAATCACAATGAAATTGCCGTGACCATTCATGGCCACGCCTGCGAGCCGAATGCACTGACGGTACCGGCCGGGCGTGCGAGTTTTCGCATCATCAACCGCTCCGACCGCGCAGTGGAGTGGGAAATCCTCGACGGCGTGCTGGTGATCGAAGAACGGGAAAACATCGCCCCCGGCCTGAGCCAGGTGATCAACGCCAACCTGCTGCCCGGCGACTACGCCATCACCTGCGGCCTGCTGAGCAACCCGCGCGGCACCTTGCACGTCACGCCAACGGCTGAGTCCGACGCCCAGGCCAAGGCCAAGCCGTCGATGGTGGCGTTCATCGGCCCGCTGTCGGAATTCCGGGTATACCTGAGCAGCCAGGGCGGCGCCTTGATCAAGGCCGTGAACGCCTTGCAACAGGCCATCGACGCCGGCGATCTGGCCCAAGCCCAGTCGCTCTACGTCCCAGCCCGCGAGGCTTACCAGCGACTGGCGCCAGCGTCCCAACGCCTGGCGCAGTTGGACAACGCGATCAATGCGCGTGCCGATTACTTTGAGAGCCGCGAGCAAGACCCGGCCTTCAGTGGCTTCCATCGTATTGAATACAGCCTGTTCCAGCAGCGCAGCCTGGATGGCCTGGCGCCGATTGCCCAACGTCTGTTCAACGACGTCACCACCCTCAAGCAACAGTTGCTGGCCCAGTCCCTGCCGCCGGAGCAATTGGTGGGCATCGTGGTGCGCAACCTCAACAGCCTGGCGGATGTGCGTGCCCTCAGCGGGGAAGAAGAGCGCTACAGCCACATCGACCTGACTGGCTTTGCCGCCAACCTGGACGCTGCACACAAAGTGGTCGAACTGATGCGCCCACTGCTGAGCAAATCCGCCGCCGACCTGTTGCCCAAGATCGACAGCGCCCTCGCCGCCTTCGACAGCGAGCTCGCCGGGTTCAAAACCAACAACCGTTACATCTCGTATGACAGCGTGACCGCCGATCAGCGCAAGCAGATCGCCGACAAGGCCAAGGCTCTGGCCGCCGCACTCGATGGAATCGATCCCGCCCTTGGCCTTTCCGGCCTGCAGTGAAGACGACCGCACACATGAGTGATTCAGCACACACCAACCTCCAACGCCGCCGTGTCCTGCTGGGCATGGCCGCCACCGGCGTCGCCATTGCCGGCAGCAGCCTGAGCTGCCCAGCCATGGCCGCCGCCGAGCAAGTCACCACCGCGCCGCGCAGCGACAAGACCCAGGACCATCACGACTTTTTCGGCAAGCACCAAACCGGCATCGTCACCCCGCGTCCGGCCTGCGGCATGCTCGTGGCGTTCGACGTACTGGCCAGCGACCGCGACGATCTGGAGCGCTTGTTCCGCACGTTGAACGAACGTATCGCCTTCCTGATGACCGGCGGCGCCGTGACGCAAGTCGACCCGAAACTGCCGCCTACCGATTCCGGCATTCTCGGCCCGGTGGTCACCCCGGATAACTTGACGATCACGGTGTCGGTCGGCGAGTCGTTGTTTGATGAGCGCTTCGGCCTCACGGCGGCCAAACCCAAGCGCTTGAGCCGTATGGTCGGTTTCCCCAACGATGCGCTGGAACCGGCGCAGTGCCACGGCGACCTGAGCCTGCAATTTTGCTCCAACACCCCTGACACCAACATCCACGCCCTGCGCGACATTGTGAAAAACCTGCCGGACCTGCTGCTGGTGCGCTGGAAACAGGAAGGCAGCGTGCCGCCCCAGGCGCCGAGCAAACCCGGGGAACCGGCGCAAAGTGCACGTAATTTCCTCGGCTTTCGCGACGGCTCGGCCAACCCCAATTCCAACGATGACAAGGCCATGGACCAGATCGTCTGGGTCCAGCCCCATAGCAACGAACCGGCCTGGGCCGCCCACGGCAGCTATCAGGCGGTGCGCATCATCCGCAACTTCGTCGAGCGCTGGGACCGCACGCCCCTGCAAGAACAGGAGAGCATCATCGGCCGCGTCAAGACCACCGGCGCGCCCATGGACGGTAAACAGGAAAGCCAGGTGCCCGACTACAGCAAGGACCCCGAGGGCAAGTTGACCAAGCTCGATGCCCACATCCGCCTGGCCAACCCTCGTACCCCGCAGACCCAGGCCAACCTGATCCTGCGCCGGCCGTTCAACTATTCCAACGGCGTCAATAAAAACGGTCAGCTGGACATGGGGCTGTTGTTCATCTGCTACCAGGCTGACCTGGAGAAAGGCTTTATCAGCGTGCAAACCCGGCTCAACGGCGAGCCCCTGGAGGAGTACCTCAAGCCGGTCGGCGGCGGGTATTTTTTCACCTTGCCGGGCGTCACCGGGCCAGAGGATTTCCTTGGGCGCACGCTGCTTGCCGCCACGCACCCTCACACCACTGCCAACACCTGAAACCAACCCCACAGCGGAAACCGTCCCATGAAGAAGTCGACTCTCGCGTTGTCGTTGCTAATGACCCTTTCGCCCCTGGCCGCCTTCGCCGCCACGGCGCCGCTGGACCTGGTAGGCCCGGTGTCGGACTACAAGATCTACGTCACCGAAGAAATCGGTGAGCTGGTGACCCAGACCCAGGCCTTCACCGACGCGATCAACAAAGGCGACCTGGCCACCGCCAAAAAGCTCTACGCACCGACCCGTGTGCACTATGAGTCCATCGAGCCGATTGCCGAGCTGTTCAGCGACCTCGATGCGTCCATCGACTCGCGGGTGGATGACCATGAGAAAGGTGTAACCGCTGAAGACTTCACTGGTTTCCACCGCATCGAATACGCGTTGTTCTCGCAAAATTCGACCAAGGGCCTGGAGGCGTTGACTGCCAAGCTCAACGCCGACGTCAACGACCTCAAGACCCGCGTCGACGGCCTGACCTTTCCACCAGAGAAAGTCGTTGGCGGCGCCGCCGCGTTGCTGGAAGAAGTCGCCGCGACCAAGATCTCCGGTGAAGAAGATCGCTACAGCCATACCGACCTGTACGACTTCCAGGGCAACATCGATGGTGCGAAGAAAATCGTCGATCTGTTCCGTGGCCAGATCGAGAAACAAGACAAGGCCTTCCTGGCCAAGGTCGACAAGAACTTCGCCACGGTCGACAAGATCCTCGCCAAATACACAACCAAGGACGGCGGTTTCGAGACCTACGACAAAGTGAAGGAAAACGACCGCAAAGCCCTAGTGGGTCCGGTCAACACCCTGGCGGAAGACCTGTCCACATTGCGTGGCAAGCTGGGCCTTAACTGACAAGACGTCCGCAGGCTGTGCATTCAAGCGGTGGAATGCACAACCCGCGAGCGCTGGTGCTTAACTTGTGCCGGCGTCGGGCTTGAAGTCAGTCAGCGGGGCTCCGGTTGGCTTATGGGTGAGCGGGTCAATCGCATACCACGCGACGCCCTGCTGCACCGCGTATAACCTGCACTGCTGGCTCACACCCAGGCGGCTTCCAGGGTAAGTGGCGCTGGCCGCGGGGGTGACACGCAACGTGTCGTACACCCCAAGTCCCCACCGGCATCGCTCAAAGGCAGTGGCCCCCATATAAAAGCCTTCACCAGCAGTCACAAACTCACCGGCCAACGCACGCTGGGCGGTCTTCATGACGTCAATCGAGCTGTCGAGCGGGTTGAACACGCTACGCACCAATGTCGGCGCCCCCTTGAGCCCGCGCATGGCAAACCCACGACCGCCGTACGGTACAACGACTTTCAAGCCCTTGAAGAATGCTTTGGCCCCAGCCACCCCGCCTGTCACGGCGAACGAGCCGAAGTCGAGCAGCAAGCCCTTGATGCCAGCCCCGACCTTCCCTTCGGCGATATCGGCAATCGCTCCGACAAACGGGATCATGCTCAACACCGTCCTCACGTTCAGGTTGGAAAAAACCGCGCTCGAACTGAAGGGGTAGTTACGTATTTTGTGATACGTGGTGGGCTGGTTGGCATAGTCGATCAGTTGCGTGCGCTTCTGATCAAAGGTGACATCGAGTATCGCGTTGGCGATCGCAGTGGTTTTGTCCGATGCCCAACTGTTCGGTACATAATCGGCACCCGGCGCGGGCCAGTTTTCCAGGCCCAGGCCCGGCAATGCAGCACCTGCTTTTTCGATAATGACGTTCGACTTTACGTTGGGACGCGGGTCCCCCCCGCTTTTATAGGCCTGAAAATCAAACGACTCCGGCAGGCCGTCACGAAAGGACTCGCGCCTGCGCGCTACCGTTCTCTCTTTCACTTGCCCGCCATAGACCTTGAGGCTGTCGCGCAGATCGTCGCGCCTGATGATCTTCATTGACCCCGGGAAAAACTCTAAATACCCACCCGTAGGGCTCGTCGCTTTCGTGTCGTAGCGAATCAACACCCCCTGCCTGCCGATTTTTTCGGCCACACCCTCAGGTTCGTATTGATCGTCCAGCAGGGTTTTGCCCGTGGCTTCACGCAGACTGAATACCTGGATGTCGGCAACCTCCAGGATTCGCCGCACATCCAACGGCGCGTTGGCGATCATCTGCCTGATTACCGTTGCGTGAGCGCTACGGGCATCGGCCAAATGCTTGTCCACAGCGGGTTCGACCAATGAGGCAATGTTCGGCAGCTGCTTGATGCGCTCGGAATAGGTTTCCCAGGAAATCTTCGGATGAACAAACGCGTAATCCTTGAGGTTGTTCAACACTTTTATCAGGGGGGGCACAAGAACGTGTAAAAGCTCCGGCGGAGCTTGTTCATAAAGGATCACGTCGGTTAAAAGCGGCCCAGACACACCCGTATGGCCCCGCGCTGCAGTGTCCATAGGCTGCAATCTGAAATCGCGGATCTCCTCCTCTGTCATCTCGGGAAACAGTAGCGCCAGTTGTTTGATCAGCAGGTTTGTCTGATTGGGCGTATCCCTCGTCAAGGTTTCGAATGCCTTGCCAATGCCCACCTCTCGGTCGACAAACGCTTGCGTGGCCGCTCGGTAGTCCTCTGACGAGTAATGTCCATCGGTACGCTTGGGAATCACGCCAGTCATCACGGCCCAATCCAGCACCGGTTGCGCGCCAAGGCTTTTGATCAATTGCTCCTGTTCATCTACCACCGGATTGAGCCGAGCAAGGGCATGGGCCTGGGTAATGTTCAATGCCCGCGAACTGCCTGGGCCGCCCAGTTTTTCCGACAGGGCACAGGCAAGTCGCAGGTTGAGCCAGGACGTTGAACCGATGCTCACTTGCCCGGGCGACAGCTTCAGTGCTGCAGGCGCTTGCGCCGGCACTTGAGGGTCGGGCTTGAGCAGGAACTCGGGGGCAGCCTGCGCCAAAAACAGGTGGGCAATCAGCGGCGCAGTGATCGCGTCCGCGCCTTTGCCGATCAAGTGCCGTTCAATGTCTCGGCGCTCCTCCTCCAGCGTACGACCGAGATTACTGGCGCGATAGATCTGGTGGCCCGCCACTACGCCCGGCTTACCGGGTACATCTGCCGTAATGCCGGTCTTGATCGCGGTTGCCAGGAGCTGATGCCGGGTTGCCCGTGAAAGCGCCCGCCCCTCGGCCACCTCGGCCATGTTCAGCAGCCGAGCCAGGGCCTGGGCTTTTGTTTTGGCCTGTGACGAGTCGAAGAAATGTTGAAGTTTCAGGTGGTCATCGTCGGGCATGCCTGACGGGAACGCGTGGTTGCGCAGTAGGCTATGCACCGAACCGGGCCCGGCGGCCTGGGCCCTTAATGTGGCCAGATCCGTTGGCGATAACGCTCCAGGGCCCCAGGTATAGGGCGTCAAGCCGGCGTAATCAGCGCCTATGGGCGAAGGCGGCAACGTGCTGCCGAGCCAGTCGATGACGGACTTCACTTGCCCGACTGTCGTGGGCGTCCCGAGCTTGGAAAACGCCAGGTACTGACGCGCATCGTAGGTGGGCCGGGAGCACAACGCGTTGCCGGTCGCCTGGCTCTTTTCAACCAGTTGATCAAACTCAGTGCGCAGCGTTCCAATGGCCGCTTTTTCCTGGGCGTTGCCGTTCGCCTGGACCTTGCCGATCTCATCGTCCAGATAGGCCTGTAATGACTGCCACTGCAGGTTGTCGCCACGCAGTTGCAGTTGCCCGTTCGAGATCCGGTAAACGTTATCGTCGCCGCCTAGCCCGATTTTCTGGATAAACGCCTGGAATGTCGGGGTCGCCAGCCATTGCAAAAACTGCTCGCGCGGCGCCTGGCTGATTTTTGCCAGCGTCGATTCGGGGTCGATCAGCACAGGCTTATCAGTCAGGTTGAGCTGATCGCCCTCGGCTTTAGCGTTGATCAGCGCCTGCAGTTGGGACGCCAGCGCTGGGCGCGTATCGCGGTCGCTGTTTTTCTGCAAAAGCTGCGAGAATTGTTCGCGCCAGTAAGCCCGCTTGTCGTCAGTAATGGGTGGCCAGCCGTTATCTTCCAGGGCCTTGCCCAACTGTGCCGCGTCCGCCGGTCGAGAGGGCGCATTCACCCCATAGAAGCCAAGTATCACGCGGACATCGCGAAAATCACCGGTTTTTGCATCCGGCATCAGCACCCCGGCATAGTCAGGGCACAATCTGTTGACGGCCTCGGTGACCTTCGCGCCAACCTCCCACCAGCCAGAGCCGTCAGTCGTAGTGAACCGTTGCCTGACTTTTTTGCCGTTGATATTCACCTCACCGTCGACCCCATCGTTGAAGATGCGCACGGTGGACACATCCAGGCCCTTGGACGCGAACCAGGCCTGCACCTTTGGCTCACGCAGGGCTTCGCCAAAAGCGTCGGTGAAGGGCTTGATCGAAGCATCGGGAGGAATGGGGTTGGCGTTGAGTTTGCCGGTGACCAGCCAACGCGCCAACGTGTCTTGCAAGCTGCTGTCGGCAGCCCTTGCACGCTCATCCGTTGGAAAAGGCCTGCTCGGCCTTGTCGTCACCTCACGCTTTCTGCGCCCAGAGGCCTGCTCAAGGATGACGAGCTTCAGCTGCTGGCTGCTTGTGCGCGGAGCACGACCCGGCAGCGGCGTTTCGGTTTGCCCTGATCGCCCTTGTAGGGCTGGGGGCTCAAGGGAGGTCGCAAAGGCGTTGTTCGGAACCGAAACAACTGCGCGCACAGACGAATAATCGAGCGGGAATGTCGGCATCGGGATTTCTCTTCACGGTTGAGGTCGCGAAAGTTCTCGTCCCTTAGAACCGTCCAAAGAAATCCTACAAAGCCACCTCAAGACCGCATGTAAGTGTTTTCGCAATGCACGTGCTGCCAGGGCCCGTTCAGCCCTGGGAGTGGTTTCGGGTTGTGTCGCTACAGAATCCGGTACAGCAACCGTTCGATCCGCACCCGACTGACCCGCCGCAGAAACTTGCCCACCGCCGCCGGGTAGTCCACCAGGGTCTGCAACTGCGCGTAACCGTCGATGCGCGTGGTGTGCTGGAAAATCTGCGCCAGCTCGGTACGCCGTGGCTCCAGCCACTGGCCTTGCGGGTCATCGATCAGCAAGGCGTTTTCCAGGTCCAGCCGAAACGCCCGCGGGTTGAGGTTGTTGCCGGTCAGCAACGTATAGCGCTGGTCGACCCACATGCCCTTGAGGTGGTAGGTGTTGTCGCCATCACGCCACAGGTGCAGGTTCAACTGGCCGCTGTCGATCATCGGCTGGTGACGCTTGGCGAAGCGGCGCAGGCTGATTTCGTACAGGTACGGCAATGCCGCGATCACCTTGAACGGTTCGCTGGGCGGGATGTAGAAGTCGTTGGCGGTCTTGTCGCCGACAACGATGTCGATCTTCACGCCACGCGCCAGGGCACGGTTGATCTCGCGGGTCACCGGCAACGGCAGGTTGAAATACGGCGTGCAGATCGTCAGCTGGTGCTGGGCGCTGGCGATGAGCTCCAGGATCACCCGGCTCAACGGGTTGTTCTTGCCCACCCCCAGCAAGGGGCTGACCGACAGATGACCGTTGGGCAACTGCCCGCAGGTGGTGTCGTAGGCCGCGTGTTTGAGGCGGCTGCGCAAATCGCCGATGTCGTTGCGCAGGCTGCGGGTGGTCGGCGGGTTCGGCAGGTCGAGGCGATGCACCGCTTTGGACGCCACCAGGCCGTGCTCGATCAGGTGTTGCATGGAATCGGCCAGCGGCTGGCTGTGAATCAGGTGATAGCGGTCGAAGCGATACTTGTCGAACTTGTGCAGGTAAACGTTGTTCAAGCTGGCGCCGCTGTACAGCACCGTGTCGTCGATCACAAAGCCCTTGAGGTGCAGCACGCCGAACAGTTCGCGGGTCTGCACCGGCACGCCATACACCGGCACTTCACTGGCATGGGATTGGGTCATCGCCTGGTACCAGGCGCTGTTGCCGGGCTGTTTGCCGGCACCGATCAACCCACGCTGGGCGCGCAGCCAGTCGACTACCACCACGATGTCCAACTCGGGCCTTGCGGCCTTGGCGGCATGCAGGGCGTCGTAGATTTCCTGCCCGGCTTCGTCCTGCTGCAGATACAGCGCGACGATGTAGATGCGGCGCGTCGCCTGGGGAATTTTCTCCAACAGGCAGCGGCGATAGGCATCGGCGCCGGACAGCACCTCGATGGCATCGGTGGACAGTGGGAAACCGCGCAGTTTAGGCAACAGGGAACGTTTGAAGAACGACGGCATAAGGCTCGCAATGGGTCGAATCCGAAGAGGCCCCGAGCTTACACCATGGGGGTGCTCAGGTCTTGCTGCGGCGCATGGAAAAAATTTAATTGACCATGAAGAACGATCGTTCTACTGTCTGCAACATGAACGATATGACCTATAGTGAAACCCGCGATATTATTCTCGACGTCACTGAAAAGTTGATCTACCGCCATGGCATCGCTGCCACCGGCATGGACTTACTGGTGAAAACCGCCGGCGTATCGAGAAAAAGTATTTACCGCTATTTCGCCAACAAGGACGAATTGGTGATTGCCGCCCTGCAACGGCGCGACGCGCGTTGGATGCAGTGGCTGCGCACTGAAGTGGCGCGCAGCGAGGGCAGTGGCGAACGCCTGCTGGCGCTGTTCACGGCGCTGAAGGCGTGGTTCGGCTCAGCCGACTTCCGTGGCTGCGCCTTCATCAACACCAGTGGCGAAACCGGCGACCCACAAGACCCGGTACGCCTGCTGGCCAAGGCGCATAAACAGAAACTGTTCGAGTACGCACTTGAACTGTGTCAAGCACATGGCACCGCCGACCCACCGCAGCAGGCCGCGCAACTGCTGATCCTGATAGATGGCGCCATTACCGTTGCCCTGGTGATGGGTGATTCAACAGCTGCCGATAAAGCGCAATGCATGGCGCGAACGTTATTGGGACTGTGAACGCACTTGCCTGGCAACTTTCGATAGAACCTTATTGTTTACAGGAGCTGCCCGATGTCATCTAACACCGAAACACGCCCGCCGTTGCCGCCGTTCACCCTCGAGTCGGCGGTCGAGAAAGTTCGCCTGGCCGAAGACGGCTGGAACTCCCGCGACCCGCAACGGGTGTCCCTGGCCTACACGCTGGACACACGCTGGCGCAACCGCGCCGAATTTGCTCACGGCCGTGAAGAAGCCAAGGGTTTCCTCAGCCGCAAATGGGCCAAGGAGTTGGACTACCGCCTGATCAAGGAGCTGTGGGCATTTACCGATAACCGCATCGCCGTGCGTTATGCCTATGAGTGGCATGACGACTCCGGCAACTGGTTCCGCTCCTACGGCAATGAGAACTGGGAGTTCGACGAAAACGGTCTGATGGCCAATCGGTTTGCCTGTATCAACGACCTGCCGATCAAGGAGAGCGAGCGCAAGTTCCACTGGCCGTTGGGTCGGCGACCGGATGATCATCCAGGGCTGTCGGACCTCGGCTTGTAAGCCTGCGCAGGATCAAACGGCGGGAGGGGACGTGCCCCCCTCCCGCCGTTTTTGACCACGTGGTGTCAGTACCATCAGTCCTGATTCAATCCGACCCGATACAACACGCCGTCATCTTCATCCGTCAGCACATACAAGTAGCCATCCGGCCCTTGCCGCACATCGCGAATCCGCGCTTTCAAGCCGCCCAGCAGGCGCTCTTCATGCACCACCTTGTCCCCTTCGAACTGCAAGCGGATCAATTCCTGGCTGGCCAATGCACCAATGAATGCGTTGTGCTGCCAAGGCTTGAAGCGGTCAGCGTCATAAAACGCCATGCCACTGATGCCCGGTGACTTTTCCCACACATGGTGAGGCGCCACCGTGCCTTCCGCCGTCTTGCCCTTGGCTTCCGGAATCGGCGTCAGGGAATAATTGATGCCGTGGGTTGCCAGCGGCCAGCCATAGTTCTTGCCACGTTCGATGATGTTGATTTCATCCCCGCCACGCGGCCCGTGTTCGTTTTCCCAGATCGTCCCACTCCATGGGTTGAGTGCCAGGCCTTGCGGGTTGCGCTGGCCGTAGGACCAGATCTCAGGCCTCACGCCGGCCTGCCCCACGAACGGGTTGTCATCCGGCACGCGGCCGTCCGGGTAAATACGCACCACCTTGCCTTGCAGCTTGTCGAGGTCCTGGGCGGTCGGCCGGTCGTTGTTTTCGCCCAGCGTCACAAACAGATAGCCGTCGCGGTCGAACGCCAGGCGCGAGCCGAAGTGGTTGCCGGTGGACAGCTTGGGCTCCTGGCGCAGGATCACCTTGAAATCCTTCAGTCCGCTCAAGTCGTCGGCCAATCGTCCGCGCCCGACCGCCGTACCGGCGGTGCCGCCCTGCCCGCCACCTTCGGCGTAGGACAGATACACCATGCGGTCCTGCTTGAAGTCCGGCGACAACACCACATCGAGCAGACCGCCCTGCCCTTTGGCCCAGACCTGCGGCACACCGCTCAGCGGTGCAGAGAGCTTGCCGTCCGGGCTGACCAGCCGCAGATGGCCGGGGCGTTCAGTCACCAGAAAGCCTTGCTTGTCCGGCAGAAACGCTACCGCCCAAGGGTGGTCCAGGCCCTTGGCGATCGGCGTGGCGGTGATGCTGCCTTGCTCACTGGGGAACTGCTGGCCATCGGCGGCGTAAGCAGTGGCCAGAGGCAGCAGCGTGCTGGTGCAGAGGACGGCGAGCAGCGTTTTACGTAAAAACATATGGCGAGTCCTTACCGGCGATTGCCGTTGGCATCGTAAGTGGGGGCTTTGGTTTCGGTGGCCGGACGGCTGGGGGCGGTATTACGCGTGGGGTAACGATTACCGATGCCACCGTTTTCAAGGGTCGGTGCAGGTGGGGTCGGGCCAGTCCGGGGGCCGCGAATGGCCGGCGCATTGGGCTGGGTGCCCTGCATGCTGTTGGGGTTGGCCCGGTGGATCGGGCCGTTGTTGGCGTCGTTGTTGCCGGGCAGGTTTTGGGCCTGGGCCAGTGAGGTCAGGGCCAGGCCCACCGCCAGCGCGGCCAGATGACGTACACAACTGTTCATGACAAAGCCTCTCAAGGGCGAGTAGTACGTGCTTTCGATAGCACGCTACGCCCAGGGTTCGGCTTTGGTAACTAAATTGTTTCTCATCAGGTGTAACACGATCTGTCTGCGCCAGGCTCAGATCAGCACGAAGATCATCGCCAATGCCGCAAAAATCGCCCACTTTTCCAGGTAATAACGCGTGCGGTTGCGCTTCTTCAGTTGTTTGCCACGCAGACGAATCTTGTACAGCCGCGTAAACGCTCGGTTCAGCCCGCCAGTCTTGTCGCCAGCGTCATTCGGCGAACCTGCGGCCGCCATCACGTTGCGGCTGAACCAGCGGTTGAATGCGCTCGCCCAGCGGTATTTCATTGGCCGTTCGATGTCGCAGAACAGAATGAGTCGGTTCTGCTGGGTGGTGTTTTCGGCGTAGTGGATATATGTCTCGTCAAACATCACCGCTTCGCCGTCACGCCAAAAATACTGTTCGCCATCCACATTGATGTAGCAACCGGGATCATTCGGCGTATCCAGGCCCAAGTGGTAGCGGTAGGACCCGGCGTAGGGGTCGCGGTGCCGCACCAGCCTCGAGCCCGGCGGCAACTCGGCGAACATTGCCGCCTTGATCGAGCCGATGCCTTTCACCAACTCCGTGGTGCGCGGGCACAGCTTCATGGCCGAGGGATGACTGTCGCCGTACCACTTGAGGTAGAAACGCTTCCAGCCCGACTTGAAGAACGAATTGAAACCCACGTCGTTGTATTGGTCCGAGCGCTTGATCGCCCCGGCGCGCATCAGGTTCTGGCCTTCTTCACGAATTTCCTGCCAGTGCTCCTGCAAGGGGCTCAGGTCCGGAAAGTCGCTGGGCGACAGGTACGGCCGGCTCGGCAGCTTGGAAAACAGGTAGAGAAAGCAGTTGATCGGCGCCAGGAACGTAGAGTGGTCGCTCAGTTGGCGACCCAGTTTGTGGCGCACCCGGCCACGCAGGTGTACATACGCGATGCAAGCAACGTAGAGGCCAACAATGATGAGTTTCACGGGAATCCGTCACACGTCAGAAGAAAACAGGCTGCTCCTGCGTGCCCACGACGGCCGAGGTTTAATAAGCAGCAGCTGAAATCACAATTCACAGACCGGCGACGCGCACGGTTGAATGACTCAGCGCGACGTCGCCATTGGCAGATATTTAGCCACAACTTGTAACCAAAGGTTAACTAAGAATTGTGAAAAGCTGTCCACTTAATGTGTAGAGGGTGTGCGTTCCCCCCGCGTCTGGAAGAGATGGCGGATCAGGGCCAGCAACATCCCGAGCATCAGCCCAGCCGACAGGCTCACGACGATGATAAGCGCCTTGCGCGGTTTGATCGGGCTCAGCGGTTCCTGGGCCGGGCGGTCGATTGTCACCAGTTTCAGCCCGTTCATATCAATATTGACGCCGCGCAGCCGTGCGATTTCGGCCCTGGGCCATTCCACATTCTGGATGAACATGTCGTCATCGCCACGTGCCTTGAGCGCATCGACTTCTCGATTCGCCTCCAGCAGACGCAGCTCCTTGCCGATTTCGGCGACGCGCTCACTGGTGAAGTCGTCGCCGGTGCGCTGCTGCAACGCGGCACGCTCGGCCTCCAGTGCTTGAGTGCCCATCAAGTAGAGCGCTGACGCCTGGTTCGTGACCTGCGTAGGTGATGCTTGGGGTGTGCCCACTGCCGAGGGCGTTTTTATTCCGGCGGACCTGGCAATCGCAATCGCCTCACTCAACTGCGCCAAACGTTGGGTGCGCTGCACTCGCAGCGCCAAGCGCAACGCATCGAGTTCGTCCTGTAGCTGGGCGCGTTTGATGCTGTCGTTTTCCAGTAATTGGGCGATTTTTGCCGCTTTTTCCCGAGCGTAATCTTTACGCGCGTTATCGATCTTGCCCTTGAGTTCCGCCAGACGATTGTTGACGATCACCGTCAAGTCGGCGCCAACCTGATCCCGCTGGCGAGCAATCGCATAGTCGATAAAACCGTTGAGGATCGCCACACCATCGACGCCTTTTGGGTACTGCATCTCCACCCGCAGGGACGCGTTGCCCGCGTCGCTGCCTTTGGAATCAAACAACATCAGATTGAATGCCTCAGCGCTTTGGGCCTGGCTGTATCCAGAGCGCTCATCGGCTGCAAGCAACGTGGGGTTCGCCCTGAAGAAAGCCAAACGGGTTTCGTAGGAATCCAGCTGCACCGCCACTTTGGCCAACGCATCCGCCGGTGACAGCTTGTACACATCGGAACGGTTGAGCGCATCCAACTCATTGATGGCTACCGGCCTCAGCACACTGCTGACCTGATACACCTGCGGCGACATAAACGCGTAAATGGCGCCCAGCAGCCCGGCGACAAGTGCACAGCCAGCCACCCATGTTTTCTGCTTCCAGATCGCTTGAAGCAGGTCAAACAGGTCGATTTCGTCAGAAGCGGGATGCTGGCGTAACGGATGAGTATTTTTCAACGTTGATATGCCCCGAAAAATTGTTACTCAGTGCCCAACTACACAGACCTGAATAACGACGGAATAAACAGGGGGCAACGTCAAGGACACACAAGGCGTCCTCTGTTACTGACGAAAGCATAGACGGTTGCGTGGCGGACACTGCCCGAGGGCCAGAAAATAACGCTAATCCATTGGCAAAAAAGGAAAAATCTCGGCCAGCGGAATAAAAGCAGACCATTCCTACAACCTTGTGAACTCAAGTTAACGGAGTAAAGTGAAGCCCCCCCCCTAACGACTCGCGACCAGTCCAACAACAAAAAGGAATTTGTATGACATTTACTGCCGACCCAGACTTCCAGGCCCTACAAGGCATCTGGGAACAGACCGCGCTGGAAGACAGTGGCGTGCTCAACCCGGTCGATGCCCACAGCGCTCCAGGCGCCGTGACCACCATTACCGATGATCGATTCGAAGTGACTACCGTCGACGGCGAAGTATTGCTGGCTGGGCGGTTTTTCCTGGACAGCGCCGCTGTCCCCAAAAGCATTACCTGGATCGATGCCATCGGCGAAGACGCTGGCAAGCAGTTGCCCGCCAGCTATCGCCTTGAAGCGGATGAGTTTGTGTTTATTGCAGCAGATGACCACATGCCCCGGCCGACGGTATTCAGCACAGGGCCGGGGCAAACCATGCGTACCTTCGTGCGCAGAGCCTGAGCGCCAATGCTCAGCGCTTGCTTGCCGTCAGGGTAAAACACAACGGCAACTGCGCGAGCTGGTGCTCATATTGGTCATAAAGTTCCTCGCGGTTGGAATGCGGGTACTCCTGCAAATGACCAATCTGCAGGCCCGCCCCAATTGCCGCGGTGATCAGACTGCCCAAGGTGTGCACAAACCAATAGGACGTAGGCCCGGCCGTCTCACCCAGCCCTTCATAGACGATGGACTCCTGCAACACGAAAGGATCGCGCTGGAAATACGAGCTGGCGGGCAACTGCGGATTGTCTGCGCGTGGGTCAAACACTTCCAGGAACGGGTGGGTTTCATACATCACCAGCGTGCCGCCGGACTTCAGGGTACTGGCGACATGACGCATGAACAGCGCCACATCCGGCATCCAGCCCAGTACCCCAATGGTCACCAAGGCCACGTCGAACCGTTCGTGCAGACGCTCGGGCAATTGATAGACATCGGCCTCGATAAACTCGGGGTTATGGGGCGAGACCTGTGCCAGCTCCCCTGCCTGCTGCAAAAAGGCCCGGGATTGATCCACACCCACCACCGAACGCGCGCCCAGGCTGAACAACGACAGGCATTCGCGGCCGTTGTTACAGCACAACTGCACCACGTCTTTACCGTCTACACCGACGTCTCGCAGCAAGGCGGTGATGGTCGGGTCCAGCCGCGAGAAATTCGGGTCGGCGACCGCGCGCAGCAAGCTCTTCCAATTATCGGTGTCTTTGTGCAACTGCGCCGACTGGTCCCAGGCGCGCTTGTTGCTGGTGATGGCCTGCTGGGCCGAGGGCATGTCCATTGCTTCTCCAGGGAGTTGTCTTCGCGGGTACAGAAAGTAAGCCAAGCGCGTCGGGAATAAAACCCTGATGACGCTGCGAAACTAATCCCAAAGCCGGCAGGTCATTAACGCAATGCGTGTTCAGCCGTTGAACGCCGCCCCCGAAGAACCCGCCGTGGCCCGACATTCAGACCTGCGCAACACCCTGTCCCTCGACAGCCTCAACTTCTTCCTCGCGGACGTGCGTGACGGCCTTGGCCCCTACCTGGCGATTTACCTGCTGGCGGTACACAAATGGGACCCCGCCAGTATTGGTGTCGTCATGACCCTGGCCGGCATCGCTGCACTGCTTACCCAAGGCCCGGCCGGAGCACTGATCGACCGCACCCACAGCAAGCGGGCCGTGATCGCCATCGCCGCCATCCTGGTCACCCTCAGTTGCCTGCTGCTGCCTTTCGTCAGCTCGTTCAGCCTGGTGGCCTTGACCCAAGCGGCCAGTGCCGTCGCCGCCTCGGTGTTCGCCCCGGCCATTTCTGCGATTTCCCTGGGCATCACCGGACCACGCGCCTTCACCCGCCGCACCGGCCGCAACGAAACCTTCAACCACGCCGGCAACGCCACCGCCGCACTGCTGGCCGGTGGCCTGGCGTACTTGTACGGCCCGGTGGTGGTGTTTTACCTGATGGCCTTCATGGCCCTGGCCAGCGTGGTGGCGATCAGCTGCGTGTCGGCCAGCGCCATCGACCACGACGTCGCCCGCGGTTTCGACCCCACCCACAGCCGCGACCACACCCAACCGTCCGGCCTGCGCGTGCTGCTGGCAAACCGCCCGCTGCTGGTGTTCGCCATCTGCTGCGCACTGTTCCACTTGGCCAACGCTGCGATGCTGCCGCTGGTCAGCCAAAAGCTCGCGCAAATCAACCTGCACCTGGCCACACCGCTGACCTCCGCCTGCATCGTCGCCGCACAACTGGTGATGGTGCCGGTGGCCTGGCTAGTGGGCATAAAGGCCGATGTGTGGGGGCGCAAACCGTTGCTGCTGGCCGGCTTCATGATCCTGCCGGTACGCGGTGTGCTTTACACCTTGTCCAACGATCCCTACTGGCTGGTGGCGGTCCAGCTGCTTGATGGCGTCGGTGCAGGCATCTTCGGCGCACTGTTCCCGGTCATCGTCAAAGACCTGACTCAGGGCACCGGCCGCTTCAACGTCAGCCTGGGCGCCCTGTCCACCGCATTTGGCCTGGGCGCGGCGCTGAGCAGCAGCCTGGCCGGTTTTGTCGTGCAACAGGCTGGGTACAATGCGGCGTTCCTGACGTTGGCGGGTGTGGCGACGGTGGCGCTGGCGCTGTTGGGCGTAGCGATGCCGGAGACGTTGGTGAGGGGGGCTTCGGTGCGGCGTGTCACTGTTGCCTGAACTCAAAAATCCCACCAGGATCGTCGACATTGTCCTGTAGGCTACCTACACGTTTGGCTACTGCCATCGGCACTGGATAATCCAATGAACTCATGGCGAAACCAGCGCTTTGTGCTGTACGTTTTCGTAGGTGTGGTTGAGTTGATACCGCCGAATCATTTCTATGGGGAGCATGGGTAAATGGCAGATCTGATGGAAAAGCTCGACGGCCCCAGGACCGCCCAACAGGAGCTCTTCTACGACCTTGAAGATGCGGCGGCGGTCATCGCCTGGTCGGTGAATGCGCTGACCGCCAGCGCGGGGATCGACAGATCCCCCGATCAAGCAATCGCCTTGATGAAGCTGTGTGCCCTGCTCGCGGCTCAGCAGGCAAAGCTCGCCGGGTATGCGGATGAGGTGAAGGCGGGAAAAATAATCCGGAGCCATTCCGTTTAGGCACATGTTTTTACCCTGAAATTGCTGCCCGGCTATTGCGACGCTGGGCGATTGGGCGATAAACACACGGCTTGGCGGGCGATTGCATCCCTCAGAACGATTGCAGCGAGATGCAATTAGGCGCAACCCTCTTATTTGGCGACGTAAACGTCGCACAATTCCTTCTGAAGCACCTGAAAAGGTGGAGCGCTGAGTTTTTTTACCATCTCGGCAACTTCGGGTTTATATGCAGGTTCTGCTTGTATTCTTCTGACTTCTGCTTTCGTTTCAACCTCCCAAGTGTCGTTGGCGAAAGCGTTTTCGAGGCTCACATTCATCCCAGGGTTGGCGTTTTGGCAAACCTGCTCCATCGCAATAGTGGTTATAGCGGTTCGATGCAGTTCTAAACTCTCGCTTGCAAAAGCACTCGCCGCGAAGCAAATACCTACCCAAGACAGTGACAGCCTACAAATCCCTACAACCGACATTCACAGCTCCTTATGAATAAACGCTGGGCCCGCAAACAGCGGGTAAAACGGTAAAAAATATGCACCGTGCTACTTAACCCTTGCACAGCGTCTGTGGCGACTCCGAACCTGCAAGCCGTTTCGGCAATGCAAACGGTAAGTTAGGGACAGAGGCAAGCTCGACTACGCCAAACATACACGCAAGCACCACATTTCCATCCGCGTTTGGCGCGCGGCCGAATCCGACCAACACCTCATAGTCTTTTCCGGGCTCCAGATTGAATACTTTCGCCTGGCCTGGGCACACAGCATAAGTGCTGCCGTAGCTGCCGGCCGACGCCCCCAATGTCGCGATCTGAAAGGGTGTATCTGTTTTAACGCGATACTCAGCCACCATCTCGGTGTACAAGCCCTCGGCCATCCGAACAGCCCCGATATACTGCTGAAGCTTGGGAGAAACCCTTCCCGGCATGCCAAGAATGGCCGGTTTAAGTGGGTACTGAGGGTAGTTGATGCTCGGCTGTCCGTCCTCGGAGAAACGGCCAGCTTCAGCCATTTTGTGGCGAGTACCCGGGGCGCAACTACCCGTCACGCTATCGCCAAACACACTGGAATTGGTGATCACACGGACTCGGGCCGTATTCTCAGCCTGAGCTGGATCGACATAGGGAACAGAGGGAATTGCGCCACAACCCGCAAGGGCGATAGACGAAGAAAACAGCAGCAACCAGGTATTACGCATCTACTACATCCTTGAATCTGGTTTTTTTGGAAGATCGTCCCAATCTCTTCTCGAGTAGGCTTCGTCCAGTCAGAAGGGGTTCTTTCATGGACTGATTCATCGCGACTGTATCCACCGTAGGTGAACATCAAATGCAGCTGCGGCTAACGCCTCAATTTAGTTCAAGGCGGCCTGACTTTTTCATGCCCTACACCGCCCACAGCGGGCTGGTTTGCGTCTGGCTTTAGAAACTCACCAGGCCCAAAGGAGCAGCCAATCAGCAGCGCGACCAACCAAGACGCGGTTGTACATAGTGAAATGTGACGATACCATAATGCCACGATCCTCACGGTGGAAGGGGATGGAAAAATGGAGTATAGGGACGTCACATGTATGCAGTAGGGCTTATAATTTCCTTCAAAATCGCTCTGTTAATATCGTTTTTTTTAGTATTTTCGGGACTGAGAGCTGAGGCAGAGTATTTTAAAAAGCTCGGAGTGAGTGCCCCGAAGATCAAGCGGTTTTACAGAGAAAATTTAGTTTCTTCGTCTATAACAGTGATCCAGGTTTCTCTGGTTGTTGGGGTTGTATTTTCGTTTATTTCCCTGACTGCGATCTGGACAGTTTCCTGATAACTATTGGGAAATGCCTTGGGCCTAGGTAAGACAAGCCTTTAACACAATCAAGGCGTTTCCCTAATCTTCGGTGATAGCACCTACGTCCATCTTTGCTATCAAAATTCTACGAGAACCAACTCGCGCTTGAGGTATCGATCATTTAGCGCCTGAGTGGATTTATTCAAGGTGCACAGAAGCAAGGCTAGAAAAGCCGTTTCATGAATTCCTGAGTCGTTACATCCAGCCCGTTACCTTCACCGAATGCAACGTTAACCCCGTCATTTGCCCTTAACAGCATCTCACTGTGCATACCCAGAGCAGCCGCTTGATGGTAATACTCGCGCTGCTCTTGCACGTACTTATCCTTGTAGGCTTGCAGGCGTTCAGATACCAGCCCCTTGCGCTTCGGATCTGTCTCTTGGGCTAGAGCGCGCTGCTCTTCTAGCAGTCGCCGCTCAGTCATACCGACCCGCAAATTCGCCATACGAAAGCGCGTGTACGTGCGTATTACGTTCAAGGCATGGGATGTGAACTCTATTGCCGCATCTCTTTTCGCCTCGGCGCCCGACCAATCGGCAGATTGCATCTCAAGCAGATCCGCCGCCAGTTCCTTCTCAGCCTCCTCACCGCGCGCCAAATAGCTCGACAGGTCAACTCTCGGCTCCTGTTCAAAAGCAAGCAGGTGCCTGGACACCAGGGACGACGTTTTGGCGACGTTGTCCCTGTCATGCTGGTCGCACCATCCATAATCAGCTGTCCCAAACCCGAGAATGGCCAATAAAAGCGGGACGATCGTTTTTCTCATGGATCCCTCCAAATCATTTTTTAAAGGCTATCACGGAGAGTACCAAAAGAAGGAATTGAGCCTCCTTGCGTGGTGACAATGCGGTAGACGAAGAGCAAAGGACGGCCCACGTCTCCATCCACCAAAGAACGCGCCATACAACTGTCGCCTGACATATGCGACAATGCGCGCCAAATTCCAACACACATCCAAATTTTCTGTTCAGCGACCGGGTTTCGCGCCTTGATGTCGCTGTTGACGCATGCCTGAAGGCTCCTGCCGCCACGCTCGCAACCCATTGATAGGTAAAGTAATTGATCTCCACAGCTAACATCACCATGCAGTTCGGCGCCAAGCCGCTCTTCGAGAATGTCTCGGTCAAGTTCGGCGCTGGCAACCGTTATGGTTTGATCGGTGCCAACGGTTGCGGCAAGTCGACCTTCATGAAAATCCTCGGTGGTGACCTGGATCCGTCCGGCGGTCAGGTCATGCTGGAGCCGAATGTGCGCCTGGGTAAGTTGCGCCAGGACCAGTTCGCCTACGAAGAATTCACTGTGCTCGACACCGTGATCATGGGCCACGAGGAACTGTGGAAGGTCAAGGCCGAGCGTGATCGTATCTACTCGCTGCCGGAAATGAGCGAAGAAGACGGCATGGCCGTGGCCGAGCTGGAAACCGAGTTCGCCGAGATGGACGGCTACACCGCTGAATCCCGTGCCGGCGAGTTGCTGCTGGGCCTGGGTATTCCGCTGGAACAGCACTTCGGCCCGATGAGCGAAGTGTCGCCAGGCTGGAAACTGCGCGTGTTGCTGGCCCAGGCGCTGTTCTCCGATCCTGAAGTGCTGTTGCTCGACGAACCGACCAACCACTTGGACATCAACACCATCCGCTGGCTGGAGAACATCCTGACCCAGCGTTCGAGCCTGATGATCATCATCTCTCACGACCGTCACTTCCTGAACAGCGTGTGCACCCACATGGCTGACCTGGACTACGGCGAGCTGCGCCTGTTCCCGGGCAACTACGACGAGTACATGACCGTGGCGACCCAGTCCCGCGAGCAGCTGCTGTCGGACAACGCCAAGAAGAAGGCGCAGATCTCCGAACTGCAATCCTTCGTCAGCCGCTTCTCGGCCAACGCCTCGAAAGCCAAGCAGGCCACTTCCCGCGCCAAGGCGATCGACAAGATCCAGCTGGCCGAGGTCAAGCCTTCGAGCCGGGTGAGCCCGTTCATCCGTTTCGAGCAGAACAAGAAGCTGCACCGCCAGGCAGTCATGGTCGAAAAAATGGCCAAAGGCTTCGACGGCAAGCCGCTGTTCAAGGACTTCAGCTTCCAGGTCGAAGCCGGCGAGCGCGTGGCGATCATCGGCCCGAACGGTATCGGCAAGACCACCCTGCTGCGCACCCTGGTCAACGAACTGACCCCGGACGCCGGTAGCATCAAGTGGACCGACGCGGCGGAACTGGGCTACTACGCCCAGGACCACGCGCATGACTTCGAAGACGACGTCACCCTGTTCGACTGGATGGGCCAGTGGACGCAGGGCGAGCAGATGATCCGTGGCACCCTCGGTCGCATGCTGTTCTCCAACGACGAGATCCAGAAGTCGGTGAAGGTGATTTCCGGTGGTGAGCAAGGTCGCATGCTGTTCGGCAAGCTGATCCTGCAAAAGCCGAACGTGCTGATCATGGACGAACCGACCAACCACTTGGACATGGAATCCATCGAAGCATTGAACCTGGCGCTGGAAAACTACCCGGGCACGCTGATCTTCGTCAGCCACGACCGTGAGTTCGTATCGTCCCTGGCTACCCGCATCATCGAGTTGAGCGCCACCGGCGTGATCGACTTCAGCGGCACCTACGACGACTACCTGCGCAGCCAAGGCGTGGTGCTCTAAACACCCGCTTGTACCCCGCGCGGGGCTGCGCAGCAGCCCTGCATCCAAACACCGCGTTCTGCCAGACAGACCGCGGTGTTTTTTTTGGGCGGCGCTGTGCAGCCCGGCGCGGGCAAGCCCGCTCACTACAATAGATAGCCTGCTTTCTTTTGTGCCAAAGCCTTGCCATGATGCCCTCACCGCCTCCCGCGAATGAGTGCTCATGTCTGCCGCCGCCCCCAGCTCCCTGTCGATTACCCTGCAGATTGTCTCCATCGTCTTCTATACCTTCATTGCCTTCATCTGCATCGGCCTGCCGATTGCGGTGATTCCGGGCTATGTGCATGAGCAACTGGGGTTCAGCGCGGTGGTGGCCGGGATCACCATCGGTTCGCAATACCTGGCGACCCTGCTCAGTCGGCCGATGGCCGGGCGCATGTCGGACAACGTCGGCACCAAGCGTGCGATTGTGCTGGGGTTGGTGGGGATTCTGGTCAGCGGCGTGCTGACATTGCTGGCGACACTGCTCGAAAGCCTGCCCGAGTTGAGCCTGGGCATCCTGATCGCCGGGCGTTTGTTGCTCGGTGTGGCCCAGGGCCTGATCGGCGTGGGCACCATCAGTTGGTGCATGGGCCAGGTCGGCGCCGAGCACACGGCACGCTCGATCTCCTGGAACGGGATCGCGTCCTACGGCGCCATCGCCATCGGTGCACCACTGGGCGTAGTGATGGTCGCCGAATACGGCTACACCATCCTCGGCATTGCACTGTCGGTGCTGGCGGCGCTGGGCTTGCTGCTGATCCGCAATAAGCCCTCGGTGCCGGTGGTGCGCGGCGAGCGGCTGCCGTTTTGGGCGGTGTTCGGGCGTATCGCACCGTTTGGTGCCAGCCTGTGCCTGGCGTCGATCGGCTATGGCACCCTGACGACCTTTATTACCCTGTACTACCTCAATCGCGGCTGGGCCGGTGCGGCGTACTGCCTGACGGTGTTCGGCGTGTGTTTTATCCTGGCGCGGATGGTGTTTATCTCCGCCATCAGCCGTTTTGGCGGCTTCCGCGCGGCGATTGCCTGCATGACCATCGAAACCCTCGGCCTGACGCTGCTGTGGCTGGCGCCGTCCACCGGCGTGGCGTTGATTGGCGCCGGGCTGACCGGTTTCGGCTTGTCGCTGGTATACCCGGCGCTTGGCGTAGAAGCCATCAAGCAAGTACCCAACAGCAGCCGGGGCGCGGGGCTGAGTGCGTTCGCGGTGTTCTTTGACCTGGCCCTGGCGATTGCCGGGCCGTTGATGGGCTTTGTTGCGGTGAACCTGGGTTACGGCTGGATCTTCTTCTGCGCGGCGTTGCTGTCGGTCAGCGCACTGGGCCTGACCCTGCTGCTCAAACGTCGCGCTTACTGATCAGCGGTCTGCAACCCGGCGCGGGTCGATTGCCCCAGGGTATGGGTGAAGAAACGCCCCGCCTCGGAAATCAGGTTGCGATGGATGCCTTCACGGTCGACGCCATCGGCATCGGTGCAGATCGCCGGCATCGCCAATAGTTGATCGCTGTCGCACGGGGCCATGAAGACGAAGTGCCCCGCCCCCGCCAACAGCTTGAAGTTCGGCGGTTGCGGCAACTTGCGTGCGAGGGCGGCGGCGTTCTTGTCCACGGCCACCAACTTATCGCCGTCACCGCTGTAGAGCAGCACCGGTACATGCACGTCGGCCAGGGTCTGGCGACCAAACATCAGGCTCAGCGGCGCCATCAGCATCAGCGCGTGGATGCGCGGGTCGGCTTGAGGTTGCAGGTCGTCGCGATCGACCACCAGCTCACCCTTGGTAGTGCAGGTATCGCGGTCTTCCGGACGCTCCTGGCAATAACGGCGCAAGCGGTCGAAATCCGGCTTGGCCCCTGCCAGGATCAGCGCAGTCTCGCCACCGGCCGAATAGCCGATGACCCCAACTTGATCAATATTGACGAACGGCGACAGCATCGGGTCGCCGAGGGTGGCGGTGATCGCTTCGGAAATCTGGATCGGCCGCCCATACAGGTTGCTCAGGGTACCCAGGCGACTGTGATCCTTGTAGTTGTCGCCAGGGTGCAACACCGCCACCACCACAAAGCCCTTGCGCGCCAGGGACGTGGCCAGGTCATGCAGGGCCAGCGGCGTGCCGGTATTGCCGTGGGACAGCATCAGCATCGGAAAGCGGCCGATGGCGACCTTGGCGTCCTCACCCGCCGTGACTTGGTAGGCGCCCAGGTGCGTGGTGTGCTCGACGTCGGTGGACGGGTAAAAGGCGATGGCTTTCATCGGCTGCAAATCCAGCGGGTCGAGAAAGGTCATGCGATGGAAGCCCACACTCCAATGCGGGTGCGGCGCAGGCGCGGCATGCACTGAAACCAGGCCGCCGAGCAGGGAAAGAACCAAAACAGCACAAAGACGCATCATGGGGATGTCCACCTTTGTTGCGTAAGAACCAACATGTCGAATTAAAAGTCCAGGGCACTGAACCCGAGCTTGCATAACCTGGGCCATATTAAAAAGACAGCGGGTAAACGAAAAAACTCCGTACTCCGGTCGCGTATTGAGGCGAACAGAATACAGAGTTTAGGCGCCCGTTTTCAGATTGAAACGGGGAACGGCGATGTTTTACACAACCCTTACGCGGCGGCGAACAATTGTTCGTTGATGAGTGCGTTGGCGTCGCTCAGGGACTTGTTGCGCACCTCATCACCGTAGGCCAGGCCTTGGGCGCGCACGAACTCGATGTCGGTGATGCCCAGGAAGCCAAACACCAGCTTCAGGTAGTCTTCATGGCCGACGTTGCTCGCCTGGCCGGCGTGCAGGCCACCGGCGGTGGAGACGATGATCAGTTTCTTGCCGCCGCACAGGCCTTCAGGGCCGGCTTCGGTGTAACGGAAGGTCTGGCCAGCCACCGCGATGCGGTCAATCCAGGCTTTCAGTTGGGATGGCACCGAGAAGTTGTACATCGGCGCACCGATCACCACCGCGTCTGCGGCGATGAATTCAGCCAGGGACGAAGCGCTCAGCTCGGCTTCGTGCTGTTGAACGGCATCACGCAATTCGGCAGCAGTACCCAGCGCCCCCAGGGTCAGGCCGGAAAAGTGGCTGATGGCCTCGCTCGCCAGATCGCGATAGGTCACTTCCACGCCCGGCTCGGCGGCTTGCCAGGCCTTGACCACGGCAGCGCTGAGCTGACGGGATGCCGAGTTGTCGCCGAGGATGCTGGAATCGATGTGCAACAGTTTCATGGGGGATCTCCGAGTAGGATCGTCAGTGGCGATCAGATGGTGATGATGCTACGCATGAAACCAATAGCCGATAAGCCCGCTGAAATGCGATAGTTTGTCCCACTGACAGGACAATAGGTTGACCATGCAAGACCTCAACGACCTCTACTACTTCGCCAAAGTCGTCGAAGCCGGCGGCTTCGCGGCTGCCGGCCGGCTACTGGGGATTCCCAAGTCGCGGTTGTCACGACGCATTGCCGAGCTGGAGGAACGCCTCGGCGCCCGCTTGCTGCAACGCACCACGCGGCAACTGACCCTGACCGCCGTCGGCGAACGCTACCTGCGCCATTGCCAAGCCATGTTGCTCGAAGCCGAGATGGCCGACGAAGCCGTGGCCAGCATGTCCAGCGAAGCCCGTGGACGGCTGCGGGTCAGTTGCCCGGTGGGCATGGCCCAGCACATCCTGCCGGAGCTGGTCGCCGGATTTCTGGCCGCCCATCCCCATGTGCAACTGGAAATGACCCTGGTCAACCGACGTGTCGACCTGGTGGCCGAGGGCATCGACGTGGCCCTGCGCGTACGCGAGCTGGGCGATGAAGACCCACTGCTGGTGACCAAGCGCCTGCGTCAGGCCCAGACGGTGCTGGTGGCCAGCCCCGCCTTTGTGCAAGGCAAGCGCATCGACTCGCTCGACGACCTCAAGCAACTGCCTATCCTCGGCGCGCTGGAGCCGGACCGCATGGTCCATCAGCGCATCCTCGACCCCCAGGGCAACCCCCACGAACTGGTGATGGAAGCGCGCCTGGGCATCGACGATTTCATCGTGCGCAAGGCCAGCGCGATCATGGGCCTGGGGTTCACCGTGCTGCCGATGATGTATTGCGAAGAAGAACTGGCCAGCGGCCGCCTGGTGCAATTGCTGCCGCAGTGGTCGTTGCCGGGCGGCTGGTTGCAGGCCGTATACCCACACCGACGCGGCGTGTTGCCGGCGATCCGGGCGTGGATCGACTACCTGGAAGAAGGCTTCAAAAGCTGCGGAGACCGTCTGTTATGAAGATCAGCGAAGAACAAGTCGCCACATTCTGCCTGAGCCTGCCCGGCGCGCGGGAAGACTACAAATGGGGCGGCGTGCGCGTGTTTTCGATTGCCGGCAACAAGATGTTCGCCCTGCAAAACCTGCGCGGTGATTCGCTGGCATTCAAGGTCGACAAGGATCTGTTCCTCGGCCACGTCGACCGCCCAGGCATCCACCCGGCGCCCTACCTGGCCCGCGCGCAGTGGATCATCATGAACACGCCCTACCCGCTGGGCGCCGAGGAACTGCGCAGCTTGTTGCGGCGCTCCCACCAACTGGTGGTGAGCAAACTGCCCAAGCGCACGCAGATCGGCTTGCGTTTAGAGGACTGAAAGAAAGGTGCCGCCCAGGAACAATTGGTCCAGCCAGAACACCTGATGCAGCAGCACAATCGCCCAGAACAGCACCTGATAAGACACCTTGCGCGTCTTGTGCCGCAACACCTGCTGGGCGATCAACGCCCCCGGCCAACCGCCTGCCAGCTCGACGGCGTGCAGGATGTTCTCCGGGGTGCGCCAGCCGTTGGTTTGCGCCTGGCGCTTATCGCGCCAGTACAGCAAGAACGCCAGCACGCTGACCACGGCGTAGGCCACCAGCGGCAGCACCGTCTCGCCGCGCCACCACAGCAGCACCGAGCCCAGCAGCGGCGCAGCGCACAGCAACAGAAAAATCGCCGCCTTCAGGCGCGGGTACTGGATGCTCATGGTTTGACGGCAGACCAGTCGATCCAACCGAACTGCCAGGTCGCCAGGATCAGCAGGCCAAACGCGATCCGATACCAGGCAAACGCCGCGTAGCTGTGGCTGGCGATGAACTTGAGCAACGCCTTGACCGCAATCATCGCGAAGATGAACGAGGTGACAAAGCCGATGGCAAACACCGGCAAGTCATCGGGCTGGAACAGGTGACGGTACTTGTAGCCCGAATACACTGCCGCACCGACCATGGTCGGCATCGCCAGGAAGAACGAGAACTCGGTGGCGGTCTTGCGCGACAGGCCGAACAACAGGCCGCCGATAATGGTCGCGCCGGAACGCGAGGTACCCGGGATCATCGCCAGGCACTGGGCCAGGCCGACCTTGATCGCGTCTTTCCAGGTGATGTCATCGACGCTCTGGGCATGCACCGCGTGTTGACGCTGTTCAGCCCACAACATGATCACGCCGCCCACCACCAACGCGGCGGCCACGGTGATCGGGTTGAACAGGTAGTGTTTGATCAAGTCGGCAAAAATCACGCCCAACACCACTGCCGGCAACACCGCGATGATCAGGTTCACCGTGAACCGCTGCGCCTTGCGCTGGGTCGGCAGGCCGATGACCACGTCGAGGATCTTGCGTCGGAACTCCCAGACCACCGCCAGGATCGCGCCCAGTTGAATGATGATATTGAACGCTTCAAAGCGCTCACCGCCGAAACCGATCAAATCGGCGACGATGATCTGGTGGCCGGTACTGGAGATCGGCAAGAACTCCGTCAGCCCCTCCACCACGCCAAGAATCAATGCCTGTATGGCGGTCCAAAAATCCATGCTTCCCCCAAAAGGTCATGCGCGTGGCATGCCTCGTTAGTCTTTTTTAATTGGTTCACTGACGCTGGGCGTTTGAAAAAACCCGTGAAAAATCAGGCAGTACTCAGGTTTTCCGATTACCGGCCGAAAGCCTATCAGACAAGGCGTAAAAGTCGATGCAACGCCCACAATTATAAAAAGCCCGGAGTGACAGGACGATGAACAGTTTGCGCAATATGTCGATCAGCCGCCGCCTCTGGCTGATCCTGATAGTCGCCGTGCTGATGCTGCTGGCCTTGGGTTTACTGATGCTCAAGCAAATTCATGGCGAGCTCTACCAGGCCAAGCGCCAGCAAACCGAGCACGTGGTGCAGACCGCCAGCGGCATCCTGACGTTTTATCACGGCCTCGAAACCAGCGGCGTCATGACCCGCGAAGCCGCCCAGAAGCAAGCCCTGAGCGCGGTGCGCGGGTTGCGCTACGACCATGACGACTATTTCTGGATCAACGACCTCACGCCCGTGATGATCATGCACCCGGCCAACCCCAAGCTTGACGGCCAGAACCTCTCGGCGATCCGTGACCCAGACGGTTTTGCGGTGTTCAACGAATTCGTGGCCCTGGCCAAGGCCAAGGGTGCCGGCATCGTCAACTACCGCTGGCCGAAACCGGGCGCCGATGCACCGGTGGCCAAGACCTCGTACATCCAACTGTTCCAACCCTGGGGCTGGATCATCGGCTCCGGCGTCTACGTGGACGATGTGCAATCCGAGTTCTCCGCCCAGGTGTGGAAAGCCTCGGCCATTGGTTTGATCATCGCGCTGGTGATGACCCTACTGGTGGTGTTGATCGCGCGCAGCATCGTGCGCCCGTTGCAGGCAGCAGTGGACGCCATGGGCAATATCGCCAGTGGTGAAAGCGACCTGACCCACAACCTCGACACCCACGGCCGCGACGAAGTGACCCAACTGTCCCAGCACTTCAACAGCTTCACCGCCAAATTGCGCGACGTGGTCGGCCAGTTGCAGGTGTGCGCCAACGCCCTCGGCCAATCGTCTACCGAGCTGGGCAACAACGCGAGCCAGGCCCACGACCGCAGCCAGCAGCAATCGCAGCAGATGGAATTGGTCGCCACCGCGATTAACGAAGTCACCTACGGCGTGCAGGACGTGGCCAAGAACGCCGAACACGCCGCCAGTGAAATGCGCGATGCCCAGGCCCAGGCCCAGCAAGGCCAGGTCAATATCGACGGCAGCTTGCAACAGATCGACCAGCTCTCCGGCACCATCAGCCAGGCGGTCGAGGTGATGCGTACCCTGTCCGCCGAAAGCACCCAGATCGGCAGCGTGCTCGAAGTGATCCGTTCCATCGCCGACCAGACCAACCTGCTCGCACTCAACGCCGCCATCGAGGCCGCACGGGCCGGCGAACAAGGCCGTGGCTTTGCCGTGGTCGCTGATGAAGTGCGCCTGCTGGCCCAGCGCACGCAAAAATCCACCGCCGAGATCCAGGGCATGATCGAACGCCTGCAAGGCCACTCGGAAGCGGCGGTCAAGGTGATCAGCGAGAGTCACAACGCCTCGCAACTGACCATCGAACAAGCCGGCCAGGCCGGCGCCAGCCTCACCGCCATCGGCCAGGCCCTGCACAACCTCAACGGCCTGAACGCGTCGATTGCCAGCGCCACCCTGCAACAGGCGCATGTGGTAGAGGACATCAACCAGAACGTCACCCAGGCGGCGGGCTTGTCCCACAGCACCGCCATCGCCGCCGAACAGTCGAGTGCCGCCAGCACCCACCTGCGCGGCCTGAGCGAACAACTCAACACCCTGCTGCGCCAATTCAAAATCTAACCCCAGGACGGGGTTTGTAGTGAGCGGGCTTGCCCCGCGCCTGGGGGCGACGCAGCCCCAAATCCAGGCCCCGCGGTCTTACTGATACACCGCGGCGCCTGGGTTTAGGGCGGCTTCGCCCCCCAGCGCGGGGCAAGCCCGCTCACTACAAGGTTAATTCCTACGCGAAACTTCTTTCGTTACAATCACCGCCCCTTTCCACACTCCCAAGGAACCGCCATGTCCGGGCTTGAACTGTTCGCCGCCGCCCTGGGGGTGATCGCTGTCTGGCTGACGGTTAAACAGAACCCCTGGTGCTGGCCCATCGGCCTGATCATGGTGTTGCTCTACACCTGGGTGTTCTACGACGTAAAACTCTATTCCGACATGCTGCTGCAAGTGGTCTACGCCGTCCTGCAACTGTACGGCTGGTGGCAGTGGACCCGCGCCGGCGAGGTCAAGCAAGGCCGCCAGGTCACCAGCCTCGGCGGGCCAGCCATCATCGCCAGCCTCGCGGTGGGCGCCGCCGGCAGCCTGCTGCTGGGCGCCGCCATGGCCCACTGGACCGACGCCGCGCAACCCTGGCTCGACGCCGCCCTCACCGGCTTCAGCCTGGTGGCGCAGATGTGGATGGCGCAGAAACGCGTGCAGTGCTGGCCGCTGTGGATTGCCGTGGATGTGATCTTCGTCGGCCTGTTTCTCTATAAAGGTCTCTACCTCACTGCCGCGCTCTACGCCCTGTTTACCGCCATCGCGGTGCAAGGCTGGCGCGAATGGCGTGCCGACCCGGCGTTGCAGGCATGAAGGTCGTGGTATTGGCCGGCCCCGAATCCAGCGGTAAAAGCTGGCTGGCCGCCGAGTTGCAAGCGCATTTCGGCGGGTTGATGGTCGGTGAATACGTGCGCCACTTCATCGATCATCACCAACGCGATACCACCCTGGCCGACATCCCGGCGATCGCCCACGGCCAACTGGCCTGGGAAGATGCCGCCCGCGCCCAACAGCCGCGCCTGCTGATCCTCGATACGCATTTGCTGACCAACAAGCTCTGGAGCCAGACCCTGTTCGGCGACTACCCGGCCTGGCTCGACAGCGAACTGCTGGCCCGTCACTACGACTTGCACTTGCTGCTGTCGCCGGAGGATGTGGAGTGGACGGCTGATGGACAGCGATGCCAGCCGCAACTGGAGGATCGCCAGGCGTTTTTCCAGGGCAGTCTGGAGTGGATGCGGGAGCATCAACAGCCTGTGTTGGTGATCAAGGGGAATTGGGAAGAGCGCCGGGTTGCGGCGTTTGCAGCGGTAGCGCGACTACTTCAGCCCTGACACTGCCCTCACTGTGAGAGCGGGCTTGTGTGGGAGCGGGCTTGCTCGCGAATGCAGTAGATCAGCGAATAAATCTTTGGCTGACACACCGCTTTCGCGAGCAAGCCCGCTCCCACATTTTTGACCGCGTCAGGCGTTAGTAGCCCAAGGACAGGCCCGTGTTGCGACGCGGATCATTCGCCCCGTAGAAACGGTTGTTCCCCACCGGCTTGCCACCCAACGACGGCGCCCCCACCAGAATCGCCGCCAAGTGGTTGGCATCCTGCGGCCCGGCGAACTTGTGGCCCCAGCTTTCGAGGATCTTCTGGGTATCCGGGCTCACTGCAAACGTCTCAAGGTTGGTAGTCTCCGGCATCCACTGCTGGTGGAAACGCGGCGCGTCCACGGCTTCCTGGATGTTCATCTTGTAGTCGATGACATTCAGCATCGTCAGCAAGGTCGCGGTAATGATGCGACTGCCACCCGGCGTGCCTACCACCATGACGGCCTTGCCATCCTTGGTCACGATGGTCGGGCTCATCGACGACAGCGGCGCCTTGCCCGGTGCAATGGCGTTGGCCTCACCCTGCACCAGACCGTACATGTTCGGCACGCCAACCTTGACGGTGAAATCGTCCATTTCATCGTTGAGGATGACCCCGGTCTTGCTCGCCATCACGCCCGCACCGAACCAGTCGTTGAGGGTGTACGTCACCGAGACCGCGTTGCCCCACTTGTCGACAATGGAGTAGTGCGTGGTGTTGTTGCCTTCATGGGGCGAAACGCCCGGCTTGATCGCTTGGGAATCTCCCGCCTTTTGCGGTTCGATGGCAGCGCGCAGCTTGGCGGCGTAGTCCTTGTCCAGCAAGTGGGCGATGGGGTTCTTCACGAAGTCCGGGTCGCCGAGGTAGCTGTTGCGGTCCACGTAGGCATGGCGCATCGCTTCGATCTGGTAGTGCAGGCCCTGGGCCGAGTGATAACCGAGGTCGGCCATCGGATAGCCTTCGAGGATGTTCATGATCTGGCAGATCACCACGCCACCGGAACTCGGCGGCGGCGCGGAGACCACGTGGTAGCCACGGTAGTCGCACTCGATCGGCGCCAGTTCGCGGGTCTTGTACTTGTCCAGGTCAGCCTGGGTGATGATGCCCTTGCCGGCCTGGCTGGAATCCACCAGCGCCTTGGCTACCCAACCTTTGTAGAAACCGTCGCTGCCCTTGGCCGAGATTTCCTTGAGGGTCTTGGCCAGGTCTTTCTGCACCAGCTTCTGGCCCACCTGCATCGGTTGGCCGTTGTGCAGGAAGATCCCGCGCATATCTTTATCTTTTTCGAACTCGCCGGTGGCGGTATGCAGCAGGTCGATATCGCCCTGCTCCAGCTCAAAGCCGTTTTCCGCCAGTTTGATCGCCGGGGCAATCACCTGGGCGCGCTTGAGGGTCCCGTATTTGCTCAGGGCCAGCTCCATGCCCGAGACGGTGCCAGGCACGCCGACCGCCAGGTGGCCCTTGGCACTGAGGCCTTCGATGACGTTGCCGTCTTTATCCAGGTACATGTTCGCGGTGGCCGCCAGCGGGGCTTTTTCGCGGAAGTCGAGGAAGGTCTTGCGCCCGTCCGCCAGTTGCACGGTCATGAAACCGCCGCCACCGAGGTTGCCCGCCGCCGGGTATACCACCGCCAGTGCGTAACCTACGGCCACGGCCGCGTCCACGGCATTGCCACCGGCCTTGAGGACATCCACGCCCACATGGGTGGCCAGATGCTGGGCCGTGACCACCATGCCATTTTCACCGGCCACCGGGGCCTCGGACGCGGCTTGCACACCGCCGACCGTCAATACCAGCGCAGTGGCAATCAAGGTACGGCTGAAGGGTTGGTATTTCATCCATGGCTACTCTGGTTATTGAGATGCACCAAAATAGCCCGTCGAGGATTTAATCCCCAGCGCAGTGACGTTTTTATTACAGAACTTGTCGGTCACAGATTCGTACAGCATCACTGCCCCTGTGGCCCAGCCACGGTTTGCCCGGCAATCACTCCACGCAACACCTGCGCAATAGCCTGGGCCTGTTGCGCCGTTGCCACATTAGTGAACCCCATCAGCAAGCCCTGTGGCCCCGGTTCAATCGCCCACCGCGACAACGCCTGCAGTGCCAGGCCCGCCTCATTCGCTGCCTGCGCCACCGCCTCGTCCGGCACCGCGACCACCAAGCGTGCCAACAGATTAATCCCGCCTGCCTGCTCATCGACCCGCAGGACATCCGCGCAATGGGCCTGCAACGCCTGCACCAACAGCCCGCGTCGCTGCGCATACAACTGACGCATTTTCTTCAGGTGCCGGGTGAAATGCCCCTGCTCGAGAAAATCCGCCGCGGTCAGTTGCAACAGTTGCGCACAGCGTTGCTGCAACAACTGCGCACTGCGCTCAAACGCCGCCACCAAGGCGTTCGGCACCACCAGGTAGCCCAGGCGCAAACCGGGGAACAACATCTTGCTGAAGCTACCGGCGTAGATCACCCGGTCGTCGTGATCCTGGCTCTTGAGCGCGGCCAGCGGTTTGCCGTGATAGCGGAATTCGCTGTCGTAATCGTCCTCGACCACCCAACTGCCCTGCGCCGCTGCCCAGCCCAGCAAGGCCTTGCGCCGCGCCGGGCTCAGCGCCACGCCGAGTGGGCTCTGGTGCGCCGGCGTGACCAGCGCCAGCCGCGCCTGTGGGCTGCGCAGGATGCCCTGGCCCACATCCAGCCCATCGCGGTCCACCGGCACCGGCACAAGTTGCAAGCCTTGATGGCTCAACAACTGCCGTGCATGCACGTAACCCGGGTCTTCGAACCAGCAGCGTTGCCCGGGCATGTCCAGGGCATCACAGACCAGGGTCAGGCCCGCCGCATAACCGGCGCAGACAAACACCTGATCCGGCGAACACTCCACGCCCCGGTACAACGCGAGGTAGCCGGCGATGGCTACGCGCAGGGCTTGTACGCCGCGCACGTCGCCCATGGCCAGGCTGTCGGCATCGGTGCGGCGCACTTGCTGGGTGACCAGCCGGGCCCACAACTTGCGCGGGAACGCGTCCAGTGCCGGCACGCCCATTTGCAGCGGCAACGGTCCGCTGGCGACAGGCGCCGGCACGGGCGCGGGCTTTACCGCGATCTGGGGCAGCGTCGTCGCAATCACCGTACCGGCCTGCCCGCGCGCCTCAAAAAAACCTTCGCTGACCAGCAACTGATACGCCGTCTCCACCGTGCCCCGCGCCACCTTGAGTTCCTGGGCCAGCGCCCGCACCGACGGCACCCGCTCGCCGGGGCGCAATTGACCCTGGTCGATGGCCTGGCGAAAACGCCGGTAGATTTCCTGGTATTTGGGCAGTGACGACATCGCGGGCGGGCTCGGCGGGTAAACAGGGCCAAGTCTGATCATGTCCCAACCCACTTGTCCAATCATGCCCCTGTCGACTGGCCGGGCGAGCCGCGAAAATGGCGCATCTGTTCAATCACCCAAGGAACCTTCCCATGAAAGACCGTCTCGATTACGCCCAGGCCGCCCCCGCCGGTTACAAAGCCCTGGGCTCGGTGCACAGCTACGTGCATGGCTGCGGCCTGGAAAAGGAATTGATCGAACTGGTGTACCTGCGCATCTCCCAGCTCAATGGCTGCGCCTATTGCCTGGACTCCCATTCCCGCGACCTGCTCAAGCAAGGCGTGAGCCTGGAAAAAATCATGCTGGTGGCCGCCTGGCACGAAGCCTCGCCGCTGTTCAGCCCGCGTGAACGTGCCGCATTGGCCTGGGCCGAATCGGTTACTCAAGTGGCCCAGACCCACGCGCCGGACGCCGATTACGCCGCCGTCGCCGCCGTCTTCAATGACAAGGAAGTCGCCGACCTGACCCTGGCCATTGCCCTGATGAACGCGCTGAACCGCGTCGGTATCAGCTTTCGCAAGGTGCCGGCAGCGGTCAAGGCCCATCTGGAGAACCTCAGCTATGCATGAGCACGTCGACTTCGTGCCTGTGGAAAGCGACGCCGACTGCCTCGCCAGCTTTCAGGTGATGCAGCAACTGCGCCCGCACCTGACGGACGCCACCGCGTTCGTCGCGCAGATCCAGCGGCAACGGCAGAACGGCTACCATCTGCTGGCCGCCCGTGAAGACGCCAAGGTGATCGGCCTGGCCGGCTACCGGCTCAGCGAGAACACCCTCTACGGACGCTTCATCTATGTCGATGACCTAGTGGTAGATGCCAGCCTGCAGCGGCGGCGTCTGGGTGAGCAACTGCTCGAGCGGGTCCGCGAGCAAACCCGCGCCCTGGGCTATCGCTACCTGGTGCTGGACACCGGTATGCACATGGCCCTGGCCCAACGTTTCTACTTCCGCCAAGGCCTGTTGCCGCGCGGCATGCATTTTTCCCAGGATTTAAGCCAATGACCCGCGCCCTGCTGCTCAGTTTCAGCCCCCACGGCAAGTCGGCCCAGAACTTCCAACTGGCCCGCAACCTGCTCAGCGACTGGCTGCCCGACGCGCAGGTCACCGAGCGCGATTACGGCGGCCAGGCCCTGCCGCCGCTGACCCGCGAATACGCCTGCGCCCTCACTGGCGCTGACGACGGTAGTGAGGACGCGACGGCGCTGTCGGAACAATTGATCGTCGAGTTGGAAGCCTGCGACCTGCTGGTCATCTGCACCCCGGTGCACAACTTCACGGTGCCGGCGGCGCTCAAGGGCTGGATCGACCATGTGGTGCGCATCCACCGCAGCTTCACGGTGAACGAGCGGTTTGAAAAAATCGGCCTGCTCGACGACCGGCGCACCTTTGTACTGGTCAGCTCGGGCAACGCCCGCAAGGGGCATGAGCCAGACTTTTTGACGCCGTATCTGAGCGCCATCCTGTCTATCGTGGGCATCCGCAGCGTGGAGTTCGCCTACCTGGGCGCCATGGTGCGCGGTGAAGAAGCGGTCAGCCAGGCCGTGGCACAGGCACATCGGCAACTGTCCGAGGCAATCAGCTCTGGTCTATAAAATTAATGGCGCTAGAATCAGCGCCATTCTTTGCGCCAGCCCCCCTGATACGAGCCGCCCATGAGCTTTGATTTCGACACGATCCACCCCCGCCACAACACCGGCAGCACCAAATGGAGCCGCTACCCGGCGGATGTGCTGCCGATGTGGATCGCCGATATGGACATCGCCGCGCCGCCCGCCGTGCTGCAAGCCCTGCGCGAACGCCTCGACCAGCAGATCCTCGGCTACAGCGTAGCCGGCCCGGATGTGCGCGAGGCCATCGTCGCCGACTTGTGGCACAAGTACGCCTGGCGCGTGCAGCCCGAAGACCTGCTGTTCCTGCCCGGCGTCGAGCCCGGCTTCAACATGGCGCTGCACGCATTCGTGCAACCGGGCCAGCCGGTGGTGCTGCAAACCCCCAACTACCGGCCGATCCGCCTGGCGCCAGGGCACTGGAACCTGCCGAAAATCGAAGTGCCATTCGAACTCGTCAACGGTGAATACCTCACGCCCCTGCCCGCCCTGCGCGATGCCTTGAGCGGCGCCGGTGCACTGCTGCTGAGCAACCCGCACAACCCCATGGGCAAGGTGTTTCCCCGCGAAGAACTGCTGGCCGTGGCCAATGCCTGCCTGGAACAGGGCGCACTGATCATCAGTGACGAAATCCACGCCGAACTGTGCTTCGACGGCCGCCGCCACATCCCCACCGCCAGCCTCAGCCCGCAGATCGCCGAGCGCACCATCACGCTGATGTCGGCGAGCAAGGCCTACAACGTCGCGGGCCTCAAGACCTGCTTTGCGGTGATCCAGAACGCCGAGATCCGCGAGCGCTTCAACAATGCCCGCTGCGGCATGGTCGACAGCGTCAGCCCCCTGGGCCTGGAAGCCACCCGTGCCGCCTACAGCCAATGTGGCGAGTGGCTCGACGCACTCAAAGGCTACCTGCAAGCCAACCGCGACTACCTGCTCGACGCCGTGAACAGCCGCCTGCCGGGCGTAGTCATGCACGCGCCGCAAGGCACTTTCCTGGCCTGGCTTGATTGCAGCGCCCTGGGCCTGGACGACCCGCAGCGGTTTTTCCTGGAACAGGCCAAGGTCGGGTTGAGCGCCGGGATCGAGTTCGGCGATGACAGCCAGCAATTCGTGCGCCTGAACTTCGGCTGCCCACGGGCCTTGCTGGAAGAAGGTTTGCAGCGAATGGAGCATGCCCTGCGCGGTCGGTAAGCCATGTGGGAGGGGCTCGTCCCTCCCACATTTGAGTGGGATCTACAGCTTGGCGATGGACACTTCGGTGGACTTCACAAAGGCAATCACTTCACTGCCCACTTTCAATTCCAGGTCACGCACCGAGCGGGTGGTGATCACCGAAGTGACGATGCCGGACGCAGTCTGTACGTCGATTTCGGACACCACTTCGCCCAGCAGGATCTCCTTGATCACGCCCTTGAACTGGTTGCGCACGTTGATCGCTTTAATGGTCATGTCGGCTTTCCTTTTGGCTGTTGGGTCAATCCGCACGAATGCGCAGGCCCTCAAGATGCCGCAGGCGGCAAAAACCTAAAAGGAATATATAAATCTTTATTTATTCCATATGGAAATATAAGACAGTATTTCTCAGGTGAGAGTGACCCAGTAACGCGTTCGCGCCTGCACCTTGAAGCCCAGGGTCGAGGCCAGCAGGTTGAGGATGCGGTCAGTGTCGTCCAACTGAAAACTGCCGGTGACGCGCAACCCCTCCAAACGCGGGTCCCAACGCAAGACCCCCGGGCGGTAGCGCTGCAACTCGCGCAAGAAATCCCCCAGCGCCTGATCCTGCGCAGTCAGCACACCATCACGCCAACCCAGTTGCAGCACATCAAACGCCACCCACGCGCCAAGGCCCGTGGCTTGAAGCGACGCTTGCTGGCCACCGTGCAACGTCGTCGAGTTCCCATTGAGGTCGCGCACCTGCACCGCGCCTTTGAGCACCGAGACCCGGCAGCCCGACGCCAATTGCCGCACACACACCTCGGCCTGGCTGAGCGTCAGTTCGCCATACCGGGTCTGGAGCGTCATTGCACTCACGCCCGGCACGCTCAACGCCAACTCGCCTTCCACCAGCCGGATGTGCCGTGGCGCCACGTCCACGGCAGTGGCGGTATTGAGTTGCAGGCTGGCGCCGTCGCCCAGGGCCATGCGCGTGCGCTCACCCGTGGCGGTGTGCAGGTCGGAGCGCCACACGTCGATGGGCAACTGGCGGCTGATCAACCACGCGGTGGGTACCAGGGCCGCCACGCCCAAGGCACGCTTGAGCACGGCGCGCCGCCCCGGTTGCGGGCGGTCGAGGCTGGCCAGCGCCAACGCCTGGGGCAACCCGCCGAACCGCTGGCGCAGGGTCTGGGCTTTTTGCCAGATCTGTTCGTGCTGCGGATGGCTGTCGCGCCAGTGCTGCAGGGCGAGGTGATCACGCTCGGTGGCCGCGCCGGACTCCAGCAGCGCCAACCATTGCGCGGCGGCACGGGCGACGTCGCGGTTCACAGGTCCACCAGCAAACAGTGTTCATAGGCCTGGGCCATATAGCGTTTGACCGTGCGTTCGGACACCTCCAGGCGTGCGGCGATCTCGCGATAACCCAGGCCTTCCAGCTGGCTCCAGAGAAACGCGCGGCGCACCAGCACTGGCAAGCCATCAAGCAATTCATCCAGTGCTTGCAGGGTTTCCAGCAACACCCAGCGCTGTTCCGGGGACGGCACGCAGGCTTCGGGCAAGCTGGCAAGCGCATTCAGATAGGCCTGTTCCAGGCTACGGCGCTGATGAAAATTGACCAGCAGGCGCTTGCCGACTGTCACCAGGTACGCCCGTGGCTCCTGCATCTGCGCAAGCGGCTGGGCACTGGCCAGCACGCGCAAAAACGTATCCTGGCTCAGGTCCGCCGCATCCCAGGCATTGCCCAGGCGCCGGCGCAGCCAGCTTTCCAGCCAACTGCGGTGGTCGCGGTAGAGGCTGGATAACGTCAGTTCGGGGGCGACAGCATCATTCATGGCAAGCAACCTGCAAGGCGCGATTATGTCTCAAATGAGATTCATTCTATTTAATATCGCTACTGCATACCATGATCTTTTCAACATGCCGTTTAGAGCATCGCCGCCTTCTGCCGCAGCAGGTCGGTAAACAACCCCAGTCGGCTCACGCCCCGCCGACTTCCTTGATCACGAATGTCGTCGGCATGATCTTGAGCACCGACAGCTTGAACTGGCGATTGTGTTTCCTGAATGTCCACACCGGCAGGTCTTCTCGGGTGTCGAGCGTTTCTACGTGCTCCTCGGAGTCGGGCAGCGTCAAGAAAAAATCCACCGAGGAATTCAATGGCCCCAAGGAATAGCCCCCCATCCTGATACTGACCCCGAGGCGCTCATCGGACCAGTTCCCACCTTTTGTCATGACGATATTCATCGGTGGTAACGGGCTGGGGATTGCGCTGACCTTGGCCGTCAGATCGGCCAGTTGTTGCTGTAGCTGCTGATAGTCAGCTTTCGGCACGTAGAGGCTGTTGATCCTGTCGATGGCGACGTAGTTTTTTTCAACATCGACCTTGCTCAAATAGTCCGACGATACCTTGGCAAGTGGGAGGTATGACTCGGCAAGCACGGTCCGCGAAACGTAGTTTTCCATCAGTTCCGCGGACGGGATAAAGTTGTCTGCCGCACCGAATTTAAGGCCGAACAGTGACGCCACAGCGGTAAATCCCGCCCACAGGCCGGCCGCGACGATAATGATCAGCGGCCAGGAATAGGTGGTGGGTGTGGGTGTAGGTGCACCTTGAGTCATACGTACTGACGTCCTTTTCTAGAAACTGAGCCTTGCGTGTCACGATTGACAACGACCGCTCCGGTTCAACGGTTTGAGCGCCAATAATATCACTAGGCCACCACCCCTGGCAGGGGAATGCCCCTGCGACGATCAATACACTCTCGTTCGTTGACCCATCCCCGCACACACCATATAGTGTGCCCACAAACAGAACGGACCACTACATAGTGTGCAGCATCGGTATTTACCGACCACACTACGCGCAGTATTTCAATGCCTAGTAGCCTGCAAATCGAATATTTTTGGACGGGTTCACACGCCGTCAGAACAGACCAGGAAGGAGTATTTCAATGCTGAGTTGGGATGAAGTCGACAACGAAGACACCGGTGCAGCGGTGATCAAGGGCGCCAACGCCGGCCACGCCAGCGAAGCCAACATGGACCGCCTCGACGGTGCAGGTGCTGCCGCGGCGCTGGAAGCCCGTAACGTGACCGCCAACGACTCCGCCGCGATTATCCGTGCCAAGGCCGCCCTC
>NZ_JAHPJF010000016.1:0-219265 GCF_020515815.1 Pseudomonas sp. AF03-9 | reverse complement strand
CCGGGGGCAGGAGCACATCAAGCTGAGCACGGAACACAGCGGCAAGAGCCAGTTGAACCTGGGGCATCTGGTGGATGCGCACAGGCAACAGCGCGGTGAAGGGTTCGAGTTGCGCACGGATGGGTGGGGCGCGATCCGGGGTGGGAAGGGGGTGTTTATCAGTGCGGATGAGCAGGGTAAGGCGCAGGGGCAGCAGCTTGAAATGGGCGCGGCGATGGCCCGCTTGGAGCAAGCGAGTGAGCAGTTGGACGCGCTCTCCACTGACGCTCTGGCGGCGAATGCCGATCCGGCGGACGTGCAGGCGCAGTTGAATTTACTCAAGCAAGACCTGGAACGACTCAAGTCGTCCGTGCTTCTACTTAGCGCTCCCCAGGGCGTTGCCCTGAGCAGCGGGGAGCACCTGCAACTGGCTGCGCAGGGCAACGTGATGATCAACGCCGGGGCTGAGGCGGATGTCAGTGTGGTCAAGCGCTTGTTTATCGGTGTGGGGCAGGGCGTCAGTCTGTTTGTGCGCAAGTTGGGGATCAAGTTGATCGCCAACGCCGGCCCTGTGCGTATTCAGGCACAGAACGACACGTTGGAACTGATGGCGCGCAATGGCTTGGAAATCATCAGTGCTGAAGATGAAATCCGCATCGTCGCGAAAAAGAAAATCAGCCTGAATGCAGGTGGTAGTTACATCACCCTTGATCCAAGTTGCATCGAGTCCGGCACCCAAGGTAACCACAACATCAAATCGGCAAACTTTGATTACCTGGGCCCCGGCAGCCTGAAAGCCGCGCACCCGGAGTATCCGCGCAGTCTCTACAGGCAACCGCTGCGCTTCACGGTAGCGCAAACCCCCAACACCGTCGGCAAGGGCTGGGCAGGCATGCCATACACCCTCTACGCCGACAACGCTGCGATCGAGCAGGGTGTGTTCGACAAGAGCGGGCATGTGCGCATCGATCATCAAGTCGTGACCCAGCACTACCGAATCGAAATGGCCAATGGCGTGAGCTACGAGATACCGGTGCCCAGTGAATATCGCAACGCCGAGCAAGCGGTGCTGGCCAATGGCGGTTTGCACAACCATCACCTGCTGCCTTGCAGTGAGCTGAGCCAGCCCACCTCGCATACCGAGCACCGCGCCAAATACGCTGCGGTGATCCGCACGTCCAACGACCAGGAAGGGAAAACCCCATGAATGACCTTTGCACCGTCGTGCCCGTGGCCCTGCAACACACCCAACAGGCAACCTGCACTGCGCCCTGGTACCTGCAGTGCACTGAGTATCACCCGGTCGAGGCCACCTACCAGCCGCTGATCAACGGTGAAGAAGCGTTCAAGGCCGTGCATTTGGCAATCGCCAACGCCACGAGAACCATCGATATCATTTGCTGGGGGTTCCAGCCGTCGATGTATTTCATTCGCGACGGCGAGAGCCCAAGTATCGGCGAACTGCTCATGGCAAAAGCAAGAGAAGGCGTTGAGGTCCGGATATTGGGTTGGGAGTCACCGTTTAATAGCGCTGGCGCAGCCGGCGAGGCCAATCTGCCTGGCAAAGGACCGTACCGGATCCAGGACCGGGCGCTGCAACCGGCCACGGATGATCAATATGCCTACGACCGGCAGTGGTTTTCCCGCTGTGCCTTTGCCGATCATCTGGCGCCTGCCATGCGCGTAGCGCGCAATGTGCCGGTGTTTGTCAGCCGTGGTTTCAGCCTGTTTGAACGCGCGGAAATCGCCCATCAAGCCAAATATAAAAGCCTCGACCCACAGCTCAGCGTCGGCACCCTGGGCGCGCTGGCAGTGGCTGTGACCCACCATCAAAAAACCGTACTGGTCGACTATGAACGGGCCGAGCATGCCGTCGGTTTTGTGATGGGGCACAACATGCTCGACGAGTACTGGGACACGGACGAGCATACGGCGCAGAACCGCGCCGAAGGCAGTAAACCCGCACCCAATCGCGGGCCGCGTGGTGATACACCGCGTCAGGATATTTCCAGCCAGGTCAGCGGGCCGATCCTTGAACACTTGCACCACAACTTCGCGACCGCCTGGCGCAGGGAGACCGCTGAAGACCTGTTTGCCTTGCGCCAGGCCAAGCAGATCGGCCCCACTCTGCAATGCACCCCCGGCGCGACGCGCCAACTGGCCCAGCTGGTGCGCACCCAGGCGCAAGACGGCAAGCGCGACATCGAAAAGCTTTACCTGAAAGCGGTCAACAACGCGACCCAGTTCATCTACATCGAGAACCAGTATTTCCGCTGGCCGCCCCTCGCCGAAGCGATCAGCAAGGCCGCCGCCGTCCAGACCCGCGCCGGACGCGATCCGGGGTTGCATGGCAGCCTGCACCTGTTCGTGATCACCAACGCCAGCGAAGATGGCGTAGGCCCTGGGGCCTTGAACACCTACCGCATGCTCGAAAGCCTTGGGCGCGGTGATGCCATCCCGCAGATCACCAAGCTGCAGCGCATCGAACAGGCCAAGGCCCACACGAGTGCACAGGCACCGACCTTGAGTGAACTGCTCGAACGCCGAGCATTGATCGCCTTGACGCGCCTGACCGATGCGCTGAGCGGCGGCGCAATCAGCGAAAAAGCCGAGGACGCGCAGCGCGACGCCAAACTGCGCAATGAGCTACGCGAAGCCGCGCTCGAACAACAGATCCAGGCCATCGAGAACAGCACACTGGCCCCGGAACCACGGCCGGGGCTGAAGGTGCATGTGTGTTCGCTGGTGGCCAAGGACTCGCCGGCGGGCAAGCCGTGGATGCCGGTGTATATCCATTCGAAGCTGATGATCGTTGACGACGTGTTCACCACCCACGGCTCGGCGAATATCAATACACGGAGTATGCAGGTGGATAGTGAACTGAATATTGCGCATGAGTGGGGGAGTGTGACGCAGGGGTTGAGGCGGCGGTTGTGGGGGCTGCATACGGATGGGAGGGGGGATCAGGATGATGCGGCGCAGGCGTTTAAGGCTTGGCAGAAAATCATCGATGACAACAGATACCTGCAAAAAGATAGAGCCGCACCGGAGGCCTCGCTCATCGGATTCTGCTACGGCGAAAAGACTCCGCGGGACCTCGATTGATGCGCCGATTTTTGTTGCTGACAAATCTGTTGTTGGCTGCCTGCGATAGCGGCAGTTACTCGACTCAGCTATCCCAGGAAGCTTCTATGAATCCGTTGACCGAAACCAAAACCAAGCTGGCCTTTACCTGTGTGCACGAAAAGAGTCCTCCGTTGCCGGCCGAACCCGATGTTCTGTTCAAGTACGCTCGCTGGTTGCAGAAAAACAACTTGCTCAAGCAGGACAAAACAGTAGACCAGGAGATTGAGAGGCTGTACCGCATCGCCGCAGAGAACGGCCATCACAAAGCGAACATCAACCTTCAGAACGGCACAATGCGCGGTCACTTTAAGCTCAGGGCGGGGGAGCACTTGCGACTGAGTCAGCAACTGATCGATGTGAACGTAGCGACGGGTTACTACTTTATCGGTGTCTTCCTGAGCAATGGCTCTGCCGGGCTAAAGCAGGATACAGAAATGGCCTTACGTTACTTCCGCAAAGCGGCTGATCAAGGCAGTGCCCAAGCTCAATACTATGTGGGCGATAAGCTCGACCCGGCTGGCGTCGCACCAGAAATAGCGCAAGCGATGTATCGTTGCGCCGCTGAACAGGGAAATGGTGATGCGGCTATCGCTTTAGGCATCAGCCTTAAATACAAGGGTCTGTATCAGGACGCGCTAGAAATATTCCAGATGGGCGTCGAGGCCGGGAACGAGAGTGCTGCTGGTCGCTTGGAAGGCGCGTTTCGTGACCCGCTTCCCTCCAATAGGCTGGATTATCTCGGCCAACAGGCAGACCTCGAACGCGCCGAGCGCTACGAAAAGATCTGGCGGACTCTCGCCAACTACTCCTACGCCAACCCCAAAGTCCCCGAAATCAACGAAATCCTCCCCTTGCCCCCAGCCAAACTGCCCGCCTGGGACGGCAAACTTCAATGGTTGGAAGCTCACCTGGCCAACATTCCACCCCCCAAGCCCAGCGAAGCACTGATCACCCAACTGGCCAAGGCTAAACTTCTAGACCCCGCCACCGGCCAGGGGCTTCCGGGTTCGCCGGCATTCAGCCAATCCCATCTGTCCGCGCCCAACGGCTACAGCGGTCAAATTTGCCCATTGAGCGGCTATTGGGAGGTCGGTTTGCTCTCCTGGGGTGATTCGCTGAGAGACGGAAACGACGCACGGTACTTCAAGCAAGGCGATGTATTTCCGACGGTATGGGTCGAACGCTATCAGTCCCGCCTGTGGCCGTTCTCCGACAACGTCACGCAGCGTGAACAAGCGGTTGAGTGGTGCCTGCTTTCATGAAAAGAAAGCAGGTACCGCTCTCCCATTCGTGACCCTATGACTTGAACCGTCCCACCAACCCATTCAACTCATCCGACAGGTTCGACAACCGTCCCGAGTCATCCTGCGCGGAGTTCGCCAGGCTTTCCACCAACCGTGCCTCGTCGTAGATCTGCTGGATATGCCGGTTGATCTCTTCCGCCACGCTGTGCTGTTCCTCGGCTGCGGCGGAGATCTGCAGGTTCTGGTCGCGGATCTCGTTCACCGACAACTGGATGCCTTCAAAGCTGTCCCGCGCGCTTTCAATGGACGACACGCTGGCCCGTGACAGGTCGAGGCAACTGCCCATTTTCTGGGTGACTTCCTGGGTCTTGTTTTCCAGGGTACCGAGCAGGTGTTCGATCTCGCCGGTGGAGTCCGAGGTGCGTTTGGCCAAGGCCCGGACTTCGTCGGCCACTACGGCAAAACCACGGCCTTGATCGCCGGCGCGGGCGGCTTCGATGGCGGCGTTGAGCGCCAGCAGGTTGGTCTGCTCGGCGATCGCGCGGATGGTGCCGAGGATCTGGTTGATGCTGCGGCTGCCGGCTTCCAGTTCGACCATGGCTTGTGACGATTCCGTGAGGCGGCGGCCGAGGCGGTTGACATTGTCGGTGGTCACTTCGATTTGCTGCTTGCCCTCGGCGACCCGGCGGTGGCCGTTCTCTGCCGACTCTGCCGCACCGCTGCACGAGCGCGCGACTTCGTTGGCGGTGGCGACCATCTCGTTGAAGGCGGTGGAGACCAACTCCACCGCCTCACGCTGGCGCCCGGCGGCTTCGTTCATGTTGTTGGCCACTTCACTGTTGACCCGCGAGGCGTTCTGCAAATTGGCCGAGGCCGCGCCGATGTGTTGGATCAACTGGCGGATCGCCGCGAGAAACTTGTTGAACCAGCCGGCCAGTTCGGCGGTTTCGTCCTTGCCCTGCACGTGCAGTTCGTGGCGCAAGTCGCCTTCGCCCTGGGCGATGGATTGCAAGCCGGTACTAACCTGGCCGATGGGCTTGACGATGACCTTGGAGAACGCCGCCGCGACCAACCCGAAGATCAGCACCAGCACCGCGACGATCGCACTGGTGAGATAGGTCATGCGCGTGGCTTCGGCCATCACTTCGTTGTATTCGATCAGGCCGACATAACGCCAGCCGAGGCCGGGGGAGGTCCAGATATTGGCCATGTAGCGCACGCCATTGATTACCACATCGGTCGAGCCCTGGGCGGTGTTCGCCAGCTGTGCGTAGGGTTCGCCGAGGTCTTTGAGCGGCTTGAAGTTGTGCGTATTGTCACGCGGGTCAACCAGCACCACGCCATCTTCGATCAACATCACATAGCCACTGGCGCCCAGTTTGATGCTCTTGACCAGCTCGGTGAGGTTCTTCAGCGAGACGCTGACCACGAACACGCCTTTGGGTTTGCCGGCGTTGTCCAGCAAGGCGCGCGCAGTGCCCACCAGGGCCACGTCGTCCTTGTCGTAGTAATACGCGGGGGTGCGCACGGTCTTGCCGGGGCTCGCCATCGCGGCCTTGTACCATGGGCGCGCGCGCGGGTCGTATTTGGCCAGTTGCGGGTCATCCGGCCATTTGGCGTAGGTGCCATCTTCGAGGCCGATGGACAGAATCGCAGCGGCGGGGTGGGTTGCACCATAACGCGCAAAGTGCTCGATGACCTCTTGTGCCGGCGCCGGCATCGGCTGGCTGGCGGCATTGGCGGGCTGGTAGTCCTTGAGCGTGTTCACGGAAGTGTATACAGGATCGGCGGACATTTGATCGACGTTCTGCGTCGTGCCATCGAAAAACTGGCGGATGTTGCCATCGATTTGGCGGATTTCACGGGTGCTGCCGTCGATAAACTGTTCGACTGCCTGGGTCCGCGTGTTCATGACGGAGATCACCGCGACCAGGCTGACCGGGATAAAAGCGACGGAAACGAAAGCAAGGACCAGCTTATTTTTTATTTTCATCGAGACAACCATCAGCGGGGAGGGCGGCCAAATCGTCGCTTCTGTGTGTGAAGCGGCGATTTGCTATCACCGCTATGTCGGCGGGGGTGTCGAGAATCTTTAGGGCTTTTTTGTGTACAACAGAAAAGATGGATTGTCTGGTATCTGCTCTTGGTTCGCGGTGTAGGTGTGGGCCGATCCAGTGGTTGCCAGCCTTAACGACCTGGATGCTGAAGCCCGCGCCACCTATCTGCTGGACATGGCCCGCCTCGGCAACTCTGAGCCGGAACTGCATTGCCATATCTTTCCGCGCTATGCCTCGGAACCGGATGACAAGCTGCGGATGCCTGCCTGGTGATACGCGAACTGCGCGAGGAGACCGGCGTTGTGCGCGATAGCGTTGGCGCCTGCGTGGCGGATCGGCGCTTTGCCTTGATGCTGCCCAGCGGCGAAACAGTGATGGCCATCGAACAGTATTTTGTCGTTCACGCGCACAGCAAGGCGCTTTCCAAAGCCGAGTGGACCCTGGCAGAAACCCAGGTCATGGCCGACCACCATTGGTGGTCTGTCAACGAGCTGAAAACCACTGCCGATACGGTTTGGCCTGAAGCGCTGATCCAGATGCTGCTAGACGCCGGTGTTTGACGCCCCTCAGCGCGTGTAGCCCGGCAACAACCGAAACGCCTCGGCGACGCGCGTTGGGTTGGGCAGTGCGAGCACACGTCGGTACAACTCCTGGTGGGCAGTGCACACCTGTGCGGGTGCGTGTTTGCTCGGGGACCGATAGCGCTCGTAGGTGCCGGGCTGGACGTGCGTGAACACACGGTTCAAGTCGGCCCGGGCCTGGGCGGTCGGGGCAATGTTCTGGTTGACCTCGGCGGCTGCTTTGACCAGTTCGCGCCGGCTGTCGCGTGCGTTTGTGAACAGCGCCTGCAACACGTCTGGCATAGCGCCGTAACCCCCGGGGTAAACGCCTGTAAGGTAGAACGCGCAGGCCTGTTCGCCGCCTTGCACCGCGGCGTCCACGAGCGACGCCTGGGCTTGCCAGAACCGCAACAGTTGCGGGGCCGGGGCCTTGCGCAAAGCGTCCTGGATCAGCCAAGTGTCGTGCTCGCGCGTGAGCTTATCGAACGCGCTGTAGGCTGTGGCCTCATCCAAGGCTTTTTGTGCCTTGGCCTTGTGCACTTCGTACTGCGCAGGCACCTCTTCGGCCAGCGTTCTGAACTGGAAAAACGTGCGCAAGTAAACATCCAGTTGCCCCGCTTCCCGTAGCCGCGCAAGGCGTGCATCGGTGAAGCCCCGGGCGTCTACGGTGGCCGACACGATGTGCTCACGCTTGAGTTCAGCGATGTCCGGAAACCACATGTCTTCGCGTGCGGTCGCCAGCACTTTATCGACGAATTGTCTGGACGCGCCGTGCTTAAGCAGTGCCTCGCGATACTGTGCGACGACTAGCGTTGATTGATTGTCCGAATCGAACAACGTCGCGGCGTGGAACCCCAGCTTTCCTTCCACGCCTAGCAACCGTTGTTTGCCCGACATGAACACCAGCGCGCAGGCACTCATGCATGCGCTGTTGGTGTAGGTGGTCAACGCGTTTTCTTCGATCAGCCGCGCGATGGCCCGGGCTTCGCCGAACAGGCCGCCCGGGCTGTCCAGCTGGAGCGTGGTGACAGCGGGGTGAGCGGCCAATGCCTGCTCGAAGGCAGAGAAACTGCCGGAGCCGATGCCGCCATTGAATTGGAGCTCAGTATCGCTGAGCGCAGTGATCCGGTAGGGCGGCATCGCGTTGGGGTTCATGGCCAGGCGCAGCGCAGACTTGAACGCCGGCACCACGTCGAGCACCGAGTAAACGGTCTGCACCGCCCCGACCACCACCAGCACGCGAACCACCATGACCCAGCGGTGTTTGCCACCGCGTTGGCGGTGATGCCTGGCCGAGCGCCAAACGCCAACGCCTTGCCAAACTGTGACGGCGAGCGCGATAAGCATGAACGGCACGCCTGCCAGCAGCAGGGTGGCGGGGCTTGGAGGGTCACGCACCAACAGCACGTACAACGGCGTCGTGGCGAGCAGGCACAGCAGGCTGATCAATACTTCATTGATCCAGAATGCGTGCGCCAGCGGGAACTCCCCTCGCCAGTGGCGAATAAAATAGTTGCGACGGGCTTTCGGTGTGGCGGCTTCTTCCATGATGCGTGATGGTCCTTGGCGGTGTGGCCGGTTGCAGCCGCGCAACATACCAGCCATTGCCGTTGGCAAAACAGCGATTTGTTCGAATACACTGCGCGCCCCCATTTGCAGCAAGGAAGCGCTGGATGCGTTCGCTCCTCAACGGTGTGCTCATCTCTCTGGCCCTGGCCACCCCGGTCATGGCCGAACCCCGCTCGTTTTCGGTCGATGAGCCCAGTGGTCACTATCTGGTCGAAGTCTTGTTTGCGCAGGTGCCGCAAGACCTTGAGGAATTGACCCGGGCACTGGTCACGATCCGTGACAAACACACCCTGGAAATCCTCCAGCAACTGCAAACCCCCGCCGCGCAGGTGCCGCTCAACGCAGACGGCAAAACCCTCGATTGGCGCCTGGTGGGCGAGTACGGCGTGTTGTACTTTGCCGATATCGACCGCGACGGCCGTATCGACCTGGCGATCCGCAACGGCAATGGCGCCGATGCAAATTTCCAGTCCAGCTATGACGTCTACCTGCAAGACCCGCAGAAGCCCCAGTGGGTGCTCAATCGCCCATTGACCGACCTGGCCAATGAATCCAGCGGCGGGATGTTTTCGGTCAACCCCAGGGACGGCGTGATCCATTCGCAAACCGATCGTGGCTGTTGCTGGACGCGCTCGTCGCAATGGCAAATGCGCGACGCAGAGCTGGTGCGGCTGGGTTCCTACACCCAAGCAGAAGTGCCACCGACCGAGGACGGCGAAAACTCCAGCATGCCCAGCGGCTATATGCTGCGCACCACCGGCGAATGGAAGGACGGCCAATGGCAGGAAACCCCACGTCTGGAAGGGCCGGTTACCGAAGACCCGGAGATGCTCCACGGCACCCTCGACGGCAAGATCCCGGTGCAAATCTGGTATCAGCAGCAGGGCGCGGTGTTGATCGGCGAAGTGCGCTACAGCAAAAGTGGCAGCGGCAAGCCGATCAAGCTGGTGGGTGACCAGAGCGACTACGACGACAAACCCTTCACTTACCTGCATGAATATGCCGACGATGGGCGCCAGACCGGCATCTGGCGCATGACCCGGGAAAGTGTCGAACCCTACGACTTCTCCGGCACCTGGGTCAGCGGCGCCAAGGGTAATACCCCTGAACTGGCGATTCAGCTGGGGCGCTCAGACCGCGAGCCGGACCTGGACAAACTCGGCGACGTCCCGCGCGAGCAGCGCAGCGGCCATTACCAGATGCGAGACGACTTCCTCGGCCGCGATGGTGACCTGGACGTGAACGTGCTACCCGAACGTGACGCCGAGGGCAGGGAGGTCGCGGAATTCACCGTGACACTCAAAGACGCCAAGACCGGCAAGCAGATCCTCAGCGCACACCACCGCGTGCCGATGGAAACCGACAACCTGATCATCGTGCGTGAACCCCTGGCGCCCAAGGGCAACGGGCCATATCACATCCAACTGGTCAGGGACTTTGCGGTGATCAGCCACAACTCGGCGCCGGACAACATGGAGTACTTCACGGGGATGTATCGCAAGCAGCGCTCTGCACAGTGACGTGCAAGCCTGCCTGTTGCGCAAGCTCCAGGGTCGATTCGACGCTGTGCGCGTCGACGATAAACCCCACGTAGTCGTCATCGCCAGAATCCAGATGCAGGTAGCGCTTGCCGAACCCGGCCAGCCATTGGTCGAAGCTCTCCAGTACCTCCTGCATCGGCCGGGTGCCCGTGTGCTCATAGGTATAGGGCGCTTGCACGCCGCTCGCGGCGACCAGGTAGGGCGCGTGGTATTCGAATACGTCAAAGCCGCGCCAATCGACACCGAGCAGCGCCAAGTCAGCCAGCTTCTGGCCTCTTGAACTGTCCAGTAGCCCTTGGGTCAACGCGCTGGCGGGGTCCTGGTCGGCGGCATATTTACGCAGGACGCGGCGCACGAGCCGCGCGCTTTCTTCTTCCGGCGTACGGGCCAGCAGGGTTTGCGTGAACAGCTTGAGGGCCTGCTCCTGCGCGGCGTATTGCGGCGAACGCATCTCGCGCATGATCGCCGCATGGCTGGCGTCGGTTTCGTCGGGCGGTGGCATCGTGAAGCGCCCCCCGAACAAGCGAGCAAAAAATCCCATCACATTCCCTCGTCTTGATGCGAAGGTGGACGTTAGCGCAAGCGGAGGCGCCCTGTAAAAGGGCGCGTGAGAAGGGTGGGTCAGCGGTTGAAGCGTTCAACCAACGCGTATTGGGTAGCGGCGGTGTTGGTCAGTTCTTTGCTCAGGTCGGTGGACTGATGGGCCTGGATCGAGGTTTGGTCCGCGAGCCCAGCGATGGTGGTGATGTTGCGGCTGATTTCTTCGGCGACCGCGCTTTGTTCCTCGGTCGCGGCGGCGATCTGGGTGGTCATCTCGGTGATATGGGACACCGCTTCGCTGATGCCGACCAAGGCCTGGTCGGCTTCCAGTACCCATGCCACGCCTTCCTGGGCCTGGCGCTGGCCGTTTTCCATGCTGTGCACGGCGTTGTTGGACGACGCTTGCAACTGGGTGATCAGCGCGTGGATCTGGGTGGTCGACTGCGAGGTCCGCTGGGCCAGTTGCCGCACTTCGTCGGCGACCACCGCGAACCCTCGGCCTTGCTCGCCAGCGCGGGCGGCTTCGATGGCGGCGTTGAGGGCCAGCAGGTTGGTTTGATCGGCGATGCCTTTGATCACATCCACCACGCTGCCGATTTCGTCGCTGTCGCGGGCCAATTGCGCCACGGTCACGCCGGTTTCGCCGACCACCGCCGACAGGCGCTCGATGGCTTCGCGGGTATCGCGCGCCACCTCACGGCCGCGCCCGGTAAGGGCATTGGCTTGCTGGGTGGCATCGGCCGTACGCTGTACGTGGCTGGCGACTTCCTGAGTGGTGGCGGCCATCTGGTTGACGGCGGCTGAGACTTGTTCGGTTTCCACACGCTGGCGGTCCAGGCCCTGGGCGCTGGCGCTGGCCAACTGGTCGGATTGGCTGGCGAGGGCGCTGAGCTGTTCGGCGCTGTCCTGCAGGCGCGTGAGGCAGGTCTTGAGGCGCGCATCCTGGCTGAGGAACGCCGTTTCCAGGCGCCCTTGGGGGCCGCGTGCGTCGCTGTACATCTGCGCGATCAAGGCATCCGATGTCGACGGGTCAACCCCCTGCAACAGACCCAACGTGCTGCCCTGGCGCATGCGCGCGCAGAGCACGCCCACCGGCAAGGCGACGGCGACGGCCACGGCGATGGCGAGCGGTGCACTGAAGAACAGCCCCGCCACGCCGCCGATCACCGCGGTGGCCATATACGGCACGCTGCTCACTACGGCCGGCAGCCACGCATCCTGACGCGGCACGCCGGGCTTGCCTGCGCTGATGCGCCGGTACAGCGCCTGGGCACGGCGGATTTCATCGGCACTGGGCTTGACCCGTACCGACTCGAAGCCGACCACCGTACTGCCGTCGAAGATCGGCGTGACGTAAGCGTTGACCCAATAGTGATCGCCGTTCTTTGAGCGGTTCTTGACGATGCCCATCCACGGCAGGCCCTGCTTGAGGGCGCTCCACATATGGGCAAAGACCGCAGGTGGGACATCGGGGTGACGCACGATATTTTGCGGTGCGCCGATCAGATCGGCCCGCTCGAAACCGCTGATGTCGACAAAGGCGTCGTTGCAGTAGGTGATCACACCTTGAACGTCGGTGGCGGAAATAAGTTTTTGCTGCGGCGCGAGTGAAATCTCACGCTGTGTAACAGGCTGGTTATTGCGCATTCCGACTACTCCCTGGTTGCACTTAGCCAATCGGCCACAGCAGCAAAAAGATTAATGCACATTTGATATTTCGCCATCCGCTGGTCAAAAGCCTGAAACTTCTCGGTGAAAGACTTCATAATGGCGGCCATTTTTGTTTAGCCCGTTATTCTGGTGTGCCCGCATGGAAATCAAGGTCAACTTTCTCGACAACCTTCGACTTGAAGCCAAATTCGACGACTTCACGGTCATTGCCGACCAGCCCATCCGCTATAAAGGCGATGGCTCGGCGCCGGGGCCGTTCGATTACTTCCTGGCTTCGTCGGCGTTGTGTGCGGCGTACTTCGTGAAGTTGTATTGCGCAACCCGCAATATCCCCACGGACAATATCCGTTTGTCACAGAACAACATCGTTGACCCGGAGAACCGCTACAACCAGATCTTCAAGATCCAGGTCGAGTTGCCGGCGGATATTTCCGATAAAGACCGCCAAGGCATCTTGCGTTCCATCGACCGTTGCACGGTCAAAAAAGTGGTACAGGCCGGCCCTGAGTTCGTCATCGAAGAAGTCGAAAATCTCGATGCCGACGCCCAGGCCTTGCTGATGCCCCACTCGACGTCAGCGGCGGGCACCTACATCGTCGGCAAAGACCTGCCGCTGGAGCAGACCATCGCCAATATGTCCGGGATTCTGGCCGGGCTGGGCATGAAGATCGAGATCGCGTCGTGGCGCAATATCGTGCCCAACGTGTGGTCGCTGCATATCCGCGATGCCCACTCGCCGATGTGCTTTACCAACGGCAAGGGTGCCACCAAGGAAGGCGCACTGGCGTCGGCGTTGGGCGAGTTCATCGAACGGCTCAACTGCAACTTCTTCTATAACGATCAATTCTGGGGTGAAGAACTGGCCAACGCGCCGTTCGTGCATTACCCGGATGAGCGCTGGTTCCAGCCCGGGCCCAACGATGAGCTGCCGCCTGAGATCCTCGACGCCCACTGCCTCAAGGTCTACAACCGCGACGGCGAGTTGCGTGGCTCGCACCTGTTCGACACCAACTCGGGCAATGAAGCGCGCGGTATTGTTTCGCTGCCGTTTGTGCGCCAGTCCGACGGTGAGGTGGTGTACTTCCCATCCAACCTGATCGAAAACCTTTACCTGAGCAACGGCATGAGCGCGGGCAACACCTTGGCCGAAGCCCAGGTGCAGTGCCTGTCGGAGATTTTCGAGCGGGCGGTGAAGCGGGAAATCATCGAAGGCGAATTCGCCCTGCCGGATGTGCCGGCCGAGGTGTTGGCCAAGTACCCGGGAATTCTTGCCGGTATCCAGGGCCTGGAAGCCCAGGGCTTTCCGGTGCTGGTCAAGGACGCGTCCCTGGGCGGTGAATTCCCGGTGATGTGCGTGACCCTGATGAACCCGCGCACCGGCGGCGTGTTCGCTTCCTTCGGCGCCCACCCGAGCCTGGAAGTGGCGCTGGAACGCAGCCTCACCGAGCTGCTGCAAGGCCGCAGTTTTGAAGGCTTGAACGACCTACCGGCGCCGACCTTCGAAGGCCAGGCGGTGACAGAGCCGAACAACTTCGTCGAGCACTTCATCGACTCCAGCGGTGTGGTGTCGTGGCGCTTCTTCAGCGCACAGTCGGACTACGAATTTGTCGAGTGGGACTTCACAGGTAAAGGCGCAGATTCCAACGCCGAGGAAGCCGCGACGCTGTTCGGCATTCTTGAAGGCATGGGCAAAGAGTCCTACATGGCGGTGTACGAACACCTCGGCGCAACCGCCTGCCGCATCCTGGTGCCGGACTACTCGGAAATCTACCCGGTGGACGACCTGATCTGGGACAACACCAACAAGGCGCTGTTTTTCCGCGCCGACATCCTCAATCTGCACAGCCTGGATGATGCCGAGCTCAACGCCCTGGTCGAGCGTCTTATCGAAAGCGAGCTGGACGACTACACCGATATCACCACCTTGATCGGCATCGAGTTCGACGACAACACGGCCTGGGGCCAGTTGACCATCCTGGAGTTGAAACTGCTGATCTTCCTCGCCTTGCAGCAGCACGAGGAAGCCAAGGAGTGCGTGGAGATGTTCCTGCAGTACAACGACAACACCGCCGATCGTGGCTTGTTCTACCAGGCGATGAATGCGGTGCTGGAGATGCAACTGGACGACGACCTGGAGTTGGCGGACTACGAAGCCAACTTCCGCCGCATGTTTGGCGATGAGCGGATGGATGCGGTGATTGGTTCGGTCAATGGCAGTGTGCGTTTCTACGGTTTGACGCCGACCAGCATGAAGCTCGAAGGCCTGGATCGCCATCAGCGCCTGATCGAAAGCTACAAGAAGTTGCACGCGGCGCGGGCCAACATCACCTCAAGCTGATCCCGACACGTGTAGGCGCTGGCTTTTCTGTGGGAGCTTGCTTGCCTGCGATAGCATCACTTCGGTTGACCTGATACACCTAGGTGCCTGCATCGCAGGCAAGCCAGCTCCCACAACAAGCAGCTCCCAGGCAGGCCTTAGATGTGGGCCAAGGCTCGCGCCAGGTCCGCACGCAAATCCTCCACGTCCTCGACGCCCACCGACAGCCGCACCAACCCATCACCAATGCCCAATTGGGCCCGTGTGGCGGCGGGGATGCTGGCGTGGGTCATGATCGCCGGGTGTTCGATCAGGCTTTCCACACCCCCCAGGCTTTCGGCCAGGGCGAAGATCTTCACGTTTTCCAGAAAGCGTGTGGCGCCAGCCAGGTCACTGTTCAAGTCCACTGAAATCATCCCGCCAAAGCCGCGCATCTGCCGACGTGCCAGTTCGTGCTGTGGGTGGGACGCGAGGCCTGGGTAGTAAACCCGAGAGACTTGCGGTTGCTGTTCCAGCCAGGTGGCCAACTCCAGTGCGTTGCTGCAATGACGCTCCATGCGCAGCGCCAGGGTTTTCACGCCGCGCAGGGTGAGAAAGGCGTCGAACGGGCCGGCGATGGCGCCCACCGAGTTCTGCAGGAAACCCAGGCGCTGCGCCAGTTCAGGGTTATCCCCGACAATCGCGATGCCGCCGATCACATCCGAATGGCCATTGAGGTACTTGGTGGTGGAATGCACCACCACATCAAAACCCAGTTCCAGCGGTCGCTGGACCCAGGGGCTGGCAAAGGTGTTGTCGGCCACGCAGAGAATCCCGCGCGCCCGGCAGATGCGCGCGATGGCGCCAAGGTCGGTGAGGCTCAGCAGCGGGTTGCTCGGCGTTTCGACCCAGACCATGCGCGTGTCGTCCTGCAAGCTTGCTTCAAACGCCCGCACATCACTCAGGTCGACAAAGCTGAAACGGTGCCCGGCGCTGCGTTGGCGCACCTTGTCGAACAGCCGGAAGGTGCCGCCATACAGGTCATTGCCGGAGACCACGTGCGCGCCCGCATCCAGCAGTTCCAGCACCGTCGAGATCGCCGCCAGCCCCGAGGCGAACGCGAACGCCTGGGTGCCGCCCTCCAGGTCTGCCACGCAGCGTTCCAGGGCAAAGCGGGTCGGGTTGTGCGAGCGCCCGTAGTCGAAGCCTTTGTGCACGCCGGGGCTGTCTTGCAGGTAGGTGGAGTTGGCGTAGATCGGCGGCATCAGCGCGCCGGTGGTCGGGTCGGGGGCTTGCCCGGCGTGGATGACACGGGTGGCGAACGCGCTTTTATCGGGCAGGCTCATGCAAGGGATCTCCGCAAATGGTTGAGCAGATCGACGCGGGTGATCAGGCCATGGAAGCCCGAGGCGTCGGCGATGATCGCGACCAGGCCGCGGTCCAGTTCTTCCTGGAGTTCGGCGAGGCTGGCGCTGGGAGGCAGGGTTTCGAGGGCTTCGGTCATGGCGCTGGCGACGACCATGTTGAAATCAGCCGCATCGTGGTGCAGGCCCAGCAGAATGTCGGACTCATCGATCACACCAACCAGTTGCTTGCCATCCACCAGCACCGGCAGTTGCGACACATCCGCCAGGCGCATGCGCTGGAAGGCCGTCAGCAGGGTGTCGTCGGGGCCTACGCTGATCACGCGGCCGTCTTCAAAGCGCCGGGCAATCACGTCGCGCAGGTCGCCGTAATGGGTGTAGTGCAGCAGCCCCGCATCCTTCATCCACTGGTCGTTGTAGACCTTCGACAAGTAGCGCGTGCCGGTGTCGCAGACAAAGCTGACCACACGCTTGGGCGAGGTCTGTTCGCGACAGTAACGCAGCGCGGCAGCGAACAGTGTGCCAGTAGATGAGCCGCCAAGGATGCCCTCGGCCTTGAGCAACTGGCGGGCGTGGTCGAAGCTCTCTTCATCGCTGATGGAGTAGGCGTGGCGCACGCTGGAGAGGTCGGCAATCGACGGGATGAAGTCTTCACCGATGCCTTCCACCGCCCACGACCCCGGCGGCTGCAGCGTGCCACTGCGGCTATATTCAGCCATCACCGAACCCACCGGATCGGCCAGCACCATCTCAAGCGCAGGTTGCACGCGCTGGAAAAAACGGCTCAGGCCGGTGAGGGTGCCGGCCGAGCCGACGCCCACCACAATTGCGTCGACGTCGTGCTGGGTTTGCGCCCAGATCTCCGGCGCGGTGCCTGTCTCGTGGGCCAACGGGTTGGCCGGGTTGTTGAACTGGTCGGCGAAAAACGAATCCGGGATGTCCTCTGCCAGGCGCGCAGCGACATCCTGGTAATACTCGGGGTGGCCCTTGCCCACGTCGGAGCGGGTGATATGCACCTCGGCGCCCATGGCCTTGAGGTGCAGCACTTTTTCCGTGGACATCTTGTCGGGCACCACCAGCACCACGCGGTAGCCCTTGGCCCGGCCGACCAGCGCCAGGCCCAGGCCGGTATTGCCGGCGGTGGCTTCGATGATGGTGCCGCCGGGGCGCAGACGGCCGTCGCGCTCGGCGGCGTCGATCATGGCCAGGCCGATGCGGTCCTTGATCGAACCGCCGGGGTTTTGCGACTCCAGTTTGAGAAACAGTGTGCAGGGGCCGGTATCGAAACGGCTGACCCGAACCAGCGGCGTGTTGCCGATCAGTTCTAGCACGGCGGGGCGTGGGAGGCTGGGCATGGTGTCACCTGTTACGGGTTGACGTAGGTGGGACAACAAAGTGCAAAGCGTGCCTTGGACCATAGGCCGGGATCGCACCGGTCGCAACCGGGCGGCCCGCCGCATGTCTGTTTTTGGCGCATCAGCCGGGTAGCTTGCACACCTGCTGCAAGCGCCTGACCACCGCGTCGCTGGCCGCTTGCATCGGCGCGCGCAGCTCGCGGCTGATCAAGCCTTCCAGGGCCAGCGCAGCCTTGACCGGCGCCGGGTTCGGCTCGATAAACATCGTGTTGATCAGCGGCAGCAGTTGGAAGAAGGTCGCACGGGCTTCGGCCAACTGGTTATCCCGCACCTGTTGCCACAGCGCGACGAATTGCTCGGTGTGCACATGGGCCGACGCCGCAATCGCGCCGCTGGCGCCCAGGCACAGCGCGTTGAAGATGTGCAGGTCTTCGCCGCACAACACATCCACCTGACCGCTCGCCAGCAATGCCAGGGTATTGGCCAGGTTGCCGCCACAATCCTTGATCGCGACGATGCGCTCGTGCGCGACGATATTCAGCAACGTGGCTTGTTCGAAGGTCGCGCCGGTACGGTAGGGAATGTCGTACAAGATGATCGGCACACTGGACGCATCCGCCACCGTGCGGAAAAACGCCTCCAACCCAGCCTGGGATGGGCGGATATAACTGGGCGCCGGCACCAGCAAACCTGCGACCGGACGCTGGAGGATGGCCTGCTGGAACTGCAGCAATTCAATCTGATTGTTGCCCGACAACCCCATCACCACACGCTGCGCGGGCACCAACTGCAACACCGCATCCAGCACCGCCAATTGTTCCTGGCGGCTTAGCGCGGCGGCTTCGCCGGTGGTGGTGCACACCATGATCCCGGCCACATGCTTTGTCAGCAGATGGCTGACCAGGCGGCGCAGGCCGATAAAGTCGATGGCACCGTCCTGGAACGGCGTGACCACGGGAACCCAGATACCTTGAAACGCTGACATGCACTTTCTCCTGATGATTGACCGATCAAGTCACCGTCAGAAGGGCAGAGGCAATTGTGCAGAGGGGGGAGACCGTCGCGCTCAATGTCCTGTCAGCTCATCTGACGGGACAGCGCGCCCCGGTCACATGAGCGACTGTTTCTTCGATTTGAGGGCGTGCGCCACGCAACCTTGCGCCTTGGCCACGGAGCCAATGACGGAAAGGTTAACCAGCGACTTAGCAGACATGAATTGTCACACCCTGAATGAGGCGCTCATCTTCAGGGGATGTGAACGAATGTGTCAAGCCCCGGCGACGGCGGCTTCAATCGCGGCAATGTCGATCTTGGTCATGCCCATCATCGCGTCAAAAGCGCGCTTGGCGGTGGCCGGGTTGGGGGGCGTGACCGCTGCGGTCAGATGAGTCCGCATCTCAGAGCATTGCCAGCAGTTCGGTCGCCAGGGTGGCTGCTTCTTGTCGATAGTCTTTGTTCCAGCTGCATGACCAGTCTTCGGGCTTGCCCTGATCTTCCCATTGCGCCAAAGCCAGTCCGTTGATGATCTCCAGCTCGAACCAGAGACGCTGCCAAGCCACGGCGTCCTTGACCAAAGCCGTGTCCTGCCAAAGGAATTCTGTCTGCGCGACAAAAGCTGCCCATGCGAACAGATCCTCCGATGCTCGTTCGCCGAGCGTTAGCCAGTACGTTCTGATACTCAATCAGCAACTCCTTATCGAACGTCTACGCCGGGGTAGAGATCGGCAGGGGGATGGTAGTCGGGATCCGCGAAGCGGCTGTTGTTGTAATGGGTTTTGGCCGTCGGCCCTTCGCCCTTGTAGGTCACCTGCAGGTTTGGCGTGAGATGCCAGCCGTCGCCTTCCTTGTCGCGCTCGATCAGCGACGGGTACAGCGTGCAGGTGCCTGCTGAACCCGATGTCAGCCTGAATTGGTAATAGCGCCCAGCCTGGGGCGTGAACGTCGTGGTGACGTAGCAGGACTGCGTGCGCACCCCCTCCCAGAACATCCCCACATGCGTTTCGATGCCGGGCCGGATCCGGGTTTCGTAATAGTCTGACGTGAGGTTTTGCCCGGCTTTGGGCATCCCCTCATCCTGGGTATGGATTAGCGGAAGCGGCCCACTGCGAATGACGCCACCCGAACGTACACCGTTTTCGTACTGGTACAGATCGGCATGCTGAGTGAAGTTGACGATGCGTATCCAGGCTGGGTTCGGTTCGTTTTCAGGTGCCTTGAAGTAAGCGGTGTGGGGGAAATACTGGCAGCCTGCAAACAACGGCAGGGCCAGCAGGCAGAGCGTAGGGCGTAACGACATGGAGCCTGTCCTTTTGCGGAGTCCGGGTAGGGACCACAAGAAAGCAGGCGCATTGCGCAATAGCTGAAAAATTTCGTTGAGGCCTTGAGAGATGCGCTTGACCGTTCCTGTGTGAAGGCAACTGCGAGAACTGTCCGGTGTCATGCCTAACCGGTTTGTACATGAGAGGAGTCAACCGTTATCCGAAGTCCGAAAACATATGAGTACGTTTGGATTGTATTCATATGCAGAAGAGGTGCAATTGACAAGATGCAGATATTATTTTTTTAACAGGCGGCAAAATCGAAATGCCTGAGCTATATATATTTCATCTCGCTAACGCATAGCTGTATTGACGTGGCTAACGTCTGGATTGCTGATGCAGATTATTCTGACTGTTATATATCTGGCACTGGGAACCCAGAGTGTTCAGGGAGACCCAGATCAGACGCATAAGGTTCTGGTCCTTTGTCGAACGGCCAGTACTGCATGCAAAGTTAAATTCTTGACCGATATTCCTGGCGATTTAATGGACTTTAGGAGGGAGCAGGCGAGTCATGCAGGTTATACGTTCTTCACGACTGGCGTGGAAAGTGTGAATTTGATGGTCTATTACTGATTCGTCTGAATGGATGGCGCAGGATTGTTATTTCAAGGAGCAATAATGAGCGTATTACGTTATTGGTATTGGGTAGCTTTTATTGCTCTGGCGGCGCTTATACAGTCTTGCGTGTCCATGCCGCCGCCAGGCATTGCGAGGCTAGCGGACAATGTATTTGTTGTGATCTATCCACTGCGCTATCGCGTTGAGCAAACAGCCTATGTGATAGAGGTTCCACGTGGTTTTATCACGGACTTGGCAAGCATTCCACGAGCGTTATGGTGGTGGGAGTCACCTTTAGACCGCTCTATGGCGGCGGCAATCGTTCACGACTATTTATATTGGGATCAAACCTGTACTAAAGATGAGGCAGACGCCGTCCTGTTCATCGCTATGAAAGAAAACGGCGTCAGCAAATTAACGCGTAACGGCGTGTACGCAGGCGTGAAAACCCCCTTTGGGGACAGGGCGTTCGAAAACAATACCAAGGCCAGGCTTGGTGGAGAGTCGCGTTACTTTACTTCAACCTATACCAACATTCTGTTGGATAGACCGGTTACGCCGGATGACACATTGCAATCCATTCAACGCCGTGCGACCGCGGAAAAGGGCATGGTCAAGTTGCGCTACCCTCAAGGTGGAAAACTCAAGGAAACCTGCAAGGCCGCTTTAAGTTTTTTCAAAACCACTCCTTTATAGCGACTGATTCACCGCATAGGTCGTCACGGTCCTGTAAAGCGTGATGCCGCGTCCGCGCAAATGACACCGTCGTTCAGCGACTGCAACACATAGCCATCGAGTTGCCTTGCTATAACGCCTGCGATCAAAACGACGGACACGACGAGTGGAGTCACAATTGTTGCCCGAGCAGCCCAAATGCCGTTAATCAGCCACACACTTATGGGGTTCTGGTATCAGTCCTATGCGATTCACCCGGTTTATCCATCAATGCGTGAGCAGATAGTTTGCTCTCAAAGCAATCACGCACTGATTTTTCGGGTGACTCCGCACGATGAGATCCACACTGAAAACCAGCCTCATGGCGGCGATGATCGGCATGTCCGGCGCTGAACTCCAGGCGGCAGACTACAAGATGGCCTGTAGATAGCCGCCAACGTCTACACCCCGGCGAACCATGACGCGGCTAAGAAATGGCCTGGTACGGCGCAACGGCTACCAGGACTCCCAAGTCGCGACTATCCAGGAGCGCCTGCAACAAGCCTCGGCCGCCCGCGCCCAGGAAGCCGGCGGTGGCGCAGTGGTGTACACCGGCGACGTCAAATTGACCGATGAACAAGTCGCCAAACTGCCGTATGACCTGTATCGCCAAGGCTTTGAGTAGTACGGCAAGACCCACGCGCACCCGAATTCAACCTTCAAGTACACCTTGAGCAGTCTGCTGGACCTGATGAGCTTCGACGCCACCGACCAGATCGGGTTGATCGACAAACCGCTGCTAATGATCGCAGGCAGCAAGGCCGACAGCCTTTACATGTCTGAGCAAGCCTTCGCCAAGGCCACCGGTACCCAGGACAAACAGTTGTTCAAGATCGAGGGTGCCACGCACATCGAGACCTATTGGGCGCCCGCTCGGCGTGGCATACGCATCGGGCGGGGCAGCGTTTGGTGGTGATGTCGGGCGTGGGGTTGACCCAGGAGTGGGGCAAACCTGCGCAGCGCATCCAGCACATTCAGAGGCGTGTGATATGGCTGCCCCTTGGCGAGAGGCTGCGCGCATTACTGCAAAGGCACATAAATATCGGTCTGCCATTGATCCTGCGGTGTCTCGGGGAAAATACTCAGATACTCGAAGAACAGCGGCTGGTCCCGCAGCTCCTCGCCGCTGGTAGGCAGCCAATCGCGATAGATCGGATAGATCGATTCGCCGATATGATCCGGCGAGCCCACGTGACGCACCACCACGCAACGCCCGCCAGGGATAACCCGCTCGGTTACGCCGAACTCATTCGCGGCGACGGCCTCGTGAATCTCGCCGCAGATTGCAAACCGGAACTCTTCGGCCGGGGTCGTATCGGGGTTGCCGAACGGAATACCAAAGCTGCGACTGGAGGCCACCGGCGACTGCCTGCTCTGCATGCGCCATTCGATAAATTTACGCACGCTCTCTCCCACGAGCGCGGGCGCTCCGCGATGCTCCAAGGCTGCAACCCGGACTGCGCAAAACTCGACGATTCGTATCTGCATGATGATGTTCCTGGAAAAGTGAGGGATGGTGAACACCGCACTCCAGACCTGCCAATTCGGTTGTTTCCTGAAGGCACTCGGCGTCGTACCGAACGCGCGCCTGAACGCCCTGGAAAACGCTTCGGGGCTTTCGAAACCCGCACCGAACGCGGCGTCCAGCACCGAGTAGTCCGCGCCGGAAGACAAGCAATGCGCTGCGCGTCGTAGTCGCATCAGTTGTACATAACGCGAAACAGGCACGCCAACGAACGCGGTGAATTGTCGGTGGAAGTGAAACGCCGAAAAATTCGCGACCTGGCTTAACGTGTTCACCGACAAGTCACCTTCAAGATTGGCGTCGATGTAGGCGAGCACCAGGTCGAAGCGTTTTGTGTAGGCGGCGTTGCTCGGCAAGTCAGGCACTGGATGGAGGCTCCGGAAGATACGGTAGGCAGTAGAGTCGACGAGATCGGCGTGCCCGTGCCTAGCCGTGTTTGCTCAGGTCGCAATTGAATTGACGGATCGCTTACTCCGGAATTCCGCTCACCGTATGCACTACGCGCATTGCACAAGGAGGTCGCGCCCCTTGCGGTTCGACCTGCTCGCATTGCTTCAGCAACGGATAGGCATCGGCAAACTTCATAGCCGCCACCTGTTCGGGGTGCTGCTGCGAAACAAAACAGTGCTCGAACCGGAAGGCGGCATACACCTCGGGCAGCAAGGCCGGGTAGTCGTAAACCTCGTCGACGATACTCTTCAGCATCTGGGATATCGGCCCGTTGGCCGCAGGGGAAATCCTGGAGAGCAGCTCATCCTTGGCGACGCCCGCTTGCCTGGCCTCAATAGCTTGTTTCGACGCACCGATGGAGGCCTGCATTCCCTGCGGAAACGGACAATCAGACGCCGCCCATGCAGAGGCCGACGCCATGCAACTCAGCACAGTGAAAACAGCGGCCATCCTTGCCATGAATTTTCCTCGGTTGTCGCAAGCGTTGTCGAAATAGGCTGCGGATTTTAACGGATGTTGATTGATGATGGGGTCCGTTGAACGGGTTCGTTTTGGGCTGCGTTCTGGCTCTCATGGCGGGCGAGAATCGGCCAAGAGCGGACACCAACAGCGTCTACGAAAGCCGGGGCGATTCACTCTCGGCTGAAAGCAGCCTGTCAATAACGGGGAAACTCCCTAAAACCGCATCCATCCGTCACATCCCACCTTCAGCCCCGGCCCAACCTGCCGATAACCCTACTATTCGCATGCCTATACCTGCCCACCCTTGATCGAGTCGACCACATGAACCCACTTACCCTTCTAAAAAAAGCCCGGGCCGATCGTCAAGGCACCGCCACGCTCACCAGTACTGCCAACGACCTGGACGCCGCACTCACCGCCTTACGCATCACCCCCACCCTGATCACCGGCTTTATCTCGCCGCATCTGGACATCGACGTAATCGCCGCCAAGCTCAAACGCCGCTTCCCCCAATCCACCATCAGCCTCTGCACCACCTCCGGCGAACTCTGCAATGCGCCCAATTCGTTGTATTGCGCCACCGGCGATCGCTGGGATCGGATCGTGTTGCAGTTGTTCGACGACAGTCTGATCGCCTCGGCCGAGGTGGCGATGGTGCCGTTGGAGTGTGAGGACATTCGCGGTGGCGGTAAGCGGTTGGGAATGCAGGAGCGAATTGCCAAGTTGGTGTCCAATATCAAGCGAGTGCAGGTACGCACGTCGATTGATCATCGCGATACGTTGGCGTATGTGGTGTTCGACGGGTTGTCGGCGTCGGAGTCGTTTTTTATGGAGGCGCTTTATGAGTCGGGGCGGTTTCCGTGTTTGTTTGTAGGGGGATCGGCCGGGGGTAAGTCGGATTTCCAGAAGACGCTGATTCATGACGGTCAGCGCAGCTATCAGAACCATGCACAGATTGTGTTCCTGAAGACGGCGGCGCATGTGCGATTTGGGGTGTTCAAGAGCCAGAACTTTAAACCGGCGGATTTGACCTTCAGTGTGCTGACCGCGTCGGTTGAGGACCGCACGATTGACCAGGTGATCGACAGCAACGGCAATATCAAAAGCATGGTGCAAGCACTGTGTGATGCTTTCAGTTGCGCGCCCCAGGCGCTGGAGTCGAAGCTGGCGGACTATTCGTTTGCGATTCGGGTGGGCAGTGAGTTGTTTGTACGATCCATCGCGCGTATCGATTATGAGCAGCAGATCGTGCAGTTGTTTTGCGATGTGGCGCCGGGGGAGGAATTGGTGATGGTGCGGCGTACGCCGTTGCGTGAGGCCACGCGCCTGGACTATGAGCAGTTCCTGCGCGGCAAGGGTGGCCAGCCGGTGGCGGGGATTTTGAATGACTGCATTTTGCGCCGGCTGAACAACGGCGCCGAGCTGGGCAGCATGGCCGGCATTTTTGGTGATGTACCGTTGGCGGGTTTTTCGACCTTTGGGGAGATTTTGGGCTTGAACCTGAACCAGACGTTGACGGCGATTTTCTTCTTTCGGGTGGCCAAGGGTGCGAGTTTCAGTGATGAGTACGTGGACAATTTCATCGCCCATTACGGCGAGTTCAAGGCATTTTTCCTACGGCGCCAGGTGAAGAAGTTGGCGGGGTTGAACCATGTGGTGGTCAAGCAGATTACCGCGTTCAAGAACAATGACTTCAGCAATACCCTCAATACCCGTGGGCTGGACCGCAATATCCTGCCGGTGTTCGAAGGCTTGGCAGACTTAGGCATGGTGTTGGCCCATGCCGAGCGTCAGCAGGAGGACATCGCCGCGCAGCTCAAACATTACTCGGGTGAGTTGCACGCGTCGATGGATGAACTGGTGGGTACGATCGACCAGCAAAACGCCGTGTCTGCCCAGGCCGGGACAACGGTGGAAGGGCTTTCCAGCCAGGCGGATGTGGCGGTAGAAGGTGCGCGCACGCTGGCCGGGTCGAGTTTGCGTATCCAGTCGATTGTGCAGGTGATCCAGCAGATCGCCGGGCAGACCAACCTGCTGGCGCTTAACGCCGCCATTGAAGCGGCGCGCGCGGGCGACCTGGGCCGGGGTTTTGCGGTGGTGGCGGATGAAGTGCGCAAACTGGCGGAAATCACCCGTAAGAATGCGGCGGAAATCGGCGTGGATATTGACCTGCTGTCCAGTGAGATCCAGCGCGTTGCCCAACAGATCGAAGACCAATCCACCGGCGTCGGCGCGTTGCGCGAAATGCTCGATGCACTGGAGGCATCGAGCCGCGCGACCGAGGGTACGGCGCAACGCACTAAAACCATTGCGGATACGTTGACCGGGCTCACCCATGCCTAGGCGCAAGCCGAGTCGCCAGGGCTACAACGCTCATTGGCAATAAAGCGTTTTTACACACTGTGGGTCGATTGCAGTCGTTCATGACAGTCTGCAATCGGCCAAAAGCGGACAATGATTGAAAAATAAATCTGAGATGGTTCCCTTTTAGATGATGCGCATGTTGAGGATGCAGAATGGCTAGCTGTTGTCGAGGTGCGTAGGGCGCGCTTGACCACTCCCCAGAGTGCCAAAAAACAGAACAGCTGGGTTCGCGGTGGGAGTTTTCGATTGCTACCGCCTTCACAAGCTGGTGTATTGGTCTACGCTGAGGCGGCAAAAGGCCACTGCCTACTCAGGGTTCTAGGATGACGTGCGCCATATCTAAGGCCGCCCCTTGGCTTGTTCCCTAACGTTTCCTCTCCACGGATGCGAGACATGATTGAATCGATCACCCTTTCCGGCATAGCAACCTACAGCCCTGTAACCCCCGAAACGATTCAAAACCTGAAGGCTGTGAACTACTTCTACGGTGCAAACGGAGCAGGCAAGACGACGATCAGCAGGCTGATAAACAACCCAGCGCTTTCAGCTACCTCCAGGGTCACGTGGGCGAAGGGCGATCCGATTCCGGCAATGGTCTACAACAACGATTTCATCGCTTCGAATTTCACTGACTCGACGCAGTTCAAAGGTGTGTTTACGCTGGGCCAGGCCGAGCAGTCGCAACTTGATCACCTGGAAGAGCTCAAGAAGGAAAGAGACCGCCACGCGCTATTCAAAACCAGAGCGCAAGAAAACCTGAATGGCCCAGACGGTAAGAGCGGGAAGATCGCCGAAAAAAATGCCCTGGAAGAAAAGCTTGTAGGACGGTGTTGGGAACAAAAGCAGAAGCACGATGATGAGTTTCACGGGGCTTTTAAAGGCCTAAGAAATAACCGGGAGGCCTTCAAAAATAGGGTTTTGCAGGAGAGCAAAAGTAACACCTCCCAGTTGGTTGATATCGAAGACCTGCGCAAACGCGCAAGCGTACTTTATGGTGACGCACCATTACCCATGAATGCTGTCTCCGATCTTGACCTGTCTCGCTTGGTCGCGCTTGAGCAAAACACTGTCCTGGGTAAGAAAGTCGTCGGCAAAGAGGATGTCAATATATCTGCGATGATCCAGCACTTGGGAAACAGTGACTGGATTAGACAAGGTATGAAGTACTTGGGCCATACCGACGATGACTGTCCTTTCTGTCAACAGAAATTGCCGCATGAATTCGAAAAAAGCCTTGAGGATTATTTCGACGAAACATTCGAAGCTGAAACTAGAGCTCTTTCGCAGTTTCGGGATACTTATTACGCAATAGCAGATGGTCTGTTAGCCCAGGCTCAAATAATCCTGGCCACGGATTGTTCGCATCTAGATAAAGAGAAACTTGATCTTGAATTGCAGGCCCTGAATGCAATCATGTTGGTGAACAGGCAACGCATCGACCACAAGGTGGCTAGCCCCAGTGTTGCCGTGGAGCTGGCAGGTCTTGCAGAGATTCCACTTAGAGTTTCTGAGCTGATCAATTCAGCTAACCTCAAGGTATCTGAACATAATCGTCTTGTTTCAGGGTTCTCCGTTGAGCAGAATAAGTTAACAGATGCAGTATGGCGGTATCTTCTTGATGTTGAACTTAAAGACACTCTTGCTGATTACACTAAAGATGTGGGTCGTGTCGGCAAAGCAATTGATGGCATCACTGCAAGCGTGGATAAAGCGACGGTAGATATATCCACAGCTGACGCAGAAATTGCAAAGATTGAAACTTTGCTGACAAGTGTGAAACCTACTGTCATTGCGATCAATAAAATCCTGAAAGACTTTGGGTTTCGGAGCTTCTCCCTAGATCCTGCGTGTGCCGATAATTCATATCGCCTGATCAGAAGCGATGGAACTGATGCTAAAGCAACGCTCAGCGAAGGCGAAAAGACCTTCGTTACTTTCCTGTACTTCTATCACTTGCTTAGGGGAAGTATCTCGACCTCAGGTATCAGTACTGATCGAATAGTCGTCATTGATGACCCGGTTTCAAGCCTGGATAGCGATGTGCTGTTCATCGTGAGCAGTTTGATCAAAAAGCTCTTTCACGAGGTTCGCCAGAAGGGCAATAACCTAAAACAGATCTTTATCCTGACCCATAACGTCCACTTTCATAAAGAAATTACCTTTAATCCCCAGAGGACTGGAGATGCTTCTATTAAGGATGAGACGTTTTGGGTAGTACGCAAGCCCGATCATTTCTCGAAGATTGAGTGCTTTGAGAATAATCCCATTAAGACGTCCTACCAGTTGCTGTGGGCAGAGTTGACGAAAAAACCATTGCCGGCGCTTACCATTCAAAATACCATGCGTAGGATCTTGGAGAATTACTTCAAGATTCTAGGAAACATAGATACGCATGTCATCATCGACAAGTTCGAAGGGCAAGAGAAGGTTCAATGTCAATCATTAATTAGCTGGGTGAACGACGGATCCCACTATTCGCCAGATGATCTCTACGTGGCAATAAGCGATGGTATGGCACACAGCTATATGAAGATCTTCTTCAAGGTCTTTAAGGCTATGGAACATATGCCTCATTATAAAATGATGATGGGCCGAGACTTTGTCGATTTAGATCCTGTAGAGGATGAACCAGAAGATGAGGCGTTGTTCGGAAATGTTGGCGGCACTGCAGTTGGGGAGGATGCACTTATCGTTGTTTCAGGGGAGTCTGGTGACGTAGGCGCTGTCGAGCCATTGCGCACTGCTGCGTCCTTGGTAATCCCCATTGTAGCGCAGTCTCCTAAGCCATTCTCAGCTGGGGCCGATGGTTCGGGTACTGATATCCCATTCTGAGTCGCTTGATCATGAGCCGGCGTGCTTGGTGGTACGCCGGTTCAAGAGCTTCTGCCTCGGTGCGATAATCGCCATATCTATATGAATTGTCCCGGGCTCTGTAGGGGCCTCCAAATCTCAAAATAGAGCCTTGGTGAACGTCTGCTTCTGGCCGAAATCCGCCCCTCAATACCGCGACGTTTTCGTCCGGAAAAAAACGCCATTCATAAATGTCTGAAAGAGGGCGCGCAGGCACCCACCTCAAGGACGATACAACCCTGTCGCATCCCGCCAGTACAAGGTTTGCTCGAACTGAAAGCTAATGAGAAAGAGCGCCGAACACGACTGGAATATGGACTGAGCGAGTTTATCCAAATCTTCCATTGCCGATTCCCCCTCTGGTTCGGGCCCTTTGATTCTAATGGTGCAACGCACAGCGACAGGGAAGTCGATCCCCATTTTATGCTCGGCATAAATCGTTGGGTCATCGCGTACGCCATGGGTGCTCAATTTGAGTCCCGAGGTGAATTCAGCGTACAGCCCATTTTCTGTGACCTCGATTTCCAGAGCACCAGCCTGCGCAAGTGCTTTGCTCAGCGTCGAAATGGTGAGCGTACTGTCAGCTTCCAGGCACAGATCAAGACTCATGAATCGTTCCTCTTCCTTGGCAACACAAAGCGGTGGCCGGTCAACATGCAAATGTCCTTGTGCGCTCGCACCCAACTAGCCCGCTGGCGCATGCAGACGAACGTAGTAATTGTCGAACTCGCCGCTTTCGACGAACTGGAAACCGTGGCGGGTGTAAAAACGATTCGAGGCACTCTGTTTCAGCGCGCCGACTTTAATCGGTAGTGCAACGGCATCCGCTTCGTTGAATAGCTGGGCAAGTACCGCAGAGCCGATGCCCGACCCTTGTGCGTTGGGTCGCACATACAAGTGGTCGAGCAACCATTCGCTCGGACGCTGTCGGACCACTACAAAGCCGACCTTTTCTCCCGACACTTCGATATAGCGCGTGTCGCGGGCTTCAAAACTGCCAACAAACCGCTCGCGGGCACGCACCGGATCGAAGCGTCCGACCTGCTCCAGGCTGTCGCGCATGGCTTCAATGCGAATGGCAACGAGATCGTCCAGGTCGCTGTGTTGTGCAGGGACTAACAGGGCAGGGGGATTGGGGGTGATAGGCATAGTTGCACGCGAGGTTCCATCCTGGGGTGGCCAGTATAGGGGCTATTCAGAAACGCGTGCGTTGGGACTGCAATGGCTCCAACGCATGCGTTTCCGGGCGGGTAGCCGTAGGTCGGAGCGCGGTCAGAAGGTGTATTTGGCGGTGACGCCGAAGCTGCGCGGGTTGCCGTAGGTGTCGGTGGAACCCCAGGTCGGACTGGTGGCAATGGCCGAATAGTAGGTGCGGTCGAAGATGTTGTTCACGTTCAGTTGCAGGTCCAGGTGCTTGTTGAGCTGGTAAGCGGCCATCACGTCGGCCACGGCGTAGCTGCCTTGTTCCAGGCGATAGGTGCTGCCGTTTGCGAGGGCGACATCGTTGTACATGCGGCTCTGCCAGTAGAGGTTGCCGCCGACCCGCAGTTTTTCCAGGGGGCCCTGGAAGCGGTACGAGGTGGTCAGCTTGAACAGGCGTTCCGGGGTATCGGTGTCGAAGCGCTGGTTTTTGTTGCTGGCGCTGTCTTTGACGTAGTGCGCACGGGTGTAGGTAAAGCCGCCGCCGACTTGCCAGTTTTCGGTGAGGGCGCCTTGCAGTTCCAGGTCGATACCTTGGCTGCGCACCAGGCCGGAGGCTTCGGAGCAGCTCTGTTGCGGGCAGCCTGCCTGGGTCGCAGGATCGGTCGCACGGTTTTTCTGGTCGATCTGGAACACCGCCAGGCTGGCGTTCAGCGCACCGTTGAAGTACTCGCCCTTGATGCCCATCTCGTAGTTTTCACCAACGATGGGTTCCAGCACCTTACCGGAAAAATCCTTGTTGCTTTGCGGGGTGAAGATGTCGGTGTAGCTGGCGTAGACCGAGTGGTGGTCGTCGAGGTCGTAGATCACACCGGCATACCGCGTGAGGTTGCGGGTGACCTTGTAGTCGCCGTCGCCCTGGCGGTCGTCGTAGTCATACCAGTCGACGCGCGCGCCGAGGATCACCTTGAGTGGGTCGGCAAGGTTGAGGCGGGTGGTCAGGTAGACGCCGTCCTGGGTGGTGATGGCGTGGGTCTTGCCGTCGCGTACGAAGTCGGGCTTGGCGCCATTGAGCGGGTAGTTGGTGTCATACGGGCTGTATTCCTTGGAAGTGGCGTCGTAGATGCGCTTGCTGGTGCCGACCACCACTTCGTGAGTGCGGCCGAACGCTTCGACCGGGCCGCTGGCGGAGGTGTCAAAGGCGTATTGCTGGTCGTCCTGGTGCGATTGGTAGACGGTGCGCGCCAGGGTGGTCTGGTAGCGCGACTGATAGCTGCCGCTGAACACACCGTCGAGTTGCGAGGCGGAGCCGGCGACCTTGAGTTTCCAGCCGTTTTCGAAGCGCTGTTCGACGTCGCCGAATACGGTGTCGATGGTCAGTTTCTTGTTTTCCCAATCGGTGCCGGGGTTGGTGGAGCGGGGCAGGTTCAGGTGATGGCCGTCGGTACCGATGGGCAGGCCGCCCCAGAAGAGGTTGGTCTGGTCTTCCTGGCGCGACAGGCCGAGGGTCAGGGTGGTGTCTTCGCTCAGGTCGGCTTCGGTGATGCCGTAGAACAGACCGTGGTTGCTCTCTTCACCGTCGCGGAAGCTGTTGGCGTCGCGGTACGAACCGACCATACGCCCGCGCAAGGTGCCGCTGTCGTTCAGCGGGCCGGAGGCATCGAGTTCACCGCGATAATCATCCCAGCTGCCGGCGGCCCCGGTGATCGACACTTGCGGCGTGGCGGTGGGGCGCTTGCGCACGAAGTTGATCGCCGCCGACGGGTTGCCAGCGCCGGTGACCAGGCCGGTGGCGCCGCGAATCACTTCCACGCGGTCAAACATTGCCAGGTTGGGCTGCACACTGTTGCTGTAGCCGGAGTAGGCGCTGGGCAGGCCGTCGAACATCATGTTGTCGATGTCGAAGCCGCGCGAGCTGTAGGTCTGGCGGCCCGGGCCGCTGGCCTGGCTGAGGAACAGGCCGGGGGTGTTCTTGACCACGTCGTTGACGCTGGTCATGGCTTGGTCGTCCATGCGTTGGCGGGTAATGACGGTGCTGGCTTGCGGGGTTTCACGCGGGGTGAGCTTCAGCTTGGTGGCTGTGGCCATTTCGCCGGTGGTGTAGGACTGGGTGCCTTCGGTAGTTTCACCCAGTTGTTGCCCGGAGATTTCAGTGGCGCCGAGTTCCAGCGGTGCTGCGTGGGTGTCAGCGGCGGCCGCGAACGCGGCTTGAGGGCTGGCGATACAAATGGCCAGGGTCAGCAGGCAGGGTGAAAAACGGCCGCTGACGGAGGGTTGTATGGACATGCAGGTTGCTCTCCCCAAAATGCCGTCCCTGGCAAATAATAAAACGGTTGATAATTATTCGCATTAGGTTGGCAGCTTACGTCCTGTAATAAAAGCCTTAGCAGAGAGATAGTTAATAAAATTTTCACATTTGGCGGGGCACTGCGAACGTGCATTTCAAGCGGGGGGTATCGCAGCGGCGCACGTATCCGCTGCGATACAACACAGCACCTCAGAACGCCATTCTCAGTCCCAGCGTACCTTGCCGACCGTTGAAGGCATTGCTGTCCAGGTTGCGGTTGAAGCCCACTTCGCTGTACAGGCTGATGCCCGGCGCCACCGTGAGGTCGGCGCCGAGGCTGACGCCCATCGTAGTGGATTTCTGTTCGGTATCGATGTCGGTGACATCGGCAAAGGTCACCGTGTTTTTACCTCCACGGGTGTGCCAGATGTTGGCACGGGCATAGGGTTGCAATGGCATGCCACTGACCTGGTAATCACCGCGCAGACGTGCGCCGAGGCGGCTGGTGACGGTGGTGTCGGCTTTATACGCAACGTCGGAGATACCGTCGTTTTGGCTGTCCAGTTTGGTCTTGCCGATGATTAGTTGGGCCTGGGGTTCGACGACCCAGTTGGCTACCACCGGGAAAGACCAACCCACTTCCGCCGAAGCAGACACGTTATGCCCACGGGTTTTCATCTTCACGCCACGGTCCGACTCGTTGTGGCCGTCGAGGCGCGAGCCCATCAACACCAGGTCCAGATAAGCCCGGTTGGCGCCGATCAGTGTCCAATACACACCGAGGCTGTCGCTGCGCAGGGTGGTGCTGCCGGCGTCCTTATCCTGCCAGCCGTCGTTGAAACCCTTGATGTCGCCCTTCAAACGGCTATGGCCGACGAAGAACCCGGCGTGGTGCACCTTGCCGTCGTCGGTGGCGAGGGTAAAGAGGTCGGTGCCCACTTGAAACCCGGTTGTGGAGCTGTCCAACGTGGGGTTTACCGTGCCGGCGAAGCTTTGCCGGCTGCTACTGCCGTAGACCCGGCCCCATCCCGCGTGAGGTAGGTCGGTCTGTTGCTGGTTCTGGTCACCCATGCGTTCGTGGTAAGTGCCAAGCATGCCTTGGACAATTTGCTGGGCGGCCGGAAACAGTGCGGCGTAGATCGATACTTCGGAGCGGTAGATTGGAATCGGGGTGATGACCGGGTTGGGCGGCAGCGGCGGTGTACCTGGCACCGGTTCCGGGAGCGGCGTGACGATCACCGGGTCCGGTGGTGGGATAACCGGTACCGTGGAGCGCAGGTAGTAGTTTTCTGCGGTGCCGTCGGTGACGCCACCCTTGAACAGATAGTAGTTAAATGCCCCTGCGGAAACGGAATGGGCCAGGCTAAAGGCACCGGCGCTACTGGTCGCACCGTTGGTGGCTTGCACTACCTGTATCCCGTCTTGCAACGAGCCTGCGCCCGCGCCGCCGAGGTTGGTGATGTCGATCTTGCTGGAGCCCTGGATCGTGCCTTTGCTGACCACCAGCTTGTCGCTGGCTGAGTTATCCGGCCCCAATACGGTCTGCAGGGCGAGCGTGCCGCCGGTCCCGATGTAATTGCCGTTGACGGTCAGGACGTCCGTGGCAGTGGTACTGCCGGTGGTCATGTCGATCGTTCCGCGGTTAGTCAGGGTTGCCAACTGGTTGCTGTCAAATGCGCTGATGGCACCGGTGTTGACCAGCAGTCTGCTGCTGCCGTTGAGCGTCATGGCGCCGGTTCCCGTACCGGCATCGCCCAGTACAAAGGTGCCTCTAAGGGTGAAGGTGGCGTTGTTGTCCAGCGTCACCTGTTCCCAGTTGGTATAGCGTCCGGGAGTGGTGGCCTGGGTGTTGTCGAATGTCAGCGTGTCGGTGCCCGTACCGCCGTCAATCAGTGAGGTAGAAGACACAAGGGGTTCATTCAAGTTCTGTAGCAGCGCCGTATCGTTGTCGGGGCCGAGCAGAATGAAGCCGTTGATTTTGCCGCCACCGATCCAACTGAAACGATCGTTGCCGGTACTGGCGAGGATTTGCCCGTTGATGGTGCCGCCAGTGACGGTGATCGTGTCCACGCCACCGCTGGTGCTGACATTGCCGCCGATGTAGGCGGTGCCCGAGATCAAAATGGTGTCGTCATCAAAGCCGGTCACCAGGTTGTTGATGATGGTCCCGCCACTCATGTCGAACAGGTTCTTGTCGAGCTTCATGTCCACCCGACCGATCGTGCCGCCGGTCATCTTGGCATCATCACCGTCCTCGAACGCACGGGTAATCGTGCCGCCACTCATGGAAAACTTGTCGTGCCCGTCGCCCTGGGCCAATGAGTCAATCGTGCCGCCACTCATGGAGAAATCGTCAACGCCGGCCCCCTGGTTGATCGCGCCTGCCTGGCCACCGCTGACCTGCGCAACATCGGTCCCCGAGCCCTGGTTCACAGCCCCGGTGATCGTGCCCTTGTTCAAGCGAAAGATATTCGCGCCATCCCCCATGTTCACCGCGCCGTTGATCTGCGTGTCCGGTGCGTCCAGTTGCACCAGATCGTTGCCTGGGCCCAGGGTCACATTGCCATTGATCACGCTGTTGCCACTGGGGAACAACACTTGGTTGTCGCCGGTCGCTGCGTTGATGCCGGGGTCGGTGCCACTGGTACAGGTAAACACCTGGCCGGTGGCAGGGCTGCCGCTGACGACACAGGCGCCCTGGGACAGCAGCGGCCACGCCGCGAGGATCGCCGACGTGGCGAGGCCGAAGTACAGCGGGGGGCAAGTGCGTATACGCATAATCCGTCCTCATGAATGAGCAATGCGGCTCAAACCATGACAACGTGATGCGCGATATGGATCAGGGAATACGGGGTACCTGCTCAAAAACACCGGCCAATGCAAGGGGTTGGCATGGCTTTCTCGACTGCACCTCAACCTGTGCAGCGCTGTTGCCACCTTAGTAGCAGAATCCAGCGCCCGCCACTGTGAGAATTGACAGGTATAGACGAGTGCGTGCCTAGACAAACACGATCTCATACGGGTCGCGCATGCGTTCCAGCAACACTTGCGCAAGCATGGGCGCCAAGCCGATCTCGGGGTCGCCCACCAACTGGCTGGCGTAGGCGTGGGCAGCGTGCAGCTTGCGCGCCACGCTCCAGGTATCCAGGCGTACCTTGCGCGCCCGTTGCCAGGGGATCACAGACGCCTCCCGCGTTGGCCAGTGCCACGCCCAGATCGGTAGCTCGTACAGGCGCGCCCCCACCAGGTTGCATGCATGGGCGGTGGCGCGACCGACTGCATCATGGTCGTCGTTGCCGTCGTTGCGCCAAGTGGTGAAGACCACATCCCCCGGCTGCAGGTAGCGGGCAATGAACTGGCCCAACGGTTGCTCGCGGGCGGCCAGGGCGTTGTCGCAAAAGCCGCCGCGAATCCACTTCAGGCTATGCAATGGCATGCCCAGGCGGCGCAGCGCCTCGACGCTTTCCTGGGGCCGCACCACGCTCAGGCGGCTTGCCGGCCACACGCTGGAGCCGGGGTGGCTGGCGCTGCCGTCGGTCACAGAGATCAGTTGCAGCGGATGATCCAGGGTGCTCAGCAGTTGCAGCAGACCGCCGCAAGCCAGCACTTCATCGCCCGGATGCGGGGCGACCACCACCACGCGGGTGTCCCGTGGTACCAGCGAAGTCGGATTGATTACGGGGATTTGCGCCAGTTGCGGGGCGCTGTTCCAGATTTGCGCCGGGCCGCGGCGGCCGTCGCTTAAGGAGGCAGGCTTCATGGGTGTCACATCCTTGTCGATTGATGCGGGTCGTACCCCGTTGACGGGACGACACTCTTTTATTCACTCCAGGCTCCGCTGGCGTGACTGCACGGCACTCCAACCCTGGAGTGCCGGCAAGGCGACTTGAGCATAGTCAACGATTGGTCGCTTTTACATCTTGGGATGTCGTTTTTTTACCGACTTGGTGGCTGGGTCACACCTCCTCCTCGTATTGCAGCTCAAACAACAGCAGCGAACGCCCAGTGGCCGCGTACTCGTGATCGAACTCGAAGCGTTCCTGGCCGCGCACGGCGGTCTGGTTGGTGTCGACCATGCACGTCCAGAAGCCGCCTTCAGGCACCGGCGGCAGGCGGAAGTTGACCATGTCGTGGTGCGCATTCACCACCAGCAGCAAGGTGGCATCGGCACCTGGCCGACGAATGCCGGTTTCCTGGGCACGGCCGTCCATCAGCATGCCCAGGCAGCGGCCATGGCTGTCCTGCCACTGCTCGGTGGTCATCTCATTGCCATCCGGCGCGAGCCAGGTGACGTCCTTGACGCCGATGTCTTCGTTGTAGTCGCCCACCAGGAAACGCCCACGGCGCAGGATCGGGTACGCCAGGCGCAGCTTGATCAGGCGTTTGACGAACTTGAGCAGGGCCTTGCCGTCTTCGTCCAGGTCCCAGTTGACCCAGCCGATTTCGCTGTCCTGGCAATAAGCGTTGTTGTTGCCATGTTGCGTACGCGCGAACTCGTCACCCGCGACGATCATCGGCGTGCCCTGGGCCAGCAGCAGCGTGGCGAAGAAGTTGCGCATCTGGCGCAGGCGCAGCTCGTTGATTTCCGGGTCGTCGGTGGGGCCTTCGACGCCGTGGTTCCAGGACAGGTTGTTGTTACTGCCGTCCTGATTGTTCTCGTCGTTGGCCTCGTTGTGTTTGTCGTTGTACGACACCAGGTCGTGCAGGGTGAAACCGTCGTGGGCGGTGATGAAGTTCACCGAGGCATAGGGCCGGCGGCCACGATGGTTGAACATCTCGCCGGAGGCGGTCATGCGTGCGGCGAAGTCGGCGAGTTGGCCGTCATCGCCTTTCCAGAAGGCGCGCACGGTGTCGCGGAAACGGTCGTTCCATTCCACCCAGCCCGGCGGGAAGTTGCCGACTTGATAACCGCCGGGGCCGCAGTCCCAGGGTTCGGCGATAAGCTTGAGCTGGCGCAACACCGGGTCCTGGCGGCAGGCGACGAGGAAACTGTGGCGCTCGTCGAACCCCTCGCGGTAGCGCCCGAGGATCGTCGCCAGGTCGAAGCGGAAGCCGTCGACGTGCATCTCGTTGGCCCAGTAGCGCAGCGAGTCGGTGACCATTTGCAGCACGCACGGGTGACTCAGGTCGAGGGTGTTGCCGGTGCCGGAATCGTTGATATAGAAGCGCTTGTCATCCGGCATCAGGCGGTAGTACGAGGCGTTGTCGATACCGCGCATGGACAGGGTCGGGCCGCGCTCGTTGCCCTCGGCGGTGTGGTTGTAGACCACGTCGAGGATTACTTCGAGCTTCTGCTCGTGCAGGTGCGCGACCATTTCCTTGAACTCGGCGATCTTGCCGCTGGCCAGGTAACGCGGGTCGGGGGCAAAAAACGCGATGCTGTTGTAGCCCCAATAGTTGGTCATGCCTTTTTGCAGCAGGTGCTGGTCGTTGACGAACGCGTGCACTGGCAGCAGTTCGACGGAGGACACGCCGAGCTGGCGGATGTGCTTGAGCACATCATCTTCCATCAACCCCGCGCAGGTGCCACGCACGGATTCGCCGACGCTGGGGTGGCGCATGCTGATGCCGCGCAGGTGGGTTTCGTAGATGATCGTGCGGTCCCACGGCACCCGCACCGGCTGGTCGTTGCCCCAGGTGTGCGCCGGGTCGATGACCTTGCACTTGGGCACGAAGGGCGCGCTGTCGCGTTCGTCGAAACTGAGGTCGTCGTCCGGGTGGCCGATGGTGTAGCCGAACAGCGCCTCGGACCATTTGAGCGCCCCGACCAATTGCTTGGCATAAGGGTCGATCAGCAATTTGTGATGGTTGAAACGGTGACCGTTGGCCGGGTCATACGGGCCGTACACGCGGTAGCCGTAGATAAGCCCCGGGTGGGCGTCAGGCAGGTAGCCGTGGAAGGTTTCATCGGTGTATTCGGGCAGCTCGATGCGCTCCAGCTCCACCTCGCCGCTGTCGTCGAACAGGCACAGCTCGACCTTGGTCGCGTTGGCCGAGAACAGCGCAAAGTTGACGCCCAGACCGTCCCAGGTAGCGCCGAGGGGGAAGGGCAAACCTTCACGAATCCGCGACGGCTCGTTTTTAGGCGTCGATGGGGTGTTGTCGGGTTTGCTCATTGAGTTGCTCCTGCAGAATTTTTTCGGGACGAACGCGGCCGTGCTGACGGTGGTCAGGTGAGCATTGAATTCAGAGTGAAATGCGCCCCCTGTGGAAGCGGGCTTGCCCGCGAATGCCGAGTGTCAGTCAGTGCATCGGTGCTGACCCAGCGCATTCGCGGGCAAGCCCGCTCCCACAGGGAAGTGCGCTCAACTGGCCGGTTTGCGCGGGGCCTTGGGTTTTTTCTCGGCGGGCGGCTTGGCGGCTGGCTTGGGCTTGGCCGCCGCTTTCGGTTTGGCTGCCGGCTTAGGCTTGCTCGGCGTCAAAGCTTCGGCTTCCGCCAGCTTGCGTGCCATCTCCCAATGGCGCGTGTCCTGGCCGTGGGGTTTGCCCTCCGACTCCCAGATCTGGTGTGCCAGTTCCCGTATGCGTTTGTCTTCAGTACTCATCGCAATGCTCCTCACAGAAAATGTTCAGCTCTCTTGATCATCAGGATTAATAAAGACGTTGACCGGGAAATCCCCCAGGGCAGTGCTCAGCGGCAGCTCCTTGTTTGGTGTGACTGCGCCTGTGTGGAAAAGTCCCTTCCATTTTTGTGTCGTGGCGGCGAACGGTAGTGTGACCCGTGTATCGCCCCAAACCTGCGCATTGATCTGGGGAAACACACCGTTTTCAAGCAGGCAATGGGACCAGCGTGGCACCACCACCACGAGGTATTTGCCCTGGTGTTCGCGGGCGAACGCGACAACGTGCGCGGCGTGTTTGCCCAGCACTTGCAGCGGCGTGTAGCGGCCACTGTGGAACAGTTCGGGGTAGGCCTTGCGCAGGGCCAAGGCCTGGGCGATCACCGCCTGTTTGATACGCCCGTCGCGCCAGTGGAACAACAGTTCGCCGATGTCCGGTGGGGTGCGCAACGCCTGTTGCCGGGCGTTGAAATCCACCGGGCGACGGTTGTCCGGGTCCACCAGGCTGAAGTCCCAGAACTCGGCGCCCTGGTACAGGTCCGGCACCCCCGGCACGGTGATGCGAAGCAAGGATTGCGCCAGCCCATTGATCGCGCCAGCCGGGGCGATGACCTGGGCGGCGTTGCCAATGGCGCTGCGCAAGGCGTGGCCTTCAGCGCTCAGCAGCAAGCGCGACAGAAAGGTTTCGACGCCGCGCTCGTAGGCCTCGTTGGGCGCGCTCCAACTGCTGTGCAACTTGGCCTCGCGCAAGGCTTTTTGTTGCCACTGCCAGAGGCGTTGTTGGTAACCCTCGAGGTCTGCACCGAGGTCCAGTGGCCAACTGCCCAGCAGCACTTGATAGAGGATCAGTTCATCGCCTGCGGCGGGGCTGGTGTCACTGCGCAACGGCGCGGCAAGGCTGCGCCAGTGTTCCACTTGCTCGGCAAACCACGGTGCGCATTCACTCAGCACCGCCAGGCGTGCGCGGCTGTCTTCGCCGCGCTTGTGGTCGTGGGTGGCGGTGGCCAGCAGGTTATCGGGGAAGCTCTGCAAGCGCTGCCGGTTGACGGCATGAAACTCGGCCAGCGGCGCACTGAAGTGCTCGGTGCTGAAGCCCACATCGTTGCGCGACAACAGCACCGCCGAACGATAGAACGCTGTGTCTTCCACCGCCTTGGCCGCCGCCGGCGAGGTCAGTTGCTGGAACCGTACGCAGGCATGCTTGAGGATCTTGCGCTCACGCCCCAGCGGGCGATCGCGCCAGGGTTGGCCGCCTAGCCAGTTGGCCAGGTGGTCAAGCACCGGCCAGTCGCCTTCGCCCAAGGTGCTGCGGGCGCCGTCCATGGCCTGCTGGAACACACGCTCATCGGCGGCACTGCGGCCGCGGGCGCTGATGTAGGTGCGGTACACCGGGAAATGCACGATCAATTCCTGCAAGGCACGGCGGATTGCGCCAAGGGTCAGGTCGCGGGTCATCACGTCGTCGCGGGCCACTTGCAGCAGGGCCTGGGCCACGCTTTCAAAGTCGCCGCCGAGGGAGCCGTTGAGGATTTGCTGGCGGGCCAGGCGCGCTTCCTCGATGAACGCCGACGGGCGCTCGCTGTGGCGCGTCCACAGCTCGGCCAGTGGGGCGAAGCCGTCCGGGTGATGTTGCAGCAACGACAGTTGGTTCATGAATTCGTAGCCGGTGGTGCCGTCCACCTGCCAGTCTTCACGCAGGGTTTCACCGTCGCCGAGGATCTTCTCGACAAAGATCGGCAAGTGCCGTCCGGGCGCCAGCGAGTCCACGCGTCGGCGCAGCTTGCGGCAGTAGCCGCGTGGGTCGGCCAGGCCGTCGATATGGTCGATGCGCAGGCCGTCCACCAGGCCTTCGCTGATCAGTTCGAAGATCTTGCCGTGGGTGGCTTCGAACACCGCACTGCGTTCGACACGCAGGCCGCCGAGCTCGTTGACGTCGAAGAAGCGCCGCCAGTTGATGTCGTCCGCCGCCGTACGCCAGCTGGCCAGGCGGTAGGCTTGTTGTTCCAGCAGATGATGCAGGCGGTCGAAGTCGAACCTGGCCAACTGTTGCTCGATGGCGCGCAGGACCTGGTCCTCGCTGGCGCGTTCGGCCAGTAACTGTTTGAGCCGTGCGGCCTCGTGGTAGGCGTCGTCTTGATAGGCGAGGGCGCTGAAGCGCTCGGCCAGCGGCTGGAGCAATGGGTCGGCGCCGAGGATCGCGGGGTAATCCCGTGGGCAGATCGGGAAGTGGTGTTCGTAATGCGCGACGTAAAACGCGCCGTGGGCCGCATCAAATTGCAGGGTCACAGTGCCGCTCTGCAAAGCTTCGCCGTAATCGCTGCCGAGGAACGGCATGAGCAATTGGCCCTTGAGCAACGGGTCTGGCGAGTGCCACTGGATGTCGAAAAACTCGCTGTAGGGGCTCAAGCGCCCCCACTCCAGCAGGTCCAGCCACCAGGGGTTATCGGCGCCGCCGACGGCCATGTGGTTGGAGACAATATCGAGGATCAGCCCCATGTCGTGTTCGCGCAAAGCGGCCACCAGGCGCCGTAATGCCGCTTCACCGCCCAGCTCGGGATTGACACGCGTGGGGTCGACCACATCGTAGCCATGCATGGAGCCGGCGCGGGCGCTGAGCAGCGGCGAAGCATACAGATGACTGATTCCCAGCGCGGCGAAGTACGGCACCAGCGGCACCGCATCATCCAGGGTAAAGCCGCGATGAAATTGCAGGCGTTGGGTCGCGCGTAGCGGCAGTGTTTTCATCGGTCACGCTCGTAGGCCTGGTTGCGCGCCACGGCCAGCAGTTCCAGGCGGCGTGCGGCACCGGCGTTGTCGAGCAGGCTGGAGGCTTCGCCCGGCAAGCGTCGGCGCCAATTGGGGTGGGTGTCGATGGTGCCCGGCAGGTTGGCTTGCTCGTCCACGGCCAGGGCATCTTCCAGCGGCAGCAGCACCAGCGGCGCACGAGTGTGGCCCAGGTAACGCACGCTGGCGTCGATCATGTGGTCGGTTTCGTTGCGAATCTCATCGACGAAATTCTGCGGGTCCTGGCTCAAGGCCTGACGCAGCGCCTGGCGCTCGCGCAGGCGGTGTTCGCTCCATTGCTCGACAGTGGGCGCGTCGACCAGGCCGAGCTGGATATTCCACTCGATGTCGCGGCTGTGCCACCAGCCGTTGAGGGTTGGCAGGTCGTGGGTGCTGGTGGTGGCCAGGGCGTTGTCGGGCCAGTCGAGGATCGGCTTGAACTGGCCGTCGTGACCCTGTTCGAACAGCAGCACGCGCATGCCCAGGATCGAGCGCCCGATGAGTTTTTCGCGCAGGCCATCGGGCACGGTGCCGAGGTCTTCGCCGAGGACAATGGCTTGGTGGCGGTGGGATTCGAGGGCGAGCAAGCGCAGCAGGTCGTCCACCGGGTAATACAGGTAAGCGCCGTCCCGTGGCGAGGCATCCATGGGGATCACCCACAGGCGTTGCAGGCCCATCACATGGTCGATGCGCAAGCCGCCGGCGTGGGCGAAGTTGGCGCGCAGCATCTCGATGAAGGCGCGAAAGCCGTTGCGTTGCAGACCCTCCGGAGAAAACGCGGAAATCCCCCAGCCCTGGCCTGCACGATTGAGGATGTCCGGTGGTGCGCCGACGGTGAGGTCGGCGAGCAGTTCATCCTGACGGCTCCAGGCCTGGCTGCCACCGCCGTCGGCGCCCACGGCGAGGTCAGCGATCAGGCCGACGCCCATGCCACTGCCCCGCGCGGCTTGTTGTGCGCGTTCCAGGCAACGGGCGATCAGCCATTGGCTGAAGGCGAAATAACCGATCTCGCTGGCGTGCTCTGCGGCGAATTGTGCCAGTGCCGGGCTTTGTGGGTCGCGCCAATCCTGGGGCCAGTGGCGCCAGTCGAGATCCTCACCGGCTGCGGCGCGCGCGGCTTGTACGGCTTCGAAGCGGCAGTGGTTTTCGAGGGCTTCGCCGCCAGCCTGGCGGAAGCTGAGGAAGTCGGCGTGTTGCGGGTGATGGCCGTGGCGGAAGTCTTCATACAGCGCGCGCAGCAGGCGTTGCTTGGCTTTGGCTGCGCTGGGCCAGTCGATCAGGCTGTGTTGTTCCAGGTCGTGCAGTTCTTCCGTCAGGCCCAGGGCCTCGATGGCACTGCGCACTTCGCGTTCGCCGAGGATGCAGGCGGGCGAGGCGTACAGGCTGTTGAGGAACAAGCGGCTGGACGGCGAATACGGACTGTAGCGCCCGGTATCGGCGCTGAACATCGCGTGCATCGGGCTGATCGCCAAGGCATCGGCCCCGCGTTCGGCGGCCGCGCGCGCCAGGTGTTCCAGGGCCAGGGTGTCGCCAAAGCCGCCGTCGCCCAAGCGACGCAGGGCATAGAGTTGGGCGCTGATGCCCCAGGCACGCGCGGGTTGGCTATGCACCGCTTCGGCCACGCTGTAGCAGTGGGTAGGCGCGACGGCGAGGGTGAAGGTCTGGCCAGCGATGTGCACGTGGTGATAGCCGACGGCGATGACGCCGGGCAGTAGCGCATTGCCGTCGAGGCGCAGCTCCAGGGTGTCGCCGCCTTCAAGGCTGACCCGGCACAGGGTGTCGGGTTCGAAGTAATGCGCCAGGTTGAGGCTGTCGCCGCTGTCGACTGTCATCAAGGGCGGCAATTGCCTGTCCTGTTGGGCGTGCTCCAGTTGCAGCAGGCTGGCGTCGACCTCGGCGTCGCTGTCGGCGGGGTGGCCCAGGCCCTTGAGCACGGCGCGCAGGGCCTCGGGTTTGACGCGTTGTGGGCGGCCGTTGGCGTCGATCCAATCGACGGCCAGGCCCGCGCGGCTGGCGAGGATTTCCAGGTTCGCTTCGCTCAAGAGTGCTCTCCAACAGGGGATAGGGTGACGCGTGCGCTGTACGGCGGCAGTTGTGCGCCTTGGTCGGCAGGCGTTTCGAATAGCAGGTGTTCGGCGCGGTGATACGCGAGTGCGGTGGCGCTCAGATTGAGGTCGATCTGCAGCAGGCTGCCGTTGCCCAGGCGCCAACGTGCACTGACGGCGCCCTCGGCCAGCACCTGTGCGCCCAATGCGACGCTGCCGGGCAGGTGCGGCACCAAGTGGCGGTGGCGCAGGCTGAGCAACTGGCGATAGAGCCGGGCCTGGGGGTGGTCGGTGAAGGTCGGTGTCGAGTGTTCAAAGGTGCGCAGGGCGTTCGGGTCGGGAATGCGTTTGCGCAGCGCCGGTTCGTTGAATGCGGCGAAGTCGGCAAATTCATTGCGTCGGCCTTCGCGCACCGCTTCGGCCAGTTCGCCGTGGTGGTCGGTGAAAAACAGAAACGGTTCGCTGGCGTTGACTTCATCGCCCATAAACAGCTGCGGGATCATCGGTGACAGCAGCAGCAACGTGGTTGCCGCCTGAAGTGCCTGGGGTGAGCAGAGTTGATGCAAGCGTTCACCGAGGGCGCGGTTGCCGATCTGGTCATGGTTCTGCAAGAACAGCACAAACGCGGTCGGCGGCAGATGGCCGCTGGGTTCGCCGCGTGTGTGGCCGTGGCGGGTGGTATCGCCCTGGTAGATGAAGCCTTCGCCCAGGCAGCGGGCGAGCTTGGCCGTGGTGTCGGTGGCGAAGTCACTGTAATAGGCGTCGGTCTCGCCGGTGAGCAACACGTGCAGGGCGTTGTGGCCGTCGTCATTCCACTGCGCGTCGAAATCGTGCTCGAGCAGGTTGGCCTGGTTGAATTCGTTCTCCAGCACCAACCACACGTGGCGGCCGGTATCGACTTGCTGGCGCACCCGTTGCGCCAGCTCCTTGAGGAACCCCGGGTTGTCGATGGCGTGCACGGCGTCCAGGCGCAGGCCGTCGAAGCGGTATTCAAGTAGCCACATCAGCGCGTTGTCGAGGAAGAAGTTGCGCACTTCACGGCGTTCGAAGTCGATGCCGGCGCCCCAAGGCGTGTGCACCTCTTCGCGAAAGAAACCCTGGGCGTATTGGCCCAAGTAATTGCCGTCGGGGCCGAAGTGGTTGTAGACCACGTCGAGGATCACCGCCAGACCGTGTTCATGGGCGCTGTCGATCAGGTGCTTGAGCTGCTCGGGCGTGCCGTAGCTGGCGTGGGGCGCATAGGGCAAAACCCCGTCGTAGCCCCAGTTGCGTTCGCCGGGGAACTGCGCCAATGGCATCAGCTCGATCGCAGTCACGCCCAGCTCGGCCAGGCGCGGCAGGTGTTGTTCTACGGCGGCGTAACCGCCCAACGCGCCGACGTGCAGTTCATAGATCACCGCTTCGTGCCACGGACGGCCGTGCCACTGGCTGTGTCGCCATTGATAGGCGAGGGGGTCGACGACCCGGCTCCAGCCATGCACGTCCGTGGCCTGGGCCCGGGACGCCGGGTCGGGGACATCCTTTTCCCCATCGATATTGAAGCGGTAGCGCGTGCCTGCCGGGCAGGCTATTTCAGTTTCAAACCAGCCATCTGCCTGGGGCAGCATGGCGACGGACTTACCGTGTTCCAATTCAACGCTGACGTAATACGCGTCTGGCGCCCACAAGGCAAAACGCGTGTGTTGCGCGTCCAGCATGATTGCGCCGTGGGGCCAGGTTTCCAGAGTCCGTGACGGCATCTACAGAGACCTCCCATGTCTATTTATTGGCGGATTTCCCCAGGGCCTTGGCCACAAGCTGTTCGTACAGTTCGGCGTAGGGTTCCACCGCCTGGCACCAGTTGAAGGGTTGGGTCATGGCGCGCGAACGCATGGCATTGAGCAGGCCCGGGAAGGCGAAGACCCTGAACGCTCGGCTCAGGGCTTCGCGGTAACTTTCTACGCTGGATTCATTGAACAGGAAGCCGGTGACGCCATCTTCAATGGTGTCTGCGAGCCCGCCGGTGTTGCGCGCCACCGGCAGCGAGCCGAAACGTTGCGCGTACATCTGGCTCAGGCCGCACGGCTCATAGCGCGAGGGCATCAACAGGAAATCGCTGCCGGCAAACATGCGCCGGGCGTCGGTTTCGTTGAAGCCGATGCGCACGCCGACCTGGCCGGGAAAGCGCAGCGCCAGTTCGCGCATGGCCTGTTCTTCTTCCGGCTCGCCACGGCCGATGATCGCGATCTGGCCGCCGTTTTCAACGATAAAGCCGGCTACGGCTTCGGTGAGGTCCAGGCCTTTCTGGTAGACCAGGCGCGAGACCACTGCGAACAGCGGGCCTTTGGAGTCGTGCAGGCCGAACAGTCGGCGCACGTGGCCGGCGTTGATGGCCTTGCCGTTCCAGTCGCCAATATTGAAATTATGTTGCAGGTGCGTATCGGTGGAGGTTTCCCAACTTTCATCGATGCCGTTCGGGATGCCGCTGAGCAGGCCTTGCTGGGTCTTGCTGGCCAGGAAACCATCGAGGCCGCAGCCGAATTCGGGGGTGGTGATCTCTTGGGCGTACGTTGCGCTCACCGTGGTGATATGGCTGGAATACGCCATGCCAGCCTTGAGGAACGACATCTTGCCGTAGAACTCCATGCCTTCCTGTTGCAGGGCGTGGGGCGGAATGCCCAACTCCGGCGTGGAGGCCAGGCTGACCACGCCTTGATAGGCCAGGTTGTGGATGGTGAACAGCGTCGGCGTGCGTGACCCACGCCAGTGCATATAGGCCGGCGCCAGGCCAGCGGGCCAGTCGTGGGCGTGCACCAGGTCAGGGCACCAGTGGATCTGCGCAAGGTTGGCGGCCATGTCGGCGGCGGCCAGGCCGAGGCGGGCGAAGCGGATATGGTTGTCCGGCCAGTCGCGACCGTTGTTGGCGCCGTAGGGCGTGCCTTCACGTTCGTACAGTTCGGGGCAGATCAGCACATAGATGACCAGGCCGTCCTTGAGGTCCATGCGCCCGATCTTGCACGGCGGCAGCGCAGCGTGGCCGCCCAGCTCGCCGACGATATGAATCGGGTTATCGCTTTCCATCACCTGTGGGTACCCGGGGATCAACACGCGTACATCGTGCAGATGGGCCATGGCGCGGGGCAGGGCGGCGGACACGTCGCCGAGGCCGCCGGTCTTGACCAGGTCGGCGAATTCAGAGGTGACAAACAAGACTTTCTTGCGGTTGGGATTTTCGTTCACGACCTGCCGCACAGTGGTGGGCAGGTCGACCAATGATGGCCCCCCTACCGGCTGACTGACACGCTCTCCCTGAACAACTACAGCGGCATTGATCATAATTCACTCCCACATGTTGGTTGGCTAATGGCCCGCTGCCATCAGCTCCGATGACCGCTTCCTGCGGTCAGGCGCACAAGCACTGTACAAACTGGCAAGGCGTATGCCAGATGCACATTTGGCTCGAAAAGATTGGATGGACGGGCATTGGGGATGAACTCCACGTGCTCGCCTCACCTTAAAACTGGACCTACGGCAGAGTTGGAAAGTTTCGATTTTTTGCGGGGTTTTTGTTTTGAAACGGACCCATCGGTCATCAGTCTAGGACAGATCCCAGAGCCCGTAGGGTTTGTGAGAAATTTTTGTAGGACAAAAAACTTGTAACCCTATACCGCTTTGAAAGCATGCCCAGAAAGTACGCGGATAGGTGTTTGTAGTGAGCGGGCTTGCCCCGCGCTGGGGGGCAAACCGCCCCAAAATGGCCCGCCGCGGTGTATCAGGAAGACCGCAGTGTGCGGATTTGGGGCGGCTTCGCCCCCCAGCGCGGGGCAAGCCCGCTCACTACAAGTGCGTCAGGCGAGCCCGCGAATGGGCGTGCCGTTGGCCCACGCGAGGATGTTTTCGATCATCTGCTGATAGAACTGGCGGTAATTCTGCTCGCTCACATAACCCACGTGCGGAGTAGCCAATACATTGGGCAGGCGCCGGAACGCGTGGTCGTGCGGCAAGGGTTCCTCGGCGAACACATCCAGTGCCGCCCCGGCCAGACGCCCGCTTTCCAGCGCTTGCACCAGCGCGGTCTCATCCACGATCGGCCCGCGGGCAGTGTTCACCAGGCGCGCAGACGGTTTCATCCAGCCCAGCGCCTCGGCATCCACCAGGCCTCGGCTGCGCTCGCTGAGCACCAAGTGCACGCTGAGAATGTCGGACTGTTCGAACAGCGCCTGCTTGCTGACCCACGTCACCCCCGACTCGGCCGCGCGCTCCGGCGTGAGGTTTTCACTCCAGGCGATCACGCGCATGCCGAACACCTGGGCGAACTGGGCGACCTTTTGACCGATGCTGCCGAGCCCGAGAATCCCCAGGGTCTTGCCATGCAGGTCGCCCCCCAGGCCAACCTGCCAGCCCCCGGCGCGCAGCGAGTTGGCTTCGGCCAGCAGGTTGCGGGTAGACGCCATGATCAATGCCCAGGTCAATTCCGGTGCTGCCTGTTTATAGCTGTCAGTACCACACACCTGAATCCCCAGTGCCTTGGCGGCGGGAATGTCGATGGCCGCGTTGCGCATGCCGCCGGTCACCAGCAGCTTGAGCCTGGGCAAGCCCTGGAGCAGGGCCTTGTCGAAGGTCGAGCGTTCGCGCATCACGCAAATGACCTCGAAGCCCTGCAAGCGCTGGATCATGGTGGCGGTGTCCGCCGGGTAATCGTGCAGGAAGTGCACCTGGCCGACGCTTGCAAGCGGCGACCAGTCCACCACGCCACTGGCCACGTTCTGCCAATCATCAATCACTGCGATCTGTACCGACATCAACGAGTGCCCCGAAAAAGGTTGGATTAAACGGCGTTTAATGTTGGCGAGAAATTAAACAGGGATTCACACCCAGTGCAAGGTCAGCGCGGCGAGCACGGCGTAGCGCAGGCTTTTGGCCACGGTCACCCACAGCAAGAAACGCCACAGGGGCTCGCGCATCACGCCGGCGACCAGGGTCAGCGGGTCCCCGATGACCGGCAGCCAACTGAGCAGCAGCGTCCAATGCCCCCAGCGCTGGTAATGCCGCCGGGCCTTGTCCAGTTGCCGGTCATTGACCGGAAACCAGCGTCGCCCCTTGAAGTGCTCCACCCAGCGCCCCAGCCACCAGTTCACCACTGAACCGAGCACGTTGCCGAGGGTGGCGACGCCCAGCAGCAGCCACAGGCTGTAATGCCCACTGAGCAGCAGGCCGACCAGCACCGCTTCCGATTGCAGGGGTAATAAGGTCGCGGCGCCAAACGCCGCGACGAACAGTCCCAGGTAACCCGCGATCATTGCGCCGGGTATTCAGCCACCACGACGTCCTTGCCATCACGGGTCAGACCGATCACTTCAAAGGCTTCGCTGCGACCCTCGACTTCCATGCCAGGCGAGCCCATGGGCATACCCGGTGCGGCGACGCCGAGCAGGTCGTCGCGTGTGCGCAAAGCCAGTACCTGCTCGGCGGGCACGTGGCCTTCGACGAACTTGCCGTCGATCACGGCGGTGTGGCACGAACCCAGGCGTGGGGCGACGCCGAGGCGTTGCTTGACCGCGCTCATGTCGGTTTCCACATGGTCATTGACCTTGAAACCGTTGCTTTCCAGGTGGCTGATCCACTTCTTGCAGCAGCCGCAATTGGCGTCGCGGTGCACGTCGATAGGGATCAGGTCGGCCGCCTGGGCCAGGGTGGTGGTGAACAGGGCCGAAAGCAGGGCCACGCGCAATGGGGTCTTCATGGGTTGTCATCCGGTTCCGAGCAGTAAGCCCGGCATTTTCCCTGCTTTTTGCAAGGGTACGCGGCGATAATGTTTCTAAATTATACAGAGGGTGGGTTTTCCAGTCGTTGCTTGAGCTGGTCCAGGGCAACGGACGACAGCTCGATCATGCGTTCATGCAGGCTGGCCAGCTGCAACTCGGTCTCGTAGATCAGCACACGCTTGAACAGCGTGCCATCGTGGTGGGCCTGCAAGAAATAGTGAATCGAGCCGTCGACGGCCAGGGAGGTAAACACGGTCTTGAATTCGTCGGGGCGTCGGGCGATCTGCACGCGATAGCTCATAGGGACGCGGATGCCCAACAGGTCGATGAATTCGGTGAAGCGGGCGCCGACGGGGAGGGAACCGCAGGTGCCGGTCTCGGCGCCGAGGGAAGTGGGGTGCCATTCGTGCCAGCGGTCCGGTTGGGTCACGTAGTCGTAGACGGCCTCGGTCGGGGCCTGGATAAAGCGTTCCTGACTGATCCGCTCCAACCGGACCGACTGCTCGACAGCGCGCATGACACACCTCCTGTGTGGCGTGGCTAAACACCTTGAGCTGTCAGAATAGTCCGACTCCCGCGCTTTGCACGGGAGACCTTGGCGAGTTGATCAACGGACTTTGAAGCGACTCATCAGTGCAATAACCCGGCCATTGGCGTCGAGCAGGCTTTGGGTATTGGCTTCGGTGGCGTGACCACTTTGCACCAACTCTTCGACCATATGACGAATGTGCACCATGCTTCGGTTGATCTCCTCGGTCACTGCGCTTTGCTGCTCGGCGGCCGTGGCGATCTGGGTGCTGAGGTTGTTGATGTGGCTGACCGAGCCCGCCATTTCGTCCAGGCCGGTGTTCACCCGCGCCGTGGCGTCGGCGGCCGACTGGCAACTGGCCTGGGTGTTTTCCATGGCCGCGACGGACGTGCTGACCCCCGTGGTCAGGCGCACCAGCATCTCGTTGATCTGCGACGTGCTGGCCTGGGTCCGTGCCGCCAGTGCGCGCACTTCGTCGGCGACCACCGCGAACCCACGGCCTTGCTCGCCAGCCCGCGCCGCCTCGATGGCGGCGTTGAGCGCCAACAGGTTGGTCTGGCCGGCAATCGCGCCGATCACACCCAGGGTCTCGGTGATACGCGCGGCGTCCTGGCGCATGTTTTCCACGCTCTGGGTGGCACTGGAAACTTCGCCGATCAACGCGCTGACACTGTTGGACGCCTCACCCACCACCACACGGGAACGGTCGGCGTGTTCGTTGGCACGCTGGGTAAAGGCCGCGGTTTCGGCGGCGTTTTGCGCGACGGTGTCGGCGGTGGAACTCATTTCGGTGATGGCGGTGACGGTCTGGTCGGTCTCCGAGGCATGTCGCAGCAGGATCTGGTTGGTCTGCACCGAGGTCTGTTGCAATTGCTCCAGGCCCGAGGACATGGCGCCCGTGGCCTGGGTGACTTCGCCGATCATGTTTTGCAGGTAGACGATAAACCGGTTGACCGAGTGGCCGATGGCGCCCAGTTCGTCTTCGGCGCGGATGGTGATGCGTCGGGTCAGGTCGGCGTCGCCGGCAGACAATGCATCGATATTGCTTTTCAGCGTGGTCATGCGCTGCACCAATTGGCGGATCGCGTACACCGCGAGCAGCACCAGCAGCAACACCATAGGGATTTGCAGCAGGGCCAGGGTGCCCAGTACATCATCGCGCTGGGCAGTGATCAGCGAGGTGGGCAGGGCGGTGGCGAGGAACCACGGGGTGCCTTCAATCGGGCGCATGTAAAAGGTGCTGGCGACGCCGCCGTTGTCGAACTCACTGCGCTGCAAGGCTTGGTTGCGCTGAGCCAGGGCTTTGCTGACCTGGGCGGCGAAGGCCGACGTGCCAGTCAGCTCGCTGATGTTTTTCAACACCACCGGGCCGCTGATGCGCGAGCTGTTGCTGATGATCTTGCCGTCGCCTTCAACGATCAGCATTTGCCCACCGATGTCTTTTTCCTTGCTGGCGACCAACTCATTGAAGAAGCCCAGGGTCACATCGATGGTCGCCACGCCATAGGCGGCACCGTCGCGCTGGATCGCCATGGCACAGTTGGTGCGTGGCTCCTGGCTGGCATCATCCTTGTAGGCCGCCGCCCAGGCGCACTGGCCGCGAGGTGAAGCGAGCCCGCCTTTGTACCAGCTCTGGTCGTAGTAATTGGGCGCCGGGTCGCTGTTCCAGAAGGTATTGACCGTCAGCTTGCCCGAAGCATCACGGTGCCAGAACGTACTGTGTTTGTTGCGCCCGGGGGTGCGCTGGTTGGGGAGCGGCCAAATGCCACCACCGAAGACTTTCAGCTCGCCGTACTGGTCGACCAGGCCAGGCAGGACCTTGTCGATGGCATCGCTGTCGAGCAGGGGAATGGTTTGGGTGATGCTGCGTTGTTGGGCCTGAACCTTGTTCAGCTCGCCCTGGATCTGTTCGGCGACTTCGCTGATGCGGTTGAGCACCACTTGTTCTTCGGTATGGCGCAGCGTGGGTGCGACCAGTTGGCCGATGCCGACGATGGTCAACACAAACAGCACCAGGACGAACAGCACCAGAAACACGGTATAGCGGGCTTGGATAGAGCGCAGTGGGGGCATGGGATCGTCCTTACGAAGCGTTTGTTATTCACGCGGCTTTATTAGAGCTTCGTCGGGCTATCGGCTTGGCGATCCAGAGCTTTAGGTACGTTCGTACAAGAAAGTTGGAGCGCCGCTTCTGGGCGCTCCGGGGTGTTCAGATGTTCAGCATCGCCATCACCGTTTCGGGATAACGCAGGCCGACTGTGGCATCGGCCGCAAACACCGCCTCCAGCGCCGCCAATTCACTCGGGCTGAGGCGCACCGACAGCGCCGCGACGTTCTCTTCCAGGTACTTGCGTCGCTTGGTCCCCGGGATGGGGATGATGTAGTCGCCCTGCGCCAACACCCAGGCCAGCGCCAACTGCCCGGCGCTGACCCCCTTGTCCCGCGCCAGGGCCTGCACCTGTGTCACCAGTTGCAGGTTCTTCGCGAAATTCTCGCCTTGGAAGCGCGGGCTTTGGCGGCGATAGTCGTCGGCGTCGAAATCGTCCGGGCTTTGCAGTGCGCCGGTGAGAAAGCCGCGGCCCAACGGGCTGTAGGGCACAAACGCAACGCCCAGGCGCTGGCAGGCGGCGAGGCAGCCGTTGTCTTCCTGGTCGCGGCTCCACAGCGAATATTCGCTTTGCAGGGCGCTGATGGGGTGGACCTTGTGCGCCCGCTCCAGGGTGGCCGCCGACGCTTCGCTCAGGCCCAGGTAACGCACCTTGCCTTGCTTGACCAGTTCAGCCATGGCCCCGACGGTTTCTTCGATGGCCACTTCGGGGTCGATGCGGTGTTGGTAGTAGAGGTCGAGGGTCTCCACGCCGAGGCGGCGCAAGGTGCCATCGATGGCGTTGCGGATGTACTCGGGGCGCCCGTCGACACCGCGCAGCGTCGGGTTGGCCGGGTCACGCACGATGCCGAACTTGCTGGCCAGGAACACCTGGTCGCGCTTGCCGACGATGGCTTTGCCGATCAGCGCTTCGTTGGTGTGCGGGCCGTACATGTCGGCGGTGTCGAGGAAGTTCACCCCCAGCTCCAGGGCGCGATGCAGGGTCGCGGTGGCCTCTGTAGTGTCGGTGCCGGGGGTGTAGAAATCGGTCATGCCCATGCAGCCGAGGCCGATGGCAGAGACGTGGGGGCCGTTTTTACCGAGTTGACGTGTGTGCATGTGTTAAACGCCTGGGGTGGGAAGGGCTCCATTGTTATCCTCGACAGAATTGGGATAAACCGGCTAAAACAGTTATCACTATTCGGATTATCTAAATAATCCTCAGCGAGGGGCCCAGGTTTGGACCGTTTTAATGCAATGCGCGTGTTTACCCGGATTGTCGAACTGGGCGGCTTCGCCAAGGCCGCAGACAGCCTGCAAATGCCGCGCGCTTCGGTGACGGTGCTGATCAAGCAATTGGAGGCGTATCTGGGGGTGCAACTGTTGCAACGCACCACGCGCCAGGTCAGCCCCACGCTGGACGGCGCTGCGTATTACCAGCGTTGCGTGCGTTTGCTGGCCGACCTGGAGGAGACCGAGGCGGTATTTTCCACCCGTCGGCAAGACCCACGCGGCACCTTGAACGTGGACATGCCGTCGGGCATTGGGCGCTGCATCGTGATTCCCGCGTTGCCGACGTTCACGGCGCGCTACCCGCGTATCGAACTGGAAATCGGCCTGAATGATCGCCCGGTGGATCTGATCCGTGAAGGTGTGGACTGTGTGCTGCGCGGTGGCCCGGCGCTGGATGAGTCGCTGGTGGCGCGGCCCTTGGCGATGCTCGAGCAGGTAACCCTGGCCAGCCCCGCTTATCTGGCGCGCATGGGCGTGCCCGAGTGCGTTGAAGACCTGATGCATCACCAGATGGTCGAGTACGTATCGAGCACCACTGGCAAGCGCTATGGCCTGGAATTTGAAGTGGGGACCGAGTTGCGCCCGATCAATCTGGCCAAGAGCGTCTCGGTTAACAGCGCCGACGGTTACTTTGCGGCATGTGAGGCCGGGTATGGCTTGATCCAGGCCCCGCATTACCATGCCCTGCGCCAATTGGCCGAGGGGCGGCTGGTCGAGGTGTTACCCCGGTTGACGGTACCCGCAATGGCACTGACGGCGCTGTATCCGCCGCACCGCCAGCTGTCGCTGCGGGTACGCGTGTTTGTGGATTGGCTGGTGGAGCTATGCGCCACTCCAGGCCTTGGACTGAGGCGATGACTCCGGCGCCGCTGGCGGCTACACGAATATGCGCAAGTCGCCTGGATAGTCCTTGTGGCCCAACGGCTTGCTCGGGTCAGGGGCTGGAACCTTCGCGGCGTAGCCCATGCTTGGCATGGGTTTGACGTTATTGAACACGCCGATCGCCGTACTGCCCGTCATTTCGGCCAGCCCCGGCACCGCTTCGGATGTCTTCATGTGCGACATGCCTACCAGGGCCACCCATTTTTCGCCGTTGGACGTGGCTTCGATGGTTTTGGTCGCGTAATAGTTGAACTCTCGAAGCCGTTGTTCAGAGCCGAAGCCGGTCTGGGTGGGGCCGTAAAGTGCCTTAACATCCTTGTGCCGGGTGAGGTAATAGTGGTCGAGTGGCACGATCTCGATGCCGTTGGCCTCCAACTTGGCCTTGAGTTCCTTGAAGCTTGGCGATGTACGCGGCTTGCCTGTGCGTCCGAGCATGCTGATACCGTCATCCTGAAGGCCGTCGGGAAAATTCGGCCGAGACAGCAGCCCTTCCATATACACGCGCTTGACGCCCTCTTTTTTCAACGTTTGCGCATTATCGAACAGCGTCTTGAAGCTGGCCATTTCGTGATGCAGTTCGCCCAGTACCACGCCGTTCGAGGTCTTGAGTGCTTGCGAGAGCAGCTCAGCCGGCGGTATCGGCTTGGTGACCATTGGAATAGGCGGGCGCGGGGGCATGTTGGTGCCGATCTTGGCGTAATGGTCAAACAGCTCCTCGACGAACTTTTTCATCGTTTCGAACTTGGTATCGGGCTTGAAGTGATCAGGTTCCAGCTTGCCTTTCATGGCGGTGGCGTATTCCCCGACAGGTAACGGCTTCCTGGCACGCGGCGGGCGTTGGCTGAAGCTGTACGGCGTGACGCGGTGTTTGCGCGATGGGGGAGAGGCGACGGGCGACGGCGCCAGTGTGTACGAGGGCTGGAAGTCCTGGATCGGCCCGCCGTAGGGTTGGTTTTTTACTGGGTCATAGGCGTACCAGTTGTCGTTGCGGTGAATCGCGACGGTTTCAATGGTTCGGTCGGCCGACTTGAACGTGCCGATTGAGGCCGCGCCATGGGCCTGGCTGGCCTTGATCAAATCGTAACTGCCGTTTGCGCCTTTGAGTGTGCTCATGGTTTTTTCGGCCAATGCTCCGGTGGCATTGCCCAGCGCTTGCGCGCCCTTGAACAACTGCTTGCCGCTTTTACCGGTTATTCGTGCGGCACCTATCAGCAGGTCGCCCATGCCATCCAGCGGGTTGAGGGCGCCGATGGCCGCGGCCCCGATCACCTTCGCGCCCTTGATATATTTCGTACCGGCAGACACGGCGGCGGACCCCAACTTGCCTAACTTGCCCACAGTGCCCGCACCGGCGGTCAAGAAACTGAAGAGGTCCAGGCCCAGATCCAATGCGCCGTCGGCGATATTGCCCTGGGAAAAGTTGACGATCGCGGACCTGAACGGGATCAGGTTCAGAAAGAACTCGCGCGCGTTGTCTTGTGCCTGTAGTTGCCGCTCGTGGGGGGTTGTGCCCATCGCTTCCTGTTTGATTGCGGGGTTGTCGTAGTCAAGGTGCTCGACAAAGGCATTGGCGATGAGGTGGCTGCGGGCGCTGGAAAAACTGTCAGGCAGTGCAGGTCCTGTCGAGGGGCGTTCAGCTTGCGCGACGTCACCGCCGGCTTTGGGTTTGAACTCGGTTTGCCGGATTCGCCGGTTGCCGTCTTGCCACGTCACCTCTTTCAAGTCGATGTAGTTGTCTTTGCGCGTGATCTTGAGGTTCTGGATGTCCAACTGGTAAATCGAGCGTTGGCCCTCTTGCTCGACCTTGAAACTCAGCACCAGGTTTTTGGCTGTCACCTTGTTGCCGTCGTAGGTGGACTCGTGGAAAAACCTGATGTTTCCCGTCTCCAGTCGCTTGCGGTCTTCCAGTGGCAGTTGTGAAATCAGGTGGCGTACCGTGGTGGCAATCGCACTTTTGCGCGTGTCGATGGCCTTGGTGAACTCGCTGTCGAACGCCTGGAACGAACTGCGTGCCGGGCTATTGTTGAACTTTTCGAGCGGGATGCGCTTATCGGAGGTCTTCCATTTGCCCAGGGGGCTTTGCCCCATAGCCACATCGAGCATTGAAAAATACAGGCCTACGGGCCGCCGGTTGGGGTCATAAAGTGGCTGTGGGCCATGCTTGTATGCTTCGTCCAGTTGCAGGAGCGGTTTTTCAAACAGTGCCGGGTCCATTTCGGGAAACGCTTGCTTCAGCTTTGCCAGCGCGACCCCTTTGCGCGTGGGGAGGTCGGTATTGATTGACTCACTGGCGGCCAGGCGCTGGTTTTGCTGGTCATCGAAGGCGGCCCTGACCCTCTCCAGTTGCTGCGGGGTGTAAACGCCATCGACTGATTTTTGCAACACGCCGCTGACTATTCCCCACTCGATCAAGTTCGCTTGCAGCGCATGCTCGGGGGCGGGCCCGGGAATTTGATCGGCGCGCTGCATGACCTGCGCGTAGGTCATCTTTGCCGACGCGCCAAGCGCTTCTTGCTCCACCTTTGCCACCGCCATGCAGAACGTGGCGTGGGCTTGGCTGCCGTATACGATCTGATCGGGGATGTCCTTGACCAGAAATGCCGGCGCAACGCGGCTGAGCAACAGGTGTGCGGCCAACGGTGCCGTGGCAGGGGTGGCTTTGCCGGTGGCAACGAGGTGGTTTTTCAGGCCTTCAAGCACGCTCGAGACCGGCTTGCCCCAGTGTTGCTCTTGTGCCCAGTCGAAACCGGCCACGCGGGTCCTGTCGGGCTGGCGGACAGACTCGCGATCGAGCCCCAGTTGGATAGCGCTCAGCACGTATTCGGACAGGCTGTCAGGGGTGGCAATACCCCCCAACTTTGTCTGGATCGCGAGGCCCAGCGCCTCGGCCCTTGGTGACTTGAGCAGTTTTTCGATCGCGTTGTGCGGGTCCTGCAGCTCCTGGCTGGAGAGCGGCGTCTGCTCCAGCAAGTAATCCAGCGCCCCTTTGCGTCGGTCGGCCAGGGGCAGGCCCGCAAGCCCGGCGCTGTTGCGGTCTATCGTGTCGCTGATCGCCTGTTGTTGGGCGGCATCCAGCGGCACGGGCCAGGACAGGCCGCCGCCGGCATTGCCTACCAAGGGGGCCAGCGCTTTTTGATCCAAACTGTCTCGCAGGGCAATGGCCTGCGCCAGACTGGTCGGGAGTTGGAAGCCCAGGCGGGTGATGACTTGCGCCACGCTGGGGTTGGAAAGCGGTTTGTCGGGATAGGACGAGTCGGGGGCAATCGGCATCGTCCAATTGTGCAACGCACTGGATATGGTTTGCGCGGAGGTTGAATCGGTCCACAGCAGCGCAATACCACGGATGTGGTTGGCCAGTTGGCGCAGGTTCTCCTGGTCGGCGGCTGCGATTTTAAAGCCTTCTGCGGGCGGAATGTGGGTCGGTGTATCGGCGTGGCGGACGGGAGACTGTGCACGGTTCGGTTGGTGGGCTGACGCTGCGGCGTTCGTCATAACACCCGGACTGTACGGAGAGAGGGGAAAGAGGATCATGTGGATGACTCAATGGCGTAGTGCCCAAACATCCGTGGGATTGGAGTGTGTAGCTTCTTTCCGTGATGGGCTCTAGCTAGGTGAGTGCAGGAGGGAGGACGGTTCCGCGCAAACGGTCAGAAGGCGTTTCGAATGTTTGATGCGGGGGCGCAGGCTGAAGGGCTCTCAGGTGCATCAATCAGGCAGCCGATATGCCAAAGCCTGTCATCGCCTGTAACATGGTGTCCTGCTAACTGCGGCCTATGCCCGCGAGTGGGCATGTGTGGTGATACACCGCGGATACATTCTCAAGATTCAGGAACTGTCATGACTCAAAAGCAACGCTTGAAATATTCGATTCTGATTTCCCTGGTGGTGCTGGGGACGATGTTTGGCCTGTCCTACTTGCAGAACACTGGGGTGATCAGCGAGAAGACGTTCCAGTACATCGCGATCGGCGTGGCCGTCACCGTGGTGGTGATCAACGGCATCATGCGCCGCAAGGTCAAGCCCAACTTCTGAGTCAGGCGCGGCCTTCGAGTACTTTGGCAGCCTCTTCATGGAGGCTGTAGCTCTTGTCCGCATTGAGGGTGATCACGCCCTCGCTGCATAGGCGCTTGAGCACTTCACGCACGCTGAGAAAAGACAGCGGAATGCCCAACTCCAGCAAATGGCTGTGCACGCCGCGTACCCCGAGGGTGCGCTGGTTGTCGGCAGCGGTGAGCAGGGCGTCGATGACCTTCAGCCGGATCAGGCTGGTACGCAGGCCAAAATATTTGAGCAAGTGGCGGATACGCTGGTTGCCGTGCTGTTCGGGCGCCTTGCCGAACGCTTGGCCGCCGCGGCCGAACGAGGCATCGGCGGCGGGTGAATGTCCATCCGTGGGCAGTTGCGAGTTGTACATGCAATAAAACTCCTTATCAGAGCCTGATCAGGAAAATGAGCGCTCTTGGTTAATAAGACGTACGAGCGACAGAAATCATGAAGTTCCAGATGTAGAAATTTTGTCGGTATCGCTTTTGTCACACTACGGCCTTCTTCGATAAACCTCGTTGTCGCCTAAATTGTCACGGGTTTTTTGCGTCCTTACGGTGGGGTAACTACCCCTTGCGAGGGTGTTCAATTTGACTGTGGAGTCGGCGTGATTATGTCCAACGGGTTGTCCAGGGTATGTGTGGCAGGGGTGTTGCTGGGGTTGAGCCTGGCGGCATCGGCACGGGAGGCGGTGACGCCGGCGTCGGCAGAGATCCGGCGTACCGGGTACGGCGTGCCCCATATCCGTGCCAATGATGAACGTGGCCTGGGCTACGGCATCGGTTATGCGTATGCCCAGGACAACCTGTGCCTGCTGGCCAACGAAGTGGTCACGGTGAACGGCGAGCGGTCACGCTTCTTCGGCCCGGACCAGGCGACGCTGGAGGAACGCAACAACCTGGCCAGCGATGTGTTTTTCACCTGGCTGAACACGCCAGAGGCCGTCGCGGCCTTCTGGAACGCACAAACCCCGCAGATCCGGCAGCGGGTCGAGGGGTACGTGGCGGGCTACAACCGTTATCTGAAAGAGCACGGTGCGCCGGCCCAGTGCCAGGCGGCGTGGGTGCGGGCGATCACCGCGCAAGACGTGGTGAAGCTCACCCGGCGTTTGCTGGTCGAAGGTGGGGTGGGGCAGTTTGCCGAAGCGTTGGCGGGTGCCACGCCGCCTGCCGTGACCGCCGGGATTCAGACCCGTGCCCTGGGCTTTGAGCGGGTCGCCGCCAATCAACAACGCTTTGCCCTGGACCGTGGCAGCAACGCGGTAGCGGTCGGCCGTGACCGTTCGTTCAATGGCCGCGGCATGTTGTTGGCCAACCCGCACTTTCCGTGGGTGGGTGGCATGCGTTTTTATGAGATGCACCTGACCATCCCCGGACAACTGGACGTGATGGGCGCAGCATTGCCCGGCCTGCCGTTGATCAATATCGGTTTCAACCAGCACCTGGCCTGGACCCATACGGTCGACACGTCCAAGCACTTCACCCTGTATCGCCTGACCCTGGACCCCAAGGATTCGACGCGCTATTTGCTGGATGGCAAATCGGTCGCGCTGGATAAAACGACGGTAACCGTGCAGGCCAGGCAGGCCGATGGCAGCCTTAAGGCCGTGTCCCAGACGCTTTACAGTTCCCAGTTCGGCCCGGTGGTGCAATGGCCCGGCAAGCTTGATTGGGACCAGCACCACGCCTTTAGCCTGCGTGATGCCAACCTCGGCAATGATCGCGTGCTGCAACAGTGGTACGCGATGAACCGCGCCGCCAATCTCAAGGAACTGCAAACCTCGGTGCATACCCTGCAGGGTATCCCGTGGGTCAACACGGTGGCGGCGGACGACCAGGGTCAGAGCCTGTACATGAACCTGTCGGTAGTACCCAACGTCAGCCAGGCCAAGCTCGCCCAATGCAGCGATCCGCGTGCCGGCCTGCAACTGATCGTGCTCGACGGTGCCCACAGCGCCTGCGCCTGGGACATCGACCCGCGTGCAGCCCAGGCCGGGATCTTCGCCGCCGATCAACTGCCGCAACTGGAACGCAGCGACTATGTGCAGCACTCCAATGACTCGGCCTGGCTGGCCAACCCCAAGGCGCCGTTGAGCGGCTTTTCGCCAGTGATCAGCCAGGACCACATCGGCCTCGGCCCGCGTGCGCGTTTCGCCGTGCAACGCCTGCAATCGCTGGAGAGCAAGCCCATCGGCGTCGCTGACCTGCAACATATGGTGATGGACAATGAGGTGTACCTGGCCGGCCAGGTGATGCCCGACCTGATGGCATTTTGCGCCAAACACCTGGGCGCCGATGCCGTGGCCTTGCAGCCGCTGTGCACCAGCTTGAAAAACTGGGACCAGCACGCCAACCTCGACAGCGGCGTGGGCCTGGTGCACTTCATCAACCTGATGGAACACCTGCAGCAGATCCCCGACGCCTGGCGCGTCGCCTTTGACCCGACGCAGCCGTTGACCACGCCCCGCGGCGTGGCCATCGAGCGTGCACCCGTCGCCACGGCGCTGCGCGAAGCGATGCTGGCGTCCACCGCCGACGTGGCCAAGCTCGGTTTGACGGCCAACAGCCGCTGGGGCGATGTGCAAGTCAGCGGGCAGACCCCGATCCACGGCGGCCCCCAGGTGCTGGGCATCTACAACGCCATGCAAACCGTGCCGCGCGCCGATGGCAAACGGGAAGTGGTCAGTGGCAGCAGCTACCTGCAAATCGTCACCTTCGACGACACCGGCCCCCATGCCCAGGGCTTGCTCGCGTTCTCCCTGTCCAGCGACCCTGCATCCACGTACGCCAAGGACCAGACCCAGGCTTTCTCGCAGAAAAAACTCAGCCCGCTGCCGTTCACCGACGCTCAGATCAAGGCCGACCCGCAGTACCGGCAACAACTGATCCAGGAGTAGGGCAGGCGCGCAACCCCTTGATAGCGCTGCGAAATATTTTTGAAATCAAGGGGTTGCACGCTTTGGTAAATACGTACATAATGGCGCCCATCGAACGCAACGAAGCATTAAAAACTTCAATGTATTCAATGAGTTAGAGTAGAGGCAGGCTTCATTAGCCCACTCAAGTTTGCATGCGGTGAGTGCCAGTGTTCAGGGCATTGATCGTTTGAGGCCGAGTAGCAAAATGGTTATGCAGTGGATTGCAAATCCACCTACGCCGGTTCGATTCCGACCTCGGCCTCCACTCTTGAAAACCCCGTAGATTAGCGTCTACGGGGTTTTTTATTGCCTTGGATAAAGCTCTATCGCCGCAACATAGCCACCCCCGAACAGGGAGCCCTGAACCACCTGTATTCATTCAAATACAAACCCTACCAACGCGTTACACGATAGCCGTGACGCCCTCGACTTGCGGTTGTCATAACACTCGCGAAACAAATATTGCCAAGTGAGAGTGTTGTCATGAAGTTGAATTACCTGACCAAGGCCGCCGTCGTGGTCGCCTTGTTGTCCACGTTATCGGGTTGCTGGATGTTCATGCCACCACCAGGTGGTGGTGGTGGTGGTGGTGGTGGTGGTGGGCACGGTCAAGGTGGTGGGCATGGTGGCCCAGGTTTTGGGGGTGGTGGTGGTCCGCGTTAAGTAGCCAGTCAAGGGAGCAAGCTGTCATGGCTTGCTCCCTTTTTCATGTGACCAAAGTGTATTCCCCGATCCACCCCCAGCTGTACGGGGCGGTCGGCGCTGCAAACCTCTACTGTCACAGGCCTGTCACCCCGCGCCTGGATGCTCTGTCATGTTCATGTCTACCAGCCTGCTGTCAGCCTTTGTGCTGTTCGCCTTTGTGTCTTCGATTACACCCGGCCCCAACAACACCATGTTGTTGGCGTCGGGGGTGAACTTCGGCTTTCGTCGCTCGATGCCCCATGCGCTGGGGATCAGTATTGGCTTCATGTTGCTGGTGATCGCGGTCGGCCTGGGGCTGGGGGAAGTGTTCAAGGTGTTGCCGTGGGCGTACACGTTGCTGCGCTATGTGGGCGCGGCGTACCTGTTGTACCTGGCGTGGAAGATTGCGACGTCCGGCGGCATGTCCGAAAGCAATGACGAGCACGGCAAGCCTATGACTTTTCTCGGCGCCGCGGCGTTTCAGTGGGTCAATCCCAAGGCGTGGATCATGGCGCTGGGCGCGATCACCACCTACACGCCAGCGGAGGGCTATGTCACCAACGTGCTGGTGATTGCCCTGGTGTTTGCCGTGGTCAACCTGCCCAGTGTGTGCGTCTGGGTCGTCTGCGGCAGCGGGCTGCGCAATGTGTTGCGCGAGCCGCGCCTGTTGCGGGTGTTCAACGGGTCAATGGCCGGGCTGCTGGTGCTGTCGTTGTACCCGATGCTGTTTGCCAGCTGAGCGCATTAGACCGGCGATATAGTCGCCAACAGGCCGATGCCGATGGTCAGCACTAAAAAGCCGAACAGGAAAATTGCCATCTTGGTCATAAGGCCTCCGAAGGGAAGGGGGCGTCAGGAAGAGTCCTGCCGTGCTCGACAAGGGTGTCGGGAGTGGCGCCATTGTCTCTTCGCAGGCGCTTTCGATACAGAGGCAGATAGCAAAGAAAAAACCGTATCAGATGCACTTGCGAGCGCTCGGCCTCGGGTTTTGCGGGCAGGCGGTTTTCTCAAGATCAGGCATAAACCGGCTGTTTAAATCGTTGTATGTACCGCGCCGATTGCTGATCGGCCGCGCGCAGCCTATCCTGGCGTCCGCGCAGATCCTGGATCACTGGATGCCACGATTTCGCCGTTTTGGTGCGCCAATCCTCTAAGATGGCGCCCACTGCATCAACAATAAAAGTGGGCTAACCCTCGATGGAAAGACGCCAGTTCAGCGGTGGCATGAAAGGCAAGAACCTGCGCTACCTGAATGACCCCTCCCAACAGCCGTCGCCGGTCACCCGCGTCGGTTTTTTGCTGCTCGAACATTTTTCCCTGCCGGCCTTCACCCAGACCCTCGACACCCTGGTCACCGCCAACCTGCTGCGCCCCGACTTGTTTGCCTCACGCACCTTTGGCTGGGGCGACGGCGAAGTGATCAGCGACCTGGGCCTGGTGATCCGCCCGGATGCGCGCCTGGATGTGGCGGCGTTGCACGACCTGGAATTGTTGGTTATCTGCGGTGGCTTTCGCACCGAACTCAAGGCTGGCGAGGACTTCATCCACGTGTTGCGCACGGCTGCCGAACACGGGGTGGGTCTGGCGGGACTGTGGAATGGCTCGTGGTTCCTTGGCCGCGCGGGATTGCTGCAGGGCTATCACTGCGCCATCCACCCCGAGCACCGTCCCGCGTTGGCGGAAGTGTCGAAAGCGGCGCAGGTCACCAGCGAACCCTTTGTGATCGACCGCGACCGGCTCACCGCGTCCAGCCCTTCGGGGGCCTTCCACATGGCCCTGGACTGGATCAAAAGCCTGCACGGCAAAGCGCTGGTCGAAGGTATCGAGGACATCCTGGCGTTTGAAGAGTCACGCTACCGGCGCATCAAGCCGACTGAAAACATCAGCGTCAGCGCACCGTTGCGCGAGGTGGTCAAGCTGATGGACGCCAACCTCGAAGAGCCCCTGGAACTCGACCAGTTGGCGGTCTACGCCGGTCGTTCGCGACGCCAGCTGGAGCGCCTGTTCAAGGAACAACTGGGCACCACGCCGCAGCGCTACTACATGGAACTGCGCGTCACCGAGGCGCGGCGGTTGCTGCAGCACACGGAGTTGTCCCAGGTGGAAGTGTTGGTGGCGTGCGGGTTTGTATCGCCGAGCCACTTCAGCAAGTGCTACAGCTCCTACTTTGGCTACCGCCCGTCCAAGGAGAAGCGGCTGGTCAAGTAGAGCAGATGTTGCAGTTTCCATGGTTGAAGGGAAATGTCTTTACCAACGGTACCGCCGCCTTCGCAGCCTCGCTAAAGCTCGACACCACAGAGGACCAGCAGTGTCTGGGCGATCTCCAGCCGAGCGCTGACAGCCCAGCAACACCAATCAACTGTGGGAGCGGGCTTGCCCGCGAAAGCGATGCATCAGGTAATACATCCCCCTCAGAACCGCCCCAACCGGTAAGCCCCACACTGCGCTGAGTCACCTTTCCACAGCTTCACCATCCACTCCGCCGTCACCGCCGCCTGCGTCAGCCCCAAATGCTGATGCCCAAACGCAAGCAGCACTTTGCCCTCACACACCCGATCAATAATCGGTAGAGAATCCGGCAGCGAAGGCCGAAAACCCATCCACGGCGTGGCATCCGTCACGCTCAGTGGCTGGCGGAACAACCCGTCAGTCAACCGATGCAACTGCCAGGCGCGCTGCATGTTCGCGGGGCGATCAAGCCCGGCGAATTCCACCGTGCCGGCCAGGCGCAAGCCGCCCGCCATCGGCGTCATGATGAATTTGCGTTCCAGCGAGGTGACCGCAAACGGCAGGCGCTGCGCTTCCTGGGGCAGCATCAGGTGATAGCCACGCTCGGTGTCCAGCGGGACGTGTTTTCCGGTCAAGGCCGCGGTCAGTTTGGCCGAATGCGCACCGCAGGCGATCAACACCTGGCGCGCCGTCAGCTTGCCCTGGTCGGTCAGCAGCGCGACGCCTGCGCCTTCAAGGCGGGCATCCATTACACGCTGCTGGAGAAACGTCACACCGCTGGCCTTGGCCGCCTCCACCAACTCGCACACCACCCGATAAGGGTCTACAAAGTGCCCGGTCGCCGGGAAAAACAAGCCGCCGCGTATACCCTCGCTCAACTGCGGCGCAGCCTCGCGTATGGCACTGCCGGTCCACGCCTGCACAGGTACGCCTTGCTGTTGCATACGCTGTTGCAGCGCGTCGAGGGCGGCTTGGGATTCGGCGCGTTCAAATACCAGCAACGAGCCATTTTCATGCAACAACCCTGGGCGTTCGATGCTCTGCAACAAACGCTGCCAGGCGCCCAGGCTGCCTTCGTTCAGCGCGCGGATGCCCGCCACGGTGCGCCGGTAGCTGGCCGGACGCAGGTTGAGCAGCAGGCGGATAAACCACGGCAGCGCGCGGGGCAGGTATTTCCAGTCCAGGCGCAGCGGGCCCATGGGGTCCAGCAACATCGCGGGCAGGCGCTTGAGGATCGACACGTCGGCAATCGGGAAGACTTGCTCGGTCGCCAAGTGGCCGGCGTTGCCCCACGAGGCGCCCATGCCCGGTGCCTGCTGGTCGACCACCACCACACGCTGGCCCTGACGCGCCAGTTGCAGGGCACAGGCGACGCCGACGATACCGGCGCCGACCACTATGATGTCGGGTTCGGGCATGGCCTAGACCTCCCTCGAACCGTCGAGCAGGCGGCGCAACAGCAGCGGGTTGCCTGCCTGGAGCGCGCTGGGCAGCAACTCGTCGGGAAAATCCTGGTAGCACACCGGGCGCAGGAACCGCTGGATCGCCGCGGTGCCCACCGACGTGCTGCGCGAATCCGATGTAGCCGGGAAGGGCCCGCCGTGGACCATGGCGTCGCACACCTCCACGCCGGTCGGCCAGCCATTGACCAGCAGGCGCCCGGCCTTGCGTTCAAGTACCGGCAGCAGGGCCTTGGCACGTGCCAGGTCGGCCTCATCCAGGTGCAAGGTCGCGGTGAGCTGGCCTTCCAGGTGTTCGCTGACCTGGTGCACCTGCTCATCGTCGGCACACACCACCACCAGCGACGCCGCACCGAACACTTCGGCCTGCAACTGCGCATTGCTCAAAAACTCGCTCGCCTGGGTCACAAACAGGTGCGCCTGGCCTTGGTTCGGCCCAGTCGCCCCCAGACCTCTGGCAACCACCTCGGCGTGTTCAGCCAGGGCGCCGACACCTGCCTCGTAAGCCTGGAAAATACCGGGCGTGAGCATGGTCTGCGCCGGGCATTGCGGGAGCAAGGCCCGCGCGGTGCTGACGAAGCGCTCGAGCGCCGGGCCCTGGACGGCCACCACCAGGCCGGGATTGGTACAAAACTGCCCGGCGCCCTGGGTCAGCGACGCCACAAACCCTTTGGCCAAGTTCTCTGCCCGTGCCTCAAGGGCCGCAGCAAACAGGTACACCGGGTTGATCGAACTCATCTCGGCATACACCGGAATCGGCTCGGGCCGCGCCTGGGCCGCCTGGGTCAGCGCCACGCCGGCGCTGCGCGAGCCGGTAAAACCCACCGCCTTGATACGTGGGTCGGTGACCAGCGCAATTCCCACTTCGCGCCCGGCCCCGTACAGCAACGAAAACACGCCCTCAGGCAAACCGCAGTCCTTGACCGCCTGGGCCACGGCACGCCCCACCAGCTCACTGGTGCCGGGGTGGGCGCCGTGGGCCTTGACGATCACCGGGCAACCGGCGGCCAATGCCGAGGCGGTATCGCCGCCCGCCACCGAAAAGGCCAAGGGGAAATTGCTCGCGCCAAACACCGCCACCGGGCCCAGCGCGATATGCCGCTGGCGCAGGTCCGGGCGCGGCAGGGGTTGGCGTTGCGGCTGGGCGCTATCGACCCGCACATCCAGCCATTCCCCGGCACGCACGGTGCGGGCGAAGGTACGCAGCTGCGCGCAAGTGCGCCCGCGTTCGCCGCTGATACGCGCTTGCGGCAGGCCGGTTTCGGCCATGGCGCGCTCGATCAAGGCATCGCCCAGCGCTTCGATTTGCGCGGCGATGGCTTCCAGAAAACGGGCGCGCGCCTCCAGTGAAGTTTCGCGATAATCATCAAAGGCGGCCCACGCCAACGCGCAGGCCTGGGCCACCTGTTCAGCATTGCCACCGGCATAGGCCGGCTCCAAGGGGGTGTCGGTGGCGGGGTTGATCGCCCGGATCGCATCGCGATTGCCGCAAAGGGAGTGCTGACCGATCAGCATCGTGCCCGTCAGAGTCATGGGGTCGTCCTGAAAAAAAGAGGGTTGGCCGCTGCGCAAAGCACAGCGGCGCACAAGGCTTCAGTTGAAGTTCTGCTCAACCGACCAGTTGGCGTACCACTGGCGGAACAGTGCGTACTGGTTCTCGGCATAACGGCGCTGGGCGTCGCTCAACACGTCCGTCTCGTTGAAGTGCAGCGCGTAGCCTTGGTCACCGTTGAGCACCATCAGGTGCTTGTAGTACAGCACCAGGTCGCAACCTTCATCGAAGGATGACAACACCGCCAGTGCGGCCTCCAGCTCGCGGGCCAGGCGCCGGGCCTTGGCATCGCCCTTGGCCGCCTGTTTGCTCAGGGCCACCAGTTGCAGGACTTCGCGGGGCAGGGCGTTGCCAATGCCGGTGATGGCGCCAGTGGCGTTGCAGTTGACGAAACCATGCACCACCTGGGTGTCGACGCCGACCATCAAGGTCACGCTGTCATCCTGGGAGGTGATGTGTTCCGCCGCGTAGCGCAGGTCCGCGCCACCGCCGAACTCCTTGAAGCCGATCAGGTTCGGGTGTTCACGACGCAGTTCGAAGAACAGCTCGGCGCGGGTCGCAAAACCGTAGTACGGGCTGTTGTAGATCACTGCCGGCAGGTTGGGCGCGGCCTTGAGGATCGCCGAGAAGTGCGCTTTCTGCGCCGTGGCGGACGCGCCGCGGGACAACACACGCGGGATCACCATCAAGCCGTGGGCGCCGACCTTGGCCGCGTGGGCCGCATGGGCCACTGCCTCACGGCTGTTCACCGCACCTGTGCCGACGATGGTCGGTACGCCCGCGGCCACCAGGCGCGCCACGCCTTCCTGGCGCTCGGCCCCGGTCAGCAGCGGCCAATCGCCCATCGAGCCGCAATACACCACCGCGCTCATGCCAGCGTCGATCAGCTCACGGCCCTTGGCGACCAGCGCGTCGAAGTCCGGCTTGCGCGCAGCGGTGCACGGGGTCATCAGCGCGGGAATGCAGCCGGTGAAGATGTTGTCGCTCATTGTTCTAACTCCTTGGAACGTTCAAGTGGATGGGGCCTCAGATGCCCCAGGCGAAAGGGTCTTGCGCGTCGATCAGCAAGGTGCTGTCGGCGGTCATGTAGGCGCGGCCGGTGATGAATGGGCGCACACGTTCGCCGTCCCATTCGTAGCGGCCTTCGAATTGGCTGCCGGTGATGCTCGCTTGCAGCCAGGTTTCACCGGGTGCGAGTTTTCCATCGGCGGCCAGGCATGCCAGCTTGGCGCTGGTGCCGGTGCCGCAGGGCGAGCGGTCGTAAGCCTTGCCGGGGCACATCACGAAATTGCGGCTGTCGGCCGTGGCGTCATCGGCGAACAGTTCGATATGGTCGATCAGCGCCCCGTCGGCGCCGTGGATGCCCTGGGCTTCGAGGGCCTTGAGCATCGCCCAGGTGTAGTCGGTGAGGGCGTCGACGTTGTCCATCTGCAAGCGTTGGCCGTGTTCCGAGACCAGGAAGAACCAGTTGCCGCCCCAGGCGACGTCGCCCAGGACCCGGCCATGGCCCGGCACATCGACCGCCACCTGCTGACGATGCCGATACGCCGGTACGTTGCGCAGGGTGACGGCGCCGTCCGCGTGCAACGTGGCGGCGACCGGGCCGACCGGCGTGTCGATGGTGTGCACGCCGGGGGCGATGCGCCCCAGGTGATGCAACGACGCCACCAGCCCGATGGTGCCGTGGCCGCACATGCCCAGATAACCGGCGTTGTTGAAGAAGATCACACCACAGGTCGCGCCGGGTGTGACCGGCGCGCAATACAGCGCGCCGACCAGCACATCATTGCCGCGCGGTTCCAGCAGGCAGGCGCGACGCCATTGATCGTGCTCGCTGCGCAGGTTGTCCAACTGCGCGGCGATGGTGCTGCCGCTCAGGGCCGGGAAGCCGTCCATGATCAGGCGCGTGGGTTCGCCGCCGGTGTGGGAGTCGATGACGTGCAAGCGCTTCATAAAAGCCTCCATTCAGTGAGTGGCTGGGGCCAGCGGGGTGGCGTAGTGAGCGTCGCCGACGGTTTCGCTTTCAGCGTCGTCGGACTCCAGGTGCACCAGATGCGCCGGTACGCCGGTCGCCGCGCCCCAGTAGTAAATGCCCAGGGCGCAGACGGCGACCACAACGGTGTCGAGGGGGTGACCGATGGCGCCGATGCCGCCAAAACTGCCGAGTTTGGAGAGCAGGATCATGGCCGCGTAAAAGCCGATCAGCCACGCGGAAGAACGCACTTGCTGCTTGAGATTGAGGTGCGCGGTCGGCACCCAGCGGGCGCACAGCAGGTACACCACGAACATCAGGATTTGCAGGCCCAGCAGCCAGGACACCGTGCTCCAGCCGGACCAGTACACAATCAACGCAGCGATGATGAACGACAGCGGGCTCAGCACTGCCATGCCCTTGACCCGGAACGGACGCGCCATATCGGGGGCATTGCGGCGCAGCGCGGCGACGGTCACCGGGGCGACGGCGTAGCTGAGGATCAGCGCGGCGGAGACCACATTGATCAACGCTTCCCAGGAGGGGAACGGCAGGGTCCAGAACACCGACAAGCCGAACGTCAGCCACAGCGCCGGGCGCGGGATGCCGGACTTTTCATCGATACGCGTGAAGATCTTGAAAAACGTGCCGGTCTGCGCCCAGCCGTAGACCACCCGCGGCGTGGCGTTCATGTAGATATTGCCGCAGCCGCTGGGGGAGATCACCGCGTCGGCCACCACCAGGTACGCCAGCCAACCGACACCCAGGGCCAGGGCGATGTCGCGGTACGGCAGGGCCAATTGCTTGCTGATCCCGGCCCAGCCATCGGCGAGCATCTCGGTAGGCACGCCGCCGAGGAACGCGGTTTGCAGCAGCACGTAGATCGCCGTCGACAGCAGCACCGAGAGAATCAACGCGATGGGAATCGTGCGTTGCGGGTTCTTCACTTCGCTGGCCACCGAGATGATCGGCGTCAGCCCCAGGTAAGCGAAAATCACCCCACCGGCCGACACGGCCATCTCGATACCCGACAGGCCAAACGGCGCGAAGCCATGCGTCTGGAAATTCGCCGGCTTGAAGAAGGTGAACAGCACGCCAATCACCAACAGCGGCACGATGAACTTGAATACGCTGACCAGGTTGTTGGCGATGGCGAAGGTCTTCACGCTTCGGTAATTGAGGATGAAAAACACGCACAGCAGGGCAAATTGCACCAACCAGCCGAGGGTGGTCGGGTCGCTGGAACCGGCTTTGGTCAGCTCGGGAAACCACGCCGCCGCATATTGACGCGAGGCGACCACTTCAATCGCCACCAGGCTGGAAAACGCGATCAGCGTGATAAAGCCCATCAGGTAGCCCAGCAACGGGCCGTGGGAATACACCGGGTAACGCACCACGCCACCGGCGCGGGGCAGGGCGGCGCCGAGTTCGCAGTACACAATGCCCAACAGCAGCACCGCGAAACCGCCGATCAGCCAGGAGATGATTCCGGCAGGACCGGCGATGGCCGACACGTGGCTGGCCGCAAACAACCAGCCGGAGCCGAAGATGGCCCCCAAGCCGATAAAGGTGAGATCCATCAGTGAAAGTTGCTTCTTGAACTTGCCTTGACCTGACATAGCGTCGCCTTCTTGTGAGTTATTGGATAGGCATGCAGTGGCCATAGCGTGAACTCACGAGGGGCGGCGCGATTGATGTTTTTTGCGTGCATGAATGACGAAATCGGCACAGTTGGCGTCGCTCGACAGCGCTCCAGGCATGGTGCAATCTGCTACGCGTCGAGGGGTTCAACGAGGGGATAAACACAGATGATGCCGACCGCGTTTGCGACCCTTTGCCAAGGCAGTGAGGTGAATCGTCCCCACACCATCGAGCAGTTATTGGCCGGCATGGTGCAACTGTTGCCGATGCTGGATGTGATCCCCAATGCGGCGATTTTCATCAAGGACACCAGGGCCCGCTACGTGCTCGCCAACCGTACATTGGTGCAACGTTGCGGCCTCAAGCAGTTGCAACCGCTGCTCGGCAAGACCAGCGCCGAAGTGTTTCCCGCACAACTGGGGCCGGGCTACACCGAACAGGACCGCCGCGTGCTGGAGCAGGGATTTGTCCTCGAAGACCAGTTGGAACTGCACCTGTACGGCACTCGCGAACCGGGTTGGTGCCTGACCCACAAATGGCCGCTGTACAACCACGAGGGCGCGATCATCGGCCTTGGCGGTATCTCGGTGGACCTGCAATCGGCGAGTGAAACCCACCCGGCGTATCAGCGCCTGGCTGCGGTGGACGAATACATCCGCACGCACTTCAACCGCCGCGTAACCCTGGGTGAGCTGACTCAGATCGCCGGGATTTCCGTGGCGCAACTGGAGCGCTACTGCAAGCGCGTGTTCCACCTCACGCCCCGCCAGATGATCCAGAAAGTGCGCCTGGAACACGCCCACCGCTTGTTGCACACCGACCTGCCGATTACCGAAGTGGCCTTGCAGTGCGGCTACACCGACCACAGCGCGTTCACCCGCCAGTTCAAGGCATCCACCGGATTCACCCCACGGCAGTACCGCGACGGCTTGTAGTGAGCGGGCTTGCCCGCGCTGGGTGGCGAAGCCGCCCCAAACCCAGGCACCTCGGTCTTTCTGATGCACCGAGTTGCCTGGATTTGGGGCGGCTTCGCCACCCAGCGCGGGGCAAGCCCGCTCACTACAGTGTGTTGACTATGCGTATTGGTGTTGTTGACCGTGTGTATTGGCTACAGGCTGATCGCCGCGCGTGATTGCGCATCGCAACAACACCCGCCCGATTTCGAACTGCGCATCGCAATGCAACGATTGGCGCGCAGCCCCCTCATATGTCTACAAGCAACATTTCACCACGACAGGGACTGAGCTTATGACGGCGCCGGACAACGATCATGTGAACTGGCTGGTTGAACAGTCGATGCTGCACGCGGCACGCCAGCGTGCGCGGCTCTATTCCGGGCACGGGCGCCTGTGGCAACAGCCCTACGCACAAACCCGGCCACGGGATGCATCAGCGTTGTCGTCGGTGTGGTTCACCGCGTACCCGGCGTCGATCGTGACGCGCGAGGGCGGCACGGTGCTCGAGGCGCTGGGCGATGAAAGCCTGTGGCAGGCGCTGTCGAAGATCGGCATCCAGGGCATCCATAACGGCCCGCTGAAGATGTCCGGCGGCTTGAGCGGCACACGGCACACGCCGACCATCGACGGCAATTTCGATCGCATCAGTTTCCAGATCGACCCGCAACTGGGCAGCGAGGCGCAGTTGCAGGCGCTGACGCGCATGGCGGCTGCGCACAATGCGGTGATCATCGACGACGTGATCCCGTCCCACACCGGTAAAGGCGCCGACTTCCGCCTGGCCGAGATGGCCTACGAGGACTATCCCGGGCTGTACCACATGGTGGAGATCCGCGAAGAAGACTGGCCACTGCTGCCCGAGGTCGTCGACGGCCAGGATGCGCACAACCTCAGCCCGCTGCAGGTGGATGCACTCCGCGACAAGCACTACATCGTCGGCCAGTTGCAGCGGGTGATTTTCTTCGAGCCTGGGGTCAAGGAAACCGACTGGAGCGCCACGCCCGTGGTCATCGGCGTGGACGGCAAACCGCGTCGCTGGGTGTACCTGCATTACTTCAAGGCAGGCCAGCCGTCGTTGAACTGGCTGGACCCCAGTTTCGCCGCGCAGCAGATGATCATCGGCGACGCCTTGCATGCCATCGACGTAATGGGCGCGAAGATCCTGCGCCTCGACGCCAATGGTTTCCTTGGCGTGGAGCGCAAGGCCGACGGCACGGCCTGGTCGGAAAGCCATCCGCTGTCGATCACCGGCAACCAATTGCTCGGCGGCGCGATCCGCAAGGCCGGTGGTTTCAGTTTCCAGGAGCTGAACCTGACCGTGGACGACATTGCAGCGATGTCCCATGGCGGTGCGGACCTGTCCTACGATTTCATTACCCGGCCTGCCTACCAGCACGCCTTGCTGATGGGGGACACCGAGTTCCTGCGCCTGATGCTGCGCCAGATGCACAGCCTGGGCATAGACCCCGGTTCGTTGATCCATGCGCTGCAAAACCACGATGAACTGACCTTGGAACTGGTGCACTTCTGGACGTTGCATGCCCACGACAGCTTCGTTTACCAGGGCCAGACCTTTCCCGGCAACAGCCTGCGCGAACACATCCGCGAGCAGATGTATGAACGCCTGACGGGTGAACAGGCGCCGTACAACCTCAAGTTCGTCACCAATGGCGTGGCCTGCACCACGGCCAGCATCATCACGGCGGCGCTGGGGATTCGCGACTTGGCGGCGATTACGCCGCAGGATGTGGAGCAAATCCGTCAGATCCATCTGCTGCTGGTGATGTACAACGCCATGCAGCCGGGGGTGTTTGCCTTGTCCGGCTGGGATCTGGTGGGGGCGTTGCCGTTGCCGGCGGATGAGGTGGCGCATTTGATGGGCGATGGTGATACGCGCTGGATTCACCGTGGCGCCTACGACCTGGTGGACTTGAACCCCGCCGCCGAACAGTCGGCCGGGCACATGCCCCGTGCGCACAGCTTGTACGGCAGCCTGAACAGCCAATTGCAGGACCCTGAATCGTTTGCCTCGCAGTTGCAAAAAATCCTCGCGGTGCGCCGCGCTTACGACATTGCCGCGAGCCGCCAGATCCTGGTGCCGGATGTGCAGCACCCGGGGTTGCTGATCATGGTCCACGAACTGCCGGCGGGCAAAGGCACCCAGATCACCGCGCTCAACTTCGGCGCCACACCGCTTACCGAAACCCTGCGCCTGCCCGGCATTGCGCCAGGGCCGGTGGTGGACATTATCAATGAACGGGTCGAGGGGGATCTGACGCAGGAGGGTGAATTCACCATTACCCTGGATGCATACGAAGGCTTGGCCTTACGAATCGTCAGCACTACCCCCATGTAGTGAGCGGGCTTGCCCGCGCTGGGCGGCGAAGCCGCCCCAAACGGTACGCCGCGGTGCATCAGAAAGACCGAGGTGCCTGGATTTGGGGCGGCTGCGCCCCCCAGCGCGGGGCAAGCCCGCTCACTACAACAGGTCGCCCACACTCACACCTCTTCGCCCCCCCGGCGCGGGCAAGCCCGCTCACTACGAGGTTTAGGGCCAGGGGGTTGGGGCGGGTTTGGGTTGTTTCCTGAAGTAGGCAGTGCGCAAGTAGCGCGCCAATCGCCAGATGCCGTAGGCAACCACCGCAGTCAACAGGCTACCGGCCACATAGCCAATCGTCAGGCCGATCTCGTACGAACTCAGGTAGCCCCGGCGCCATAGCCGGATGGCATCCAGGATAGACCTGGGGGTTTGGACCCACACCAAGATGGATAAGCCATAAACCGGGATGGAGGCCAATAGACGTAGCCAGTAAACGGTCGTGCTCATCAGTGATTTCTTCCTTGGGGTGTATAGCCGAACGCCGCATGTTAAGGCTTTCTTATGCCAAGTTCACCCCAGCGGCGCTGGCGTATTGTTCCCTGAGCGGCGTAGGGGCGGCTTACGCGTTGATCGGAATCGACAGTGTCGCCCGCAGGCCGCCTTCTGCTCGGTTAGCCAGCTCGATTCGCCCACCCAATCGGGTTGCGATGGTGTTGACGATGGTCAGCCCCAACCCCGCGCCCTTAGGGTTGCCCCGGTTGTAGAAGCGTTCGAACAACCGCGCCCGGTCCGCCTCATGGATACCTGGACCTTGATCGTCGACGCTCAAGTGGTAAAACCCGTCAGCCTGGGTCAGTTGCACAGTGATCACGCCATGTTCCGGGGAGAAGTTGGCAGCGTTGCTAATCAGGTTGTTCAGGGCGATGTCGATGGCAATGGGATCGGAGAGGGTGTTGAAGGGGTGGTCGCTGACGTCAAAAGCCAGTTCCAGGTGTCTGCTCAGTAGCCATGGCGTGAGCTGCACCAGGCTGTTGCGGACGGTTTCGCCGAGGTCGATGGGTTTGTAGGCGGGCGCGGTGGCCTGGGGTTCGAGTCGGGCCATGGTCAGCAATTGACTGACCAGGCGGCTGGTACGATCGACGCCGGCGATGAGAAATTCGAGTGACTCGTGGCGCTCCTGTTCGGTGCCGGCCTCCAGCAGGTTTTGCGCGTGAACCCGCAGTACCGCCAGGGGCGTGCGCATTTCGTGGGCGGCATCGGCGATGAAGCGCCGTTCACGCCCCAACACCTCCTGGATCTGCGCGAGCATGCGGTTGAGTGCGGTCTGCATCGGCTCCAGCTCGCTGGGCAGCGGCGTCAGTTGCAGCGGTTCAAGGGCGCCACTGTGCCGCGCGCGCAGGGTCGCGGCCATGTTGGCCAGGGGTTTGAGGCCCCAGCCGATGGCGAACCAGATCATTGTGGCAAGCACCAGGCTGCCGATCAGGTTCAGCCACAACGTATGGCGGACGATGCGACTGACCAGTTCCGCACGCACGTCATAGCGTTCGCCGGCCCAGATGCGCAAACCGTTCTGTTTATCCTCCAGGAGGAAGGACCGCCAGTGGTGCTTGTTCAGGTCTAGCGCATCACTGAAGCCGGGCTGGGCGGGTGGCGTGGAGAAGGAAGGTGCGCTGGCGGTGCGCACCAGGACTTCGCCTTGGGGGCTCCACACCTCAAAGGCGATCTTTCTTTCGTAGCGATGGCCATCACCCCGAGGCACGGCTTCAGCCAGCGCCGAGTTGAAGGCTTGATACAGGTTGGCGCGTTCCTGCCCGGCCAACGGCATGCGCATGACGCCTTGCAGCAGGCGCGCGTTCTGCGCCAATTGCGCGTCGTAGACCTCGGCGATTTCGTGGTTGCTGTCGTGCAGGCTGAAAAGGCTGAGCACTGCCAGGCCGGCAAGCATCAGGCCGATGACCAGGGTCAGGCTACGGCGGCGGATCGAGCTCATGGGCGCTCCTCCACCAGGTAGCCTACGCCGCGAATGGTACGGATCAGGTCGGCGCAAAATTTCTTGCGCAGGTGGTAGATGTGCACCTCCAGGGTGTTGCTTTCGGCTTCCTCGTTCCAGCCGTAGAGCAGCTGGGTCAGTTGATCGCGGGTCATGACCCGGCCCGGTGGCGACAGCAGCTCGTGCAGCAGTTGATACTCCTTGGGCGTGAGCACCACCGGCTGGCCGAGGTAGCTGACCTGCTGGGTGCCGGGGTTGAGGCTGATACCGGCGTGTTCGATCAGCATCTGCGCGCGCCCTGCACTGCGTCGCAGCAAGGCGCGCAGGCGGGCCTTGAGTTCGGCGAGGTCGAAGGGCTTGATCAGGTAGTCGTCGGCGCCGGCGTCCAGCCCTGCGATGCGGTCTTCGGTGGCATCACGGGCGGTGAGGATCAGCACCGGCAGGTTTGAACCGCTGTCACGCAGGCGGCGTAATACGTCGAGACCGTCCATGCGCGGCAGGCCGAGATCGAGTACCGCCAGGTCAAAGGTTTCACTGAGCAAGGCGTGCAGCGCGCTGGCGCCATCCTTGAGCCAGTCGACGGTATAGCCTTCGCGCCCCAGCGCCTGCTGAACGCCCTCGCCGAGGGCCACATCATCCTCGATCAGTAATAGACGCACACGGACTCCTTTGAGTCGGGATTGTTGTTCACGCCCACCGGCCATGGGCGCAACGCCGCTCCCAAGGGAGGCGGCGCGTGGAGTATCCGGGCCATTTCTTAACCAAGGCTGAAGGTAAAAAAAACCGACGTAACCGTCGATCTTCAGATTGTCTTAAGACTATCAGAGCAGGGTGGCAACCGACTCGAGACTGCCGAACGAATCGGCCGTCGCTTACGATCATCACGAGGCTATTATGACCCGCGACACCGCTGTCACCCGTTATGGAAAACTGTCGATCACTTTGCACTGGCTGATGCTGGTGTTGTTTGTCGGTGTCTATGCCTGCGTTGAAATCAAGGGCTTGCTGCCCCGAGGCAGCGAGGTGCGAAGCCTGTTCATGGGATTGCACGGGGTGTTTGGCGCGAGCATCTTCGTCTTGGTATGGGTTCGCCTGCTCGCACGCCTGTCGCCGCGCCCGCCGATCACGCCGACACCGCCGGCATGGCAGACCGCACTCGCGCACCTGATGCACCTGGCCCTGTATGTGTTGATGATCGTCACCCCGGTGCTGGCCTGGCTGATGCTCGCCGCCGGCGACAAAGCCTTTCCGTACTTCGGCTTTCATCTGCCGGCGCTGGTGGCGGTCGACCCCGACCTGGCCAAGCAGCTCAAGGGGTGGCACGAATGGCTTGGCAGTGCGGGCTATTGGCTGATCGGCCTGCACGCGGCGGCAGGGTTGCTGCATCACTATTGGGTGCGGGACAACACCCTGGACCGCATGCTGGGTCGGCGTGAGCGCTCTTAGTAGGGGCCTGGATGTTCAGTCCGACAGGGGTTGCGGTGAAACTACCCATACGCTGCACGGCATTTTGTACAACACACGTTCCACCGTGCTGCCGATCAACTGGCTGATACCCCGGTGGCCGACCCGACCCATGACCACCATGTCGATGTCGTAGCTGGCGGCGTAGTTGCAGAGCACCTTGGCCGGGTTGCCCATGACCAGGTGCCGGCGTTCTTCTGGAATCCCGTTGCGTTCGGCCAGCGTGCGCAAAGCATCGGCCTGGGCATCCAACAGTGACTTGGCGGCACCTGAGGAGAAAAACGCCATGGCCTTATCGATGCCGAGTTCATTGGCGCTGCTCGATGACAGGTCATGGGCGTAGAGCACCTCCAGCTCAGCATTGCAGGCGCTGGCCAGTTTCACCGCTTCGTGCAGGATTCTGTCGTTGAGGTCGGCGTATTGGCCGTCGCGGTGAAACGGGTCCACAGCGGCGAGGATCTTGCGCGGCAGGGCATGCTTGGCGTGGCTGACAAAATGCAGCGGCACCGGGCATTCGCGTAACAAGTGGATGTCCAGCGGCGTGAACATCAGGCGCGACATGAACGACTCCGGAACCAAGGCCTTGATCAGCACCGCCATGGGCTGCTCCCTCAGATGAGTGAGAATTTCCTGCAGCGCTCGTTCCACCCAGACCACCTCGGTGGTGACGGGGATACCGATGTTGCGCAGTGGCCGTGCCTGGTCTTCCAACCATTGGCGATGACGTTCGACGTAGCCGATGCGCATCTGTTCCAGTGCCTGCTCGTTGACCATACCGGCTGTCGCCAGCCCGTCAAGGTAGTCGAAAGCCACAATATGCAGGGCCGCATCCGACGCCTTGGCGAGTGCCGCGGCCCGATCCAAGGCGGGGCTGTGTTCCATCAGCGGTGAGATGATCAGCATGAAACGCGGTTGTCCGGACATGGCGAAGCTCCCTTGGCAAGGTGTGTCGAGTCGATGCCAACAGGCTGCGCCTGGCGCGATCCGGGTGCTTGATGTTTGTCAAACAACGCATACCCGCATCCGGTGGCCTGACAGGTGGTCCACCCGGCGGTACGTCACGCTTTATTGATCATTATCAAACCCGGGCCACGCAGTCCGGTGCAGCCTGGGCCAAGCGTCGAACCCACCAGGAGAAGGTAATGGCCACTATGAAAGCGGCGATATTCGTCGAAAACAATCGCATCGTGCTCGAAGACAAGCCGATTCCGGAAGTCGGCCCGCTGGACGCATTGATTCGAATAACCACCACCACCATCTGCGGTACGGATGTGCATATCCTGCGAGGCGAATACCCGGTGGCCAAGGGCCTGACGGTGGGTCACGAGCCGGTGGGCATCATCGAGCGGCTGGGGTCCCAGGTGCGTGGGTTTGTGGAAGGGCAGCGCGTGATTGCCGGCGCCATCACCCCCAGCGGCCAGAGTTACGCCTGCCTGTGTGGCTGTGGTTCCCAGGATGGCCCGGATACTCGCCATGGTTTTCGGGCTATCGGCGGCTGGAAGTTCGGCAACACCATCGACGGCTGCCAGGCTGAATATGTGCTGGTGCCTGATGCGTTGGCCAACCTGTGTCCGATTCCCGACGGCCTGAGTGATGAACAGGTGCTTATGTGCCCGGACATCATGTCCACCGGCTTTTCCGGCGCCGAGCGAGGTGAAGTGAAGATCGGCGATACCGTAGCGGTATTTGCCCTGGGGCCGATTGGCTTGTGTGCAATTGCCGGTGCCCGGCTCAAAGGCGCCAGTACCATCATAGGTGTGGATGCCGTGGCCGAGCGCATGACGGTGGCGCGTGGATTGGGGGCTACCCATGTGGTCAACTTCAAGGACGGCGATGTGGTCGAACAGATCATGGCCCTGACCGACGGGCGCGGGGTGGATGTGTCGATCGAAGCGCTCGGTACCCAGGGCACCTTTGAATCGGCGTTGCGCGTGTTGCGTCCCGGTGGTCGCCTGTCGAGCCTGGGCGTGTATTCCAAAGACCTGCACATACCGCTCGATGCCTTTGCGGCAGGGCTGGGCGATTACAGCATCGTTACGACGCTGTGCCCTGGCGGCAAGGAACGTATGCGCCGCTTGATGGCCGTCGTGCGTAGCGGGTTGGTGGATCTGTCGCCGCTGGTCACTCACCGATTCCGTCTCGACGACATTGAAGCGGCCTACGACCTGTTTGCACATCAGCGAGACGGGGTCATGAAAGTTGCAATCACGCCGTGAACCGGGGGCGTGGCATCGACGTGCGGTTCACTCGATTGCGTCGTTGAGTGAGCCGCATCGGCTGTCAGCGCAGATGATGGCAGCCTGTGATCAGTTGTCTGAGCCCCTCCATATTCTGGATATTGACCTCGCGCCCGCTTATTTCCACCAGTCCCAGTTCACGCAGGTGAGCGATGCTCCGGCAGATGGTTTCGAGGCGCAGGCCCAGGTAGGAACCGATGTCCTCCCGATACATTTTCAGCACAAAATGGCTGGACGAGTACCCGCGCATACTCAAGCGTTGCGACAGGTTCAGCAGAAAAGCGCCGAGGCGTTCATCTGAACTCATGTTGCCCAGCATCATCAGCACCTCGTGATCGCGAACGATTTCACGGCTGAAGATCTTGTTCAGGTTGTGTTGCAGCGAAGGCAGGTCCCGCGCGAGTCGCATCCAGATGCCGGTAATGAATAGGGCAGACCTCACTGTCCTCCAAGGCAAAGGCATTTCCGGCGTGTGCACCACTGCTGATGGCATCCAGGCCGAGCATCTCGCCGCAAATCTGGAAGCCCGTGACCTGCTCGCGACCATCAACCGTGAGTGCGGTGGTTTTGAAGGAGCCGATGCGCACTGCGTACAGCGCACTGAATGGGTCGCCGGTGCGATACAGTGCATTGCCTTTTTTGACCTTGATGCGCTGCAAGATCATTTGGTCCAGGCGTTCGACCTCTTGCCCTGTAAGCCCGAGCGGTAGGCACAACTCCAGCACGCCGCAATTGGCGCAGGCCGCCTTGACGGAGCGGCGCTGATAGTTGACTTCAGACATGGCTGACCTTGCGCCCCCCCTGTAAAAGTCAGTTAAGAGTAGCGGCGCAAAAGTTTATACGTTCGTTTGGTTCAATTTAATTCAATAAAAAGCGACGAACGGTCCTCCGATGATGACGTGAACCCTGTGATCAAAGAAAACCCCTGTCGTTATTCCGGCAGGGGCAAGTGGGCCAAGCCTCAGTCGGCCTTGATGGGTACGACCTTGTCCGCCTTCATGGCTTCGGGCTTCTTGGGCAACGAGATGTTCAGTACGCCATTGCTGAAGCTGGCTTCGATCTTCTCGGCATCCACGCCTTTGGGCAGGCTGAATACCCGTTCAAAGGCGCCGTAGTGACGCTCGCTGAGGTGGTAGCCTTTGTTTTTTTCAACCTTCTGCGCTTTCTTTTCCCCCTTGATGATCAGGTTGCCGTTGGACAGCTTGAGCTCGATGCTCTTCTGATCCATGCCGGGCAGTTCGGCGCTGATTTCAAAGCTTTTGTCCTTCTCGGTGATGTCCACGGCGGGCCGGCGCTGGCCGATCCGTTCGTGCCGCCACAGCGGTTCGAGATCAAACAAGCCGCGACTGAAGGGCGACAGCCCTGAACCGCGATTGAAATCGTCAAACAGGTGATCGACCTGCTGCCGGAGTTTTTCAAAGGGCTGCCACAGGTCTGACGACAAGGGATGCTGATTGGACTTGGCCTCGGTCGGGATCGGCATTTTTTTCTCGGAATTGCTCATCTTGACGACTCCTCTTGGGTGAAGGGCAGGCGGCACACTCCCGGTACGCCAGGCCGCCCTGAAAAAAAACACGGTGTGAGCGCGCTCCTCACAAGGTCAGTGCCCCCGTCCACAACATGCGGCCGGCAAAGGCCGCGGCGGCCCAGATGATGATCAACAGGCCCGTTTCGGCGCCGTTGAGGGGTTGGCCCTGACGGGCTTTCATGCTGGCCAGATAAATCAATGAGCCTGGCGCGTACAGCAAGGCACTGAGCAGCATGTATTTGGGGCCGGCGGCATACAGCAGCCACACGCAATACACCGTGGCTACCAAGGCAATGCCCGCGTCACGGGCTCGCAGGCCAGGATGGCCCTCGTACGTCAGGCCTTGCCAGGCCAGTTTCAAGGCATAGAGGCCGCTGAACAGGTACGGCAGCAGAATCATTGAGGTCGCCAGGGAAATCAGCGCGAGATAGCTGGCGCTTGAGTAAAGCGTGAGCAACAGAAACAGCTGAATGCAGCCGTTGGTGATCCACAGCGCATGGCTGGGCACACCGTGCACGTTTTCCGTTGCCAGCATCCCAGGCATGACGTTCTCTTTGGCCGGCGTGAAGACCGACTCGGCGGCCAACAGCGTCCAGGCGAGCAGTGCACCTCCCACCGAGATGATCAAGCCGATGCTGATCAACACCGCGCCCCAAGGGCCGGTCGCAGCCTCAAGCACACCGGCCATGGACGGGTTCTTCAAGGTCGCCAGCTCGGGTTGCTTGAGGATGCCCAGTGACAACAGGGACACCGCAATCAACAGCAACAAGGTGATGACGAACCCGATCACGGTGGCACGCCCGACATTTTTGCGTTCGGCCGCACGCGCCGAGAAAACGTTGGCCCCTTCGATCCCGATGAACACCCAAACGGTCACCAGCATGGTGCTTTTGACTTGATCGAGGGTGCTGCCCAAATCAGGCGAGCCCCAGAAGCCGACGGCGAAGGTTTCACGCCGGAAGGCCACGATCACCAGGCCGATGAACAGCAACAAGGGCACGATTTTGGCCAGCGTCGTCAGTGCATTGGCGCGGGCCGCGGTGCGCATGCCTCGTAAAATCATCCAATGCAGCGACCACAGCAGTATCGAGGCGCCGGCAACGGCGGCGGCGTTATTGCCTTCGCCGAACATCGGGAAGAAGTAACTCAAGGCTGCAAACAGAATCACCAGGTAGCTGACGTTGCCGATCCAGGCACTGATCCAGTAGCCCCAGGCGGAATTGAACCCGAGGAACTCGCCCCCCAAGACCCGGGCGTAGGCGAATACGCCGTTGTCCAGCGCCGGCTGGCGGTTGGACAAGGTTTGATAAACCAACGCCAACGAAAGCATGCCGATGCCGGTGATCACCCAACCTATCAGGATCGCTCCGGCACCCGCATGGGCGGCCATGTTCTGCGGCAGGCTGAAAATGCCGCTGCCAATCATCGAACCGATCACGAGGGCCACCAGCAGGCTCAGGGAGAGCCGCCGGGAGTCGGCTCTTTGCAAACTGCCTGCGATGGGTTGCCCTGCGGGAGGAAGGGTTGAGTGGGTGTCTTGCAGGTGCGTAGTCATAGAAGCCTCCACGAAACGAGGGTTTCTACACTCACCGCGTAGGGTGGTGTGAATGCTGGCTCCAATGTCCCCGTGAACCCTCAGCCATCGTTTGATTTAAGTCAGAAAGTGTAAACACGCGGTGTTTTCGGGCCGCCGCGACGCACGTCGTCATCCAGGACGTGAGGGTGTCCCACCCGGATTGTTGATCATGATCAACTCCCGGCAACGTCGCCCGGCGCAGTCTGGATCAGCGGGATAGCCTTGCAGCAAACGTCTTGGGCGCCCTGAATATGGGCCAGACACGAGCATCAGCCGGAGGTGAATGTTGATAACCAGGACGTCGCGCAGACGGTTTTCGGCCAATGCCACGCCCGGCCCGACGCAACCGCCGGGGTTGCGCCGCCATGCATGAAACACCGGGGCTGGCGGGCGCCGCCGCGGCGCTGGGGATCGGGCTGTTGATCGGTCTTGAGCGTGAACGGCATAAAGGTCGGGGCGACAGCCGTGCCTGTGCCGGGTTGCGCACGTTTGCGATCACAGCGTTGCTGGGTTACGTGGCGATGCAGGTTGGCGGAGCGCTATTGCTGGGGATCGTGGGCGGCTGCCTGGCATTGCTGGTCAGTGTGGCCTATTGGCGCAGCCTGGGCAGCGATCCGGGCGTGACCAGCGAAGTGGCCTTGCTCACTGTGTTGTTGCTTGGCGCACTGTGCGGTACAGCACCGGAACAGGCGATTGCCATTGGCGTGGTGATGGCTGGGTTGCTGGCTTACCGAGAGAAACTCCATCACTTTGCCCGTAGCCAGTTGACCGAAGCCGAGATGCGCGACGGCCTGGTGTTGCTGATCGCTGCGCTGGTGGTGTTGCCGCTGACTCCTGATCGCTTCATCGGTCCCTACTCGGCGCTCAACTTGCGCACCCTGTGCACATTGACCGTGATGCTGATGGCGGTGGGGGCCATTGGCCATATCGCCGTGCGCACGTTGGGTGTTCGCTACGGCTATGTCGTCAGCGCCATCGCCTCCGGCTTTGCTTCCAGCACCATGACCATCGCGGCGATGGGGCACATTGCGCGCAAAGAGCCGGATAACCTCAAGGTATTGAGTGCGGCGGCCATTCTGTCGAATCTGGCCACGGTGGCCCAGGTTGCGCTGATCCTCGGCGCGGTCGATACCGCCTTGTTGCCGTACGTGTGGGGGCCGCTGCTGGCCGGGCTTGGCGTCACGCTGCTGTTCAGCGCTTGCCTGCTCTTCCCGAAAACCGCGGGTATCGCCAGCCGGCCGATCAAGGTCGGCGGTGCGTTCAACCTCAAACTTGCGCTGGCGGTCACGTTGACCATGGCCGGAATGACGTTTTTATCGTCACTGATGCTTGATCGTTTTGGTCAGGCGGGCGTGATGCTCACGGCCATCTTCAGCGGCTTCGCCGACGCCCATTCGTCCACGGCCTCGATTGCCTCGCTGGCCAAAGGCGGGCACCTGGCCTATAGCGCCGTTGCCCCGCCCGTGCTGTTGGCGGTCAGCAGCAATGCGGTGAGCAAATGCCTGTTGGCCTGGATCAGCGGTGGGCGACGCTTTGCCACGTATGTCATCCCCGGGCAGATTCTGCTGACCTCGGCCATGTGGGTCGCGCTGCTGGTGCATTGAACGATGATTTGCCCGATGACTGACAAAGATCAAGTGGGTCGTCGGGCGAGGGGATCAGCCTTGGAGTATTCCCAGCCATCGCTCAAGTGCCGAGGTGCACCATGTCACAGATACCGCGTTTACTCTTGATCGCCCCGTCAGCCATGACCCATACGCCGGCCTTCGAACGTGCAGCGGCGTTGGCGCAAGCCTTGCGACAACCCCTGCATATCGTGGCGTTTGATTATTTACAGGCGCTGGCGGTGGCCGACCTGTTCGCGCCCGAACAGATCGCCGCGGTCCGCGATGCGTATCTGGAAAAGCACCGCCACTGGCTTGAAGAACAGGCGAGCCGGATGCGCGAATACGGTGTCACGGTCACCAGCGAGGTGGTGTGGGTGCGCGATCCGTATGCGGAGATCCTGCACTTCATCAAGGAAATGCCGCTGACGATGATCATCAAGGATGCCCGCGAGGAGTCGGTGCTGAAACGGGTGTTCTACACCCCACTGGACTGGCAACTGTTGCGGGATTGCCCGGTCCCGGTGCACCTGGTGACCAACGCCCAGAACCCGCACCCCCGTCGTATCCTGGCGATCATTGATGTGTTGCGCAGCGAAGACCAGGACCTGGTATTCAACGATCAGATTCTCGCCGCCGCGTCGAAACTGGCCGAGGTCTGCAATGCTCAGGTTGAAGTGCTGCATGCGTACGACTGGACGGCTGCGTACACGATGGACATGGGCTTCGGCGCCTTACCCCTGGCCACCGGCATTTACGAAGCCGAGGGCGTGGCACAGCGTGAAGCGTTCGCGGCGATAGCCGAGCGCCATGGCGTTGCGGCCGACTGCCGTCACTTCATCGAGGGTGTGCCGGTGCCGGTCATTTGCCAATTCGTCGAACAACACCAAGTCGATGTAATTGTGGCGGGTACGGTGCAACACAAAGGGCTGAGCAAACTGTTGGGCACCACTGCCGAACAGCTCCTGCACCGTGCGCCTTGTAGCCTGTTGGCGATCAAGCCGGGCCGAGGGCTATAGCGGCCGCAGCCGGCGAGCGCCCCGACGCTCGTCGGGGCCAGACGTTACAAGCGTAGGCTGTGAATCACCTGGTGGGGGTCTGCAGGATCAGCGTGCCGCGCAAAGCCCAGCGCCTGGGCCAGGTCGCGCATGGGCGCATTGCTGGCGGCATCGACTGAATACATCCGGCGCATACCATTGTTGTGCGCCGCCTTGATCAGGTGCTTCATCAGCAACGTCCCCAACCCCAGATGCGTCCATTCATCCGCGACGGTCACGGCACACTCACATTCATGCTCGCCGGTGGCGGCATAGCGGCTTACACCGATCTCGATCAGTTGACCATTGTCATGCACCAACGCCACGTAGGCCATGCGCAGCCGGTTATCGGTGTCCATCAATTGATTAAGCAAGGTCCCGGACGGCTCGCTGATCTGCCCCAGAAAACGCATGTGCCGCGATTCGGGTGACAAGTGTTTGATGAAAGCGTATTCACGCTCCCGATCCTTTTCGCTCAAGGGCCTGATCAGCACGTGGCGGCCGTCCGTGAGCGCTTCAATCCAGTGTTGGCCGGTGCTCGTGGCATAGATCGTGGCGGCCCGTTCGTTGTGCTCTTTGACGCTAAGCATGAGTAAACCCTCTGTTCGGTTAAAACACGGGCGCGCACAGCACACCCTGCAGACGCTTCTTTTGTACGCCACCGGCGGGGCAAGAATCTGATCTGAATCAGAGATACGGCCTTCTTACGCCAAGTTCAGCCCAACAGGGCTGGCGTGATGATGGCAGTGCGGCGTATAAAGTTGCCCTGCAGGGCCCAGAAACAAATTGAAATATCCGCAGCAGCTCTTCCAGTCGCAACCGAGTACTCAACATGATCGTCAATGTCGCCACTGTTCCAAGCGCAGTCCCTACCACGCCAGCGGCCACCAGTCCCGCGAGCGCAGACACGACTGCCGAGTCGTCGAGCAGCACCACCGCGACTACCGCCACCAGTGCCAGCAAACGCGCAACTGCTGCAGGTGGCGGGGCTTCCGGCAGTTCATCGACGCAAACGTCCGACACCGTCAAACAACTGAAAAAACAGATTGAACAGTTGCAAAAGCAACTTCAGGCCCAGCAGCAGGCGCTGCAAAAAGCCCAGTCCGCCAAGCTAAGTGAAGAGGCCAAGGCAGCTGCGGTTGCCGCGGCCCAGGTGCAGATTGCTGCGACGACGGCGGCATTGCAGACCGCTACCGCAGCGTTGTTGCAGGCAGTGACCGCTGAGGGTAGCGACACGTCGGGTACGTTGGTCAGTACCACCGCCTGAGGCTGGATTTCATCAGAGTGCTCGGCCCAGCGGTTTTAACGCACGCCGTAAAAGTGGTTCAGCACTAACAACTCAACCACCGCCACCATCGTGCAGACCACCAGGAAGCCCGGGGTGAACACCCGCTTGCGATTGGACGTGTAGCCGTCCGGCCAGATCGCCCCCGTGAAGCAGGTAAACAGGAGCACGCAGGCCAGGAGTGCATAGGTCCACGCCTTGCTCGATGTGCCTTGTTTTCGCCATTGTGTCATCCGGGGGCTCCGTCGCTCGGGGGGCGTAGCTTAACGCTTTCGGGGTAACAACAGCGGGTTATCGTCACCGGCTGCCTCGCAACCTAGACTTCGTGCACGTTCTCCACTCCTCAAATGAGCGCGCGTGCGTATGCGGGTCTGGAGCAAGGTCAAAAGTGGGACGTAAGGTTGATCACCTGGGAACCGACGCAACGGCAGAAGCGCGATGACCGGAGTTCTTGGCGGGAAGAGCAGTGTTGCGCAGGTAGCGTGCTGGAGAGGTGCCCAGGGTTTTACGAAACATGGAGATAAACGAGCTGACTGACTCGTAGCCGAGGGCTTCGGCCGTCCTCTGTACCGACAACCCCTCGGCCAGGCTTTGCAGCGCGACAATGATCTGCCACTGCTTGCGCCACTGGCCGAAGGTCAGGCCCGTTTCACCTTTTACCAGGCGCGACAGCGAGCGTTCACTCATGGCCACATGGTGCGCCCAGCTCGCCATGGTGGCGCGGTTGGCTGGATCTTGCGCCAGCGCCCTAGCGATTGTGCGAAGCGCGGTTGATGCCGGCAACGGCAGGTACAGCTGTTCGGTGGGGGCCAGCTCAAGCTCTTCCAGCAACACGTTGGCCAGCCGCGCAGTGCGCGAGTGTGGAGGGTAATTCTGGGCCTGGTCGCTGAGGTGGAGGATCAGCTCGAGGATCAGGGGCGACAGCGCCAGCGTACAGCAGTGGTCTGGCAGTAACGCAACGCCGGGCTCTACGAACAGAAAGCACACCTGCCCGTTGGCCGTCACACGGTTGCTGTGGGCCACGCCCCCTGGTATCCACACGCCAAAACCCGACGGGACCATCCACACGCCGTCCTCGCCCGTACACACAATGCCACCGCCATACGCCACGACCAGTTGCCCCTTGCGGTGCTTGTGTACCGCGGACTCACTGTCGTTGCGTTGTGTTTCCAGCCTCAGTGCGACGGCAGGTTGAACAAGCGTGTCGTACTCGAACTGATCGACGTGTAAAGGTTGGATTTCGGCCATGGCATGCAATCGTGAGGTTGTCTGGATTTGATTATATTCTGGCAGTCTACTCAATATCGGCAGTGGTGGTAATTGCTTAGCATCATCAACAAGCCCCCTGTAGGAAGGGGAGATGCTACAGCCCCTTGAACCCGGTATTTGCCATGTTTAGCGAAGTCTCCATCGCCAACCTGTATTTCCCACCTTTGTTGATCTACCTGGGCGTGTCGGTCCTGGCCTACACGCTTATCGAGAACCTGACCCGCCGCTGGCTGGATTGGGCCTGGCACCCGGCACTGGCGCGTTTTTTTGTCTCGCTCATCGTCCTGTCGACGATGGTCGTCAATTGTTGAGTGGGGCAGGTCATGTCTATCGTCAAAATCCTCAAACCGGCGCTTACCCTGTTGCTTGGTTTGCTGGCCCTGGTGTTCTGCCTGCAACTATGGCGGGCGTACGTCCTGGCCCCGTGGACGCGTGACGGGAGGGTCAGTGCGCAGGTTATCCGTATCGCTCCCGAGGTGTCCGGCCAAGTCGATCGGTTGCCAGCCAGGGACAATCAATGGGTGGCAAAGGGCGATTTGCTCTATTGCATCGATGCGCGCGCTTATCAATTGGCCCTACAGCAGCGCACGGCGCAGTTTGCCGAGGCGCGCAGCGTGTTCGAGCAACGCAGCGCCCAACTCAAGCGGCGAGCCCAGTTGGCCGGGGCCATCGCCCAGGAAGAGATTGATAACGCCGCCCGCGACCTGGCCGTTGCCCGAGCGCGCCTGGACGCAGCTGCCCACCAGGTCGCCCAAGCGCAGCTCGACGTGGAGCGCACGACCATTCGTTCGCCGGTAGACGGCTACGTCACTCAACTGCGCCTGCAACCCGGTGACTACGCACAGGCTGGCATTACCAACCTGTTCGTCGTCGATGGCCATAGTTTCTGGGTCACGGCCTATTTTGAGGAGACCAAGCTGCCGGCCGTGCGGGTCGGCTCCCCGGTCTCCATCAAGCTGATGGGGTTTGCCCCACTATTGGAAGGGCACGTGGCAAGCATGGGCAGGGGGATCGCCGATGTTAATGAAGTGCGTAATGCCAACGGCTTGCCCGAGGTGAGCCCGACCTTCAGCTGGATTCGGTTGGCCCAGCGCGTACCCGTGCGCATTGAGTTGGATCAGGTGCCGGAGGGCGTGGAATTGGTGGCGGGCATGACCGCCAGTGTCGAAGTCAAGGAGTCGAACGCTGCGCCACGCTGGCGGCTCACCCAATGGCTGCAGGCGTTCCTGTGATGACGAACCGGCTGACACACCTTTTCGCGAGCATTGCGCGGCCCTGGACGTCCGTCACGTTCTTCTACGTGTTGCGCAGTATCTTGGCTGCAGGTCTGGCGCTGTGGCTTGGCTTTGAACTGCATCTGGACGCCCCGTTCGCGGGCGCATCCACCGTGTTGTTGTTGCTACAGCCCATCCAGGGGGCGGTTCGTGGCAAGGGTGTCTACCGGATGCTGGGTACCCTGGTCGGCCTGGTCGCGGCGGTAGTGCTGACAGGCCTGTTCGCACAACAGATGCTGTTGTTCCTGCTCGGTATCGCTCTGTGGCTGGGCCTGTGCGTCAGTGCAATGACCGTTTTGCGCCATTATCAGGCCACGGCGGCGGTGGTGGCGGGCTATACCGTCTGCCTGGCGCTGGGCCCTGCAATCGTTGCGCCGCAACTGGGGTTTGAGCACATCATCACCCGTGGTACGGCGGTCGCATTGGGGGTGCTGAGCTTGAGCCTGGTGGTCACGCTGTTCAGTGCCAAGACCATGGAGGACAAGGTGCGCAGCGCGCTGGTCGGCATCTGTGCCCGCAGTGCCCGACTGCTCGCCGCGCGACTCACCGGCGAGCCTATCGCGGCGTTGACGGCACAACGTCACCAGCTCGCGATGGACATCGGCAAGGTGGACGATCAACTGGGACTCGCCCGTGGGGAGTCCCAGTTGATTCGCTCCCGGCAACTGGCGATTCAAGCAGGCCTGGCGCATTTGCAATCGGCGGTGCTGGACGTGCACCTGGACGATGCCGCCCGTGGCGCCGATCCCGTGCTGCTGGCGGACAATGCCAGCGCGCTACTGCAACTGAGTGAGCGCCTGGCGGGCAGCCGCTGCACCTTCCAGGTGGCGGCCGATACGGTAGGGCAACTGCGTCGCTTGGCGGATGAGCATGCAGACTCAACTCAAGGCTCGCGGTTGTTCAGCGAACGCTTGCACGAGCAATTGACAGATTTGACTGAGGCCTTGCTGAACTTCTCCAGCCTCGATCAGCGACGCCCGGCGCAGGTCCGCGCCGTGGGCTACCACCGCCATTACGCGGACGCGGCACGAAACGGCATCCGGGCCGTGCTCGCAACCCTGGCCACGGGGGCGGTCTGGTACTTCAGCGGCTGGAATCAAGGGCCGACGCTGCTGGCAGTCTTGGGCCCAGGTTGCACGCTGCTGGCCACGGCCGCGGCGCCGGCGCAGGGTATGGCCAGTTTTATACGTGGCACGCTCTACGCCATTGTGGCTGCCGCGCTGTGCAAGTTCCTGTTGATGCCACAGATCAACGGTTTCCCGCTGTTATTTATGCTGCTGGCGGCGTTCTGGTCGTTCGGGATCCATGCGACGAGCCAACCGCGTCACGCTTTGCAAGGCATCGCCTACCTGATCGGGTTCAACACCCTGGTGAGCACGGGTGCCATCGCCTCCTATGATTTCGCCGACTTTGCGAACCAGGCGCTGGCGTGGATTGTTGCAATGCTGATCTGCTTATTGGCGTTCCAGATCTTGCCCAGAGATCCGGTCAAACATATTCGGGCGTTGAAACGTTCACTGCATAAGCACACACGCCAGCTACTTCGTCTTGCAAGCACGATCGACCACGCTAAATGGCAGGCCAGGCAGCAATCTCGAATCGTCGCGTTGATCAATTTGCTCGGCGCCGATAACAGGCACGATTACCGGGCGGGCTACTTGTCCCTGCAATTGAGTAAGCAATTGCGCCGGTTACAGGCTAAGGCGAAGCGTGTTGAGCCGGGCTCGCCCGTCGCCCATTGCGCACAAAGCGGCGCCCGGCGGATAGCTCGCTGGGCGGGTGACCCGGCGATCTGCGCGGCGCAGGCTCGCCGCACATCAAGGTCGATGAGAAGGCTTGGCGCGCACGCTTTAGCGACCTGTTACCACGACTTGGCCTGGCTGCTGGAGCAATACGCGCAGCTCGCGCGTTCCACGCCCTGAGTCATACACCCAGGCATGACCGCATGGCACCACACGGGCGCCGTAGGCTTCTGCGCGCCGACTATTTGGATTTCAACCAACCCAGGTGATACGTAATGAAAAAACTGACACTCGTAATGGCAACCGCGTGGATAGCCTGCGCGCCACTCTCGGCCTTGGCTTCTGACGGCGCGGAAGCACTGATGCGGTGGCATGAGGCATTCCATAAAGAACAACACCGGCAACAGACAGCTCCCCGGCAAGACGCTGCTTCCAAGCGCAACGACTCACCCACCCAGCCCATCGAGAAGCCTGGGCGTCGTTGAGCTGCCAGTTTCCGGTGCACCCCTGTCACGGCAGGGCGGCGACGGTTAGAGTGAATTCAGCGCCCTTATGAGCTAGCGTTCATGCAAGCGTCTTTCTGATACTTCGCCGGATACCGCCCCTATGAGAGATTTGCCGCCCACCGCGACATTGCGTGCGTTCGAAGTTGCCACGCGCCACCCGACATTCACCGCAGCCGCGCAGGAACTGCATGTGACCCAGAGCGCCGTCAGCCACCAGCTCAAGCATCTTGAGGCGCTTTGGGGGCTGCAGTTGTTCGAACGTAGCAAGGCGTTACGCCTGACGGCCGCGGGGGCAACGCTGGCGCCCATCGTGCGCGAATTCTTCATCAGCCTGGAGGCGACTTTGGGCCACCTGCGCGAGCAAAAAGGCCGGGTTCGACTGCGCGTCAGTACCACCTATTCCTTCGCGCTCAAATGGCTGCTGCCACGCTTGCCGCTGCTCTCTCGCCAGCACCCCGAGCTGTTGGTCTCGCTGGATACCACGGACAAAATCATCCATTTCTCTCACGGCCAGGCGGATGTTGCGATCAGGCTCGGCAAGGGTGCTTACCCAGGTCTGTATTCGGAGTTTTTGTTTGGAGAGCAGGTATTTCCTGTGGCCAGCCCTGAACTGCTGCGACGCGTCGGGACACCGCAGAGCCCTGCACAGTTGCTGGATTTTCCACTGCTGACGCGTGATGGTGCCGAGCTGGTACCTAAATGGGAGGCGTGGTTTCAAGCCGTCGGGCTGGCCTATTTGCCGCTCAAGGAAAGCGTCAGATTTGGCGACACCAACATGACGGTCGAGGCGGCCTTGCTCGGCCAAGGCGTGGCGTTGGTGCGCAGCGGGCATGTCGAGAACGAAATCGCCGATGGCCGTTTGGTTCGGCTGTTCGACGTGCCGCTTCCATCGCCGCTTGCGTACTACTTCGTCTGCCCCAAGGGCATCGAATCGCAACCGCATGTCGCCAGCTTTCGCCAATGGCTAGTCAGCGAAGCGCTGAAAGTACAACGAGTGCAAGCGTAATGCATGAGTATCCGTTCATGCTGCAATGAGGATACTTCGCTTTTGTCTCGAAAACGGATTGCCTAGAGTGGCGCATGCCTATTCATATCGTCTTGCTGGTTCTTTTCGCCGCGCTCCTGCATGCAAGCTGGAATGCGCTGCTGCGCAGTGGTAACGATCGCCTGTGGTCCATGACGGTGATGTGCATTGCCATTGCAATAGTCTGTGCCGTCGCCGCCGCCTTCATGGTCCCACCGGCCATGGAAAGCTGGAGCTACGCGCTGCTTTCGGGGTTACTGCATGTGGGATACAACTTGTTCCTCGTGCGCAGTTACCGAGTTGGCGACCTGGGGCAGATCTATCCGATTTCACGCGGATCGTCGCCGGTGCTGATTACCTTGGGGGCCGCGGTTTTTGCCGGAGAAAGCATCAGCCCTGGCGAGTTGCTCGGTGTGGCGCTGGTGTCAGGCGGGATTGTTTCGCTGGCCTTCAAAGGGCGCAGTCTGTCGGTTCCCAGCTTGCCCTATGCGCTGGGAACAGGCTGCTTCATTGCGGCCTACAGCGTTGTCGACGGCATAGGCGCCAGGCTATCCGGTGCACCGTTGTCCTACGCCGTGTGGATGTGCGCCCTGTGGGGCGTGCTGATGCCGGTGGTTTACATCGGTCTGCGTGGTCCGCGCAGCTTGTTCTCGGTTCGGCCAGGAATGGTTACCGCCATGGGCGGCGGACTGGTCTCTTTGCTTGCGTATGCAATGGTCATCTACGCCATGAACGAAGCGCCCCTGGGCGCGGTCTCCGCGTTGCGCGAAACCAGCGTGTTGTTTGCGTTGTTGATCGGTTATGTGTTCCTCGGCGAGACGCTTACAGCGCGCCGGATACTGGCGTGCGTCGTGATCGCCAGCGGTACCCTCATTATCGGCTGATACGGCCGACTGGCCAGGAGGTAGGTTCAATGATCAACGTCTCAAAGGCACCGCTGATTCTGATCACCGGAGGAAGTCGTGGCGTGGGGGCGGCCACCGCCCGGTTGGCTGCCGCACGCGGTTATGACGTCGCCATCAGCTACGTCGCCCACGAGGCCGCCGCGCTGGCAGTGGTTGCGGATGTCGAAGCACTGGGGCGCAGGGCGTTGGCGGTGCGCGCCGACAGTGCGGACCCGCAACAGGTGGCCGATTTGTTCGCAGCCATCGACCGCTCGTTCGGACGTATTGACGTACTGGTCAACAACGCCGGGATGCTGGCGCCTCAGTCACGCCTGGAAGGCCTTGGCTTCGAGCGGATGCAGCGCATTTTTGCGGTCAATTCCATTGGGCCGATACTCTGTGCCCAGCAGGCGGTGAAGCGCATGTCTTACCGTCACAACGGCCCGGGCGGCGTGGTGATCAATGTCTCTTCGGCCTCGGCGCGTCTCGGCAGCCCTAATGAATACATCGACTATGCGGCCTCAAAGGGCGCCCTGGAGACGTTTACCATTGGGTTTGAAAAGGAAGTGGCCCGGGAAGGCATACGCGTCAACGGTATTCGCCCCGGGCATATTTACACCGACATGCATGCCAGTGGTGGCGAGCCGGGCCGGGTCGATCGGGTCAAGGACTCGATCCCCATGGGGCGGGGTGGCCAGCCGGAGGAAGTGGCACAGGCGATTCTATGGCTTGCCAGCGAGCAGGCATCATTCGTCACCGGCACATTTCTCGACGTGACGGGTGGTAAATAAGCCAGCGCCACGGATCAGCGACTGCGTGCGCTCGGCTTCAACGGGCAGTCGCCTACCTGACCTTGCGACTCAAGCCAGGTGTGTTGCCCGTAATGCGTTTGAAGGCGCGACTGAACGCGGCCTGGGAGGTGTAGCCCAAACGCTGCGCTACCTCTTCAATCGGCAGCCGTTCGAGGGTCAGCCACTGGCTTGCAAGGCGCATTCGCAGTTCGGTGACATAGCGCAGCGGGCTCATGCCGATCGTTACCTGGAAGCGGTCCGCGAAGACCGAGCGTGAGGTATTGCATTGTTCTGCCAACTGCGCAACGGTCCAGTCACGGCCCGGTTGTTGGTGCAGTGCAAGCAGGGCGCCGGCCAAGCGTGGATCGCGCAAGGCGGCGACCAAGCCAGAGGCATTCCCGCAGGCGCACTCCACCCAGCCGCGCACGACCATGGCCGCCACCACGTCGGCCAAGCGCGCGAGGATACCGGCGAAGCCGATACGTGCAGCGCTGACCTCGCGTTCCATGGTGGCCAGGATAGGTACCAGTCCGGGGTAACGCTGGCCGCCGGCGTCGATCAACATCAGGCCCGGCATCAGCCGGCCAAGGCCGTGGAGACTGCCCAGTTCAAACTCCATGCAGCCACTGAACACAATAGTGCTCGGCGTGGGGCTGCCACCGGTTCCGGTATCCACCGCGCTGACGGCTTCGCCGAGGGGGGCGCCGTCTAGAAGGTCGATGTCTTGAACAGGCACGTGAGGATCGGAAAACAGTTGATGGGCCGCGCCATGGGAAATGAACACGGCGTTGCCCGCACCCAGCGCGTAGGTGGTTCCGTCCTCCATCCGCAGCACCGCATTGCCGACGGCCATGAAGTGGAACCAGGCATGCCCAGGTTTTTCAGCAAAGCCCAACCCGAAGGTGGGTCCCGCTTGAATACGCCGGTATTCGACGCCGCGCAGGCGCATGCCGCGTAACAGTTCGGTGATGAGGTCCGAGGAGAGCGCAAACTGATCTGTAGGCATTGTTCAGGTGTTTTGGTCAAAAAGTAGAGACTTTAGATCATAGATCATCCGGATTCCCGCGCCTAGACTGCGGATCGCCATGAAGATTGGGAGATCCGTGCAATGACTGACTGTGTGTGTAATTCCGTATCCGACCGCCATCCCGGCGTCGTCCCGGACGTGGAGCCTGCCACCCCCGCGTGGATGGCCGTGTTTTCGCTGGCAATGGGCGTGTTCGGATTACTGACCGCCGAGTACCTTCCGGCGAGCTTGTTGACGCTGATGGCGAACGACCTGGGAGTGTCCGAAGCGCTGGCGGGCCAAGCGGTCACAGTGACTGCGGTAGTGGCGCTGTTCGCGGGCTTATTGGTCCCGGGCCTGACCCGCAGCATCGACCGCCGTTGGGTGTTGCTGGGGTTTTCCACCTTGATGGTCGCCTCCAATCTGTTGGTCGCCGTTTCCTCCAGCTTCGCGGTGCTGTTGTTGATGCGTATCTTGCTGGGCATTGCCCTTGGCGGGTTCTGGAGCATGGCGGCGGCGGTCGCGATGCGCTTGGTACCGAGTGCGTTGTTGCCACGGGCGCTTTCGATCATTTTCAGCGGCATTGCCATCGGCACCGTCGTAGCAGTGCCGCTGGGCAGCTACCTGGGCGGGCTGTATGGCTGGCGCAGTGCATTCTTTGCGGCGGCAGCGGTCGGCATGGCCACTCTGGCGTTCCAGTCGTTCACTCTGCCGCGCCTGGCGCCGCGCCGGCCGGCACGTCTGCGCACCATCCTCGACGTGCTGCAGCGCCCGGGCATCGCCATGGGGATGTTCGGGTGTGTGCTGGTGCACAGCGGGCACTTCGCGATGTTCACCTATGTTCGGCCATTTCTTGAGGGGACGACCGGCATCGGTACGCAGGGGCTGTCGCTGATGCTGTTGGGGTTCGGTGTGGCGAACTTCGTTGGCACGCTGTTGGCCGGAAAGCTGCTGGAGCGCTACCCGCTGGCCACTCTGGTGTTGATGCCCGCGCTGGTCGGCGTTGCAGCACTGGCGTTGGTGCTGTTGCCGGCCTCGATTGCGGGGCAGGCAGTACTGCTGAGCATCTGGGGCTTGGCCTTTGGTGGTGTGCCGGTGGCGTGGTCGAACTGGGTTGCCAGCGCAGTCCCTGATCAGGCCGAAAGCGCCGGGGGCATGGTGGTGGCATCTGTGCAGTCGGCTATCGCAACCGGCGCCGCCGCTGGCGGTGCCGTGTTCAACCTCGGTGGCAGCGCAGGCGTATTCATCGCGGCGGCCGTGCTCATGCTGCTGGCCGCGTTGCTGATTGCGCTGCGTGTCCGCGTCCCGGTTGCCCAGGGTTTAGGCCAGCCCAAGCCCGCGTTGCACCTTTGATCCGGTTTGCCAAACCGCGATCCCTTCCGTAACCAGGAGATACTCCATGAACAATACGACGTCTCACCAAGGACGCCTCAAATCGTTGCGCGCGGCAAGTATCGGCAATGCGCTGGAATGGTTTGACTGGACCCTGTACGCAACCTTTTCGGTGTACCTGGCAAGCAATCTGTTCGACAAGACCGATGCGCGCTCGGCGATGCTCGCGACCCTTGCTGTGTTTGCGGTCGGCTTTGTTGCACGCCCGGTCGGCGGCTGGTTGTTTGGCCGGCTGAGCGACCGACTGGGGCGTCGGACCATCATGGTGATCACCATGCTGCTGCTTGCGATCAGCAGCCTGGGCATCGCGCTGATTCCCAGCTACCAGAGCATTGGCCTGTACGCCTCGGTCGCGCTGCTGTTTTTCCGCCTGATGCAGGGGCTCGCCCATGGTGGCGAGACCGGGGTGTCCTACACCTATGTCGCCGAAATCGCCCCGAGCAAACACCGTGGCTTGTGGTCGAGTTCTGTCTATGTGGGCGTGACGCTAGGGGTCATGGCTGCGACGGCGGTGGCGGCGGCGCTGACCTGGCTGCTGGGCGCGCAGGCCATGGGTGACTATGGCTGGCGGATCGGTTTTGCCATGGGGGGAGTGCTTGGTTTTTACGCACTGTTCTTGCGCCGCGGTGCGCAGGAATCTCATGTATTTGTAGCGCAGCAGGGGCAGGCGCGGCCGCCGCGCAAGCTGTCCACGGCGGAGATGCTGCGCGTTGCGCGTAACATCGTCATGCTGGCCGCGGCCGCCAATGTCACTTACTACGCCTGGGTCACGTTCGGCGCTTCGACCGCGATCGCCCAGGGTATGGACGCCACGGGTGCCTACATGGCCAGTCTTCTCGCGCAGGTCCTCTGTGTGTGCTGGTTGCCGGTCTGCGGAATGTTGTCTGATCGGGTAGGGCGCCGGCCCATGGTCATTGCCTGGGGCCTGGGTGTGATCCTGCTGACCTATCCCATCTCGATAATGGTGACCACTGAGCCCTACACGCTGTTTTTGGCCCAGGTTCTGGGGCTTGGCGCCTGGTCGCTGATCGCGGCGATTTTCCCTGCGGTGCTGTCCGAACAAGTGCCGACCCAGGCACGGGCGCAGGGCGTCGGCCTGGTGTCTTCGATCTCGGTGGCGATCTTTGGCGGCACCGCCCCCTATCTACATAACTATCTCAGCGGCGCCGACCTTGGCTACCTGTATGTCAGCTATGTCATTGGCTTGGGCGTTGTCACCGTCCTGGCTGGGTTTCTTATCGAAGAAACGGCGGGCATTGACCTTGCGCATATCGGGGCGCCTGGCGCGCGAGTCCGCGTAAATGCATTGGCTGCCCGATCCGCAGCATCCGCCGAACCAAGGAGTATGACTCAATGAATTCAGCCGCCCCGCAAAACGCCGCTGCCCGAGGTGAACGCCCGGGCGCCAATGTGACCGTCAGCCAGGCTTCGGGCCCACGTCAGGCCGCACGCGAGACCTGGGTGGAAGTTCCTTGCGAGTCGGGCCCGGCTGCCGCTTGGTGCTACTCGGACCGCCGTGCCTATAGCCCGGGTGATACGGTTTGCCTGTATCTGTCGTCGAACTGCGCGCAAGTAAGACTGCGGATTTATCGTGATGGAGCCAACACCTGTACGGTGCATACCACCGACAGCCTGGATGCTTGCTTCCACCCCATACCCGAACGTGCCTATGAGCATGGCTGCCAGTGGCCAGTCTTCATGCGATGGACAATCCCGGTGGAGGCCGAGCCGGGTGGCTATATGGTCGAAGTACGGGATGGCGCTGACAGCGTGCTGGGGCATCATCTGTTCATCGTCAAGGCGCTGCTCAAGCGCGCCGATGCCTTGGTGCTCGTTGCAGCCACATCGACCTGGGCCGCCTATAACGACTGGGGCGGTGCCAATCATTACTTTGGCCTTCACCCCGGCACGCCGCGTGGCCGCTCACCGTTACTCTCGGCACAACGGCCCTGGGCGCGTGGGCAGGTCTGGCTGCCGGAAGGTGCACCCCGTTGCGTCAACACGACCCGGCCCCGCAAGCCAGGCCCGGCGCGTTATGAGTTCATCGAATGGGCCGCTCTTAACGGCTATGCCAAGTACTACGCCTTGGCGGGTTGGGCTTCGTTCGAGAGGCCTTTTGTGGTCTGGGCCGAACAGCAGGGGTATAGGGTCCATATCCTGACCCAGGACGATTTGCATCACGACCCGCACGCGCTGGAGGGCTACGCCTGCGCCGTCTTTGCCGGGCACGACGAGTATTGGACGCGAGAAATGCGCGACCACGTCGACGCCTTTGTCGAGGAGGGCGGCAAGGTCGCGCGCTTCGCCGGCAATTTCATGTGGCAGATTCGCCTGGAGGAGGAGGGCCGGCGGCAGGTGGCCTACAAGTACGATGCCGGTGCACTCGATCCTGTGGCGGCTACCGAGCCTCATCGGCTAACGGGGGCCTGGGAAGATCCGAGGGTCAATCACCCCGGAGCATCGACGTTCGGGGTGAATGCTCTGCGTGGGATATACGCTAGCTTTGGCGCAATGGCACCGCGCAACCCGCGCGGATACACGGTCTTCAGGCCTCAGCACTGGGCGTTTATGGGAACAGGCCTCGGCTACGCGGACATGTTCGGAGACGAAGCCAACATCTTTGGCTATGAAGTCGATGGCCTCGAGTACACGTTCGTCGATGGCCTCCCAGAACCGCTCGGCACAGACGGTGCGCCTTGCCGATTGCAAATCCTCGCAATGGGCTGGGCGACCAATGCCGAGCATGGCCGCAGCGAAGATGCCTATTCATTCATGCTCGGCGATGGCGATGCCCGGTTTCGGGCTTCCATCCTGGCGCCTGACCTTAGTGACGCCAGCATCGCTTTACACAGCCGTGGGGCCGGTATGGTGGTGCACTTCCACAAGGGCCGAGGTGAGGTCTTTACCGCCGCCACGTGCGAATGGGTACATGGGCTCATACAAGCTGACACTTACACCGTGATGATCACTAAAAATGTGCTCGATCGTTTCTTGCTCACTCATCAGGAGGTGCGCTGAACGGGCCGGTGAATAACCGGTTGTTATTCATCAGAGGTGGTCAGATTGGCCCGGGCCCATTGCTCAGCGGTCGTGACCTGAATCGACTGCTGCGCGTTGAAGGTATCTGCTTTAGGCCAGGCCACACCTCTGCCCTGAGCGAACACAGCGCGGTACTTCTTGATGTGATGGGTGGGGTCTTTGTGCAATTCTTCGAGCAAGTACGGCACCGTCCAGACATTCCGTTTGAATGGGCGGCCCAGTACACGTTCGAGGAGACTCGCAACCTCCTCGTACGTCACAGTGTCTCCCGAGAGGTACACAATCTGATTGCGCAAGCGAGGCTCGAAGAAAACGATTTGTGCTGTCAACGTGCCAATGTCGTCTGGAGTCGTCAGCGTCACGCTGGTCTCAAGACTGCCTAGCGCGTTCACGGTATCGTTTTCGAAGTCCACCACCTCGAATACAGGCTCGAAAAGGAAGCTGGTGAACATACCCGTCGAGATGATGACCCATTCAGTTTTATCCTGGGCCCGAAGCAATTCGCGCACATCAAGCTGGGCATCGAACAGATCCTGAGGACTGCCCCGGCCGATGACTTCGAAGTCGACGCCAAACTGCCACGGGAAGTAGCGCTTCACCCCGGACTTCAGTGCAGCGGTAGCCAGCTTCATCGGGGTTTCCCGACCTGCCACCATACCTGCACAGCCGATTACGGTATCAAAACGTGCGAATACTGCAGCCAACTGATCGATTGAGTCATTCACAAGGTCTGCGGCCACCATCTGGATGCCGAGGCCCCGAAGCTCATCGATTTCGCGCTTTTTCTCGGGCACCTGAGTATTGATGGTCGAATCCCTGAGCAGCACGCTGATGGTGGAACCGGGAGCGCGCTTTGCCACTCGCGCAAGATTGCGCAAAACCGGCAGCCCAAGCTCCCCGGCGCCTAGAACGAGAATGGATTGGGGGGCGGACTGGGTCACTTCGGTCATGATTTCTCCTGAGATCTGTTGCCTGTAAGATGACCAAATGCTTGCACGATTCAGCACCGCTCGTAAGAAGGCACACCTGTGATACCAGAGATAGAAATGACCGCTCAGGAGGCTCTCCGCCAGGCAGAGACAATCTGCCGAACGCTTAGGGAAGACGATGATGGCGTCAGGCGGGAAGTGCTTGCTCACGCAGGCAGCCGCTGGTCGTTGGGTATCCTGCATGCCCTGGGGGTGTACGGCACCATGCGTCATGCCGAAATAAAAAGGCAGATGACCGGGGTGACTCAACGGATGTTGACCAAGACCTTACGCTCCATGGAGCGCGATGGCCTCGTGGTTCGGCGCGAGTTCGGGGAAGTTCCACCACGGGTCGAGTATGAGCTGACGCCACTGGGGATGGGCCTGTTGACCCGCACGTCGCCTATCTGGACTTGGGTTGTCGAGAACGTTGAGGATTTTCGTGAAGCGCGGCGTATTTTCGACAGTCAGGATCACACAAAGCCCGCATGGCAAATACCTACACCGATACCCTTGGATTCAGAGGCGTCTGACTAGGAGTCGCTGCCGGCCGCTACGTTTATCAGCGCCACGTTTTCTAATGTGCCAAATCGTGTTGAAAGAGGGCTAACGTCAGTGGTTTTTCCCCTCTCTATTTTTGAACAGTGCCTTGAGATTGGAAGGGTCTAGGCAGTCAGGTGCTATCGTCTGCGACTGCTTGAAATAGGCCTGAACTTTCGGGTTCGCGAAATCGCCCTTGAGCGCTAACAGGTAATACCCGTCGGCGCGAAACTGTTCCAGGCTCAGAGAAACCGGCTTGAGGAATTCCCTCATAGTGGTCAACGGTAGTTCGCGGTTGGCTTCGGCTTTCAGTGAATCTTTGAAGCAGTACGAGCGTACTGCCGGCAGTGGATAATGCTCAGCGTACAGATCCGGCTGCTCTAGAGCACTGGCTAGCTGGCTATACTTGCGAAGAGACTCGGGGTCATCGAGCTTGAATCGCAGGAATGCCTCGTCACAGTCGCGCAACACCATTATCGCTCCGGCAACCAAGCCTTGATCCGCGGCGTTCTGGTAAAGCGCGCAAGCCTCTACATGCATAGCCTTATAGCCACTTAAAAAGGTTGCCGCTTTAACCTCTTGCATATTCGCCAACATGAAAGTCGCTACACCGTGCCCTCCGGCGCTAGCTTTACGCAGCTCGTCCTCATAAGTCTCAAGCCCTTTGGTTGCCTCCTGTATTGACTGGCTCAGTGTGCCCTTGTCAATTTTTCCCTGCTGTTCTCTTTCAACCAGCTGATCGGCTCGTTGTTGTATGGCATCACCTAACAGCATTGCGTGTTCAAAGACAGCTTCGGTTTCGGGGCTTGGCACAGCCTGCACCTCAGCACACAGAGCGATGCTGAAAAGGAGGACTGAAAGACGAAGTTTCAAAGGCGGTTCTTCCGTGATTGCAGTTGTCTGAGTTTCCATTGCTGTAATGGATTCAATCAGAGTGGGGGAGTTCACGTGCTCGACCATTCAAGCAACCCGACTGGGAGACAATCGAACGAACCTACCTGGCCGGGATTTGCTCTGCAGAGCGCCTCGCGAGCGCCACTGCAGCGGTGATGGCCGCTCTGGCTTGAGGGCTGTTCTTCCAGCAGGTCGAGCCTAATGCCGATGATGCTTGAGCCAGGATGTCACCAACATCTGATTTTCGGAGTTCTGCGAGCGATTCGATACCCATTTGCTCAAGCCGTGTAATGACGGTTGGTCCTACGCCTTTGAGCGCGAGCAAAGCGGTCCTTTCATCTGATGAAAACGGCATCGTAAATTCCTTTTTTGGCGATGAGTCCACGCAAGTGTGCCCGACGCTAGACGGTGCCTCAATAGCCCGGCGTGCGCGTTTTGAGAATCTTCAAGGAGGGCGTGTGAACAGACCAGTGCCGCCAGCATCCAGCCGATCAGGCAGCGATTCGCGCCGGCGGTTGGCAGAAAGCTCGGGACGCCGGGGAAGGGGAATTGCGGAGCAGCTTAAGAAATTGCGCAACAGAAACACTAAGGGCCTGCATGAAGTATCTCATGCAAGCCCTTGATATATATGGTGCCGAACCCGGAATCGAACCGGGACGCCCTTACGAGCGGGGGATTTTAAGTCCGGCCATAAAGTGCTTTAAATCAATAGCTTATGGCTATTTCCGGTCCGCAATAGTTCTGCAATGGCTCGCTTGTAGCCCTTTGTTTTCAAGGGGTCCATTTTTATTGCGGAACGGATTTTCACTTGGTTGGGAGCACTTTCAGGCCCTTGCGACGCCGAATGTACTGCTCTGTCATCCCGACGGTCGTGTGGCCCAATTGGTCCCGAGCGTCACGAATGCTACCTGTCGATTCCTCTTTGTCCGTGGCAGCTTTAGCGCGAAGGTCGCGCATCTGAAACGCAGACTTTTCAATCCCGGCCTTCATCCTGGCCGCGTCAAATCTCCCCCTCAGCATGCTTGCTGTCATCGGCTGGCCGTTGTCCATTACAACGAGCCTGGTTGATCGAATCTTGTGCCCCTTCTTCCTTTCCAGTATGCGGTCGATCACGACCTTCAGCTCCCCAACAACCTCGATTCGTCGTTTCATGCTGGTCTTCCCCTGCGTGATCAGCAGTTGATCATCCAGCAAGTGGCGCTCATCCATCTTCAGGGTGTCGCCAATGCGTTGGGCGGTGAGGTAGAACAGATCCAATGCGTCTTTGAGCGGTTGATCGGCGTGCAGGTATACAGCCGCTAGCATTTCGTCCTCGACGTAGGTGTCCCGGCCGGTCTCCTTGTTCCCCTTGATGCCCGCGCATGGGTTGGCGAGCGACGTGTAACCGTCTGCGTATCGCTGCGTTCATCGCCCAAATCGGCCACGAGTCTGGCCAGTTGCGTTATGTGCGTGAAATCTGGGGCCCCACCGCCGCGCAGGCCGGGTATGAGGGGCGTGCCGATCTTGGCAACACCGAGAAGGGGGATGGATTCAAGTACCGTGGCCGTGGCCTGGTCCAGATCACCGGGCGGGCGAACTATGCGACGTGTGGGGAGGCGCTGGGCCTGGACCTGATCAGTCAGCCTGAACTGCTGGAACTGCCACAGCACGCCACGATGTCGGCGGCCTGGTTCTGGTCCACTCGCGGGTTGAACACGTTGGCGGACCAGGGCGATTTCGTGAAGATCACCCGGCGCATCAATGGTGGACTCACCGGCCAGGACGACCGCCAAGCGCTGTACGACAAGGCGCTGAAGGTGCTGGCATGAGCGGCACAGGATTCACCAAGCTGTCGCGGGTGCTGGCCCAGGCCAAGGAGGGCGATCTCTTCTTCAAGTGCCCAGGCTGCGACATGGTGCATGGTATTTCCACTGGAAATGGGCCTGGCCCACGCTGGGGCTACAACGGCAATGCCGAGGCACCTACATTCACGCCGTCGGTGCTGGCTCGAACCACGGGCGCCCCTGACGGACGCAGTGTAATGACGCCTGAGGATGAGGCTGAATACGACGCCATATATGCCAAGGGTGGAAGAGAGGCGGTTTTTTCCAGTCGCTTCGGCAAGGTCTGCCACTCATTCGTAACCAACGGTCGAATCCAGTACCTGGACGACTGCACGCATAGGCTGGCAGGTCAGACCGTTGACCTACCTGATTGGGAGGACGAGGAATGATGACTCCGCTGGGGAAGTTGATCGGGCTGAGCCTGGCCGTGGCGCTGCTGCTGGTCCTGGGCGCTGGCATCGGGGTCTGGCGTACCGCTGCTCACTATAGGCCGCTGCTCGACACGGCCAACGGCGAGCTGGTCAGCACCAAGGCAGCGCGCGACAACCTGGAAGCGCTGGCAGGTGAGCAGGGCAGGAAGCTCGGCGAACTGGCGCGGGCTGGCGACTTGCGGGAGCGGAATGCCGCTTTGGCTCAGGAGAAAGCGAGCCAGGAGGCCCAGCCAGACTATGCCGCAGCCAATCAATTGCTGCGGGAGCGGACAGGGGGCGACCCTGCCCAGGCGGCCGGGGACATCATCGACAAGGAGTTGGGCTTATGAGGTATCTGCTGATGATGCTGGCCCTGATGCTGGCCGGGTGCGCGACCAGGGAGCCCGAGGTGCGGACTGTGCGGGTTGATGTGCCGGTGCTGGTTCCGTGCAAGACGAAGACGGTGGCGGTGCCGCCGTGGGCGGCGCAGGGCCTGAGGAAGTCCGACAGCCTGGAAGTGAAGGTGCGCGCACTACTGGCGGAGCGCCGGCAGCGGATGGGCTATGAGCGCCAGTTAGTGGCAGCCGTAGTCACGTGTCAGTAGGGGCAGCGCCAAGGGCGCATACAGAGTTGCATCTGAGGATACTGCAAACGGGTGGAGTTTGATTTGAGCAGAGCCGAAAGCTCTAACGAAAAAAGCCCGGCTCAGGCCGGGCTTTCTTCCTCAACGTAGGCGTCGTTTTATTGCTGTGTTCATTGGGTTTTCAACGTACTTGAACAAAACAATTGAGGCCCCGATGCATATGGAAAGATAAATGACGAAGAAGAAAATCACGCCGTACTTGTACAGACCGTAAGTGTCGAAGAAGTGAGCAACCCAAGGCATCAAGATCCAATGGATCAAGTACAAGCTGTATGAGGCGTTACCCAGCAGTATCAAGAATTTAGGGGGCGAATAGATACCTTCAAGGCTCAGCGCCGCCCACAGCATCATAAATGCCAGGCTGCCCCAAACGACGGGTCGATAGAACGCCTGGCCATTGAAACCCGGCAGCAGGTTGTTCAGCTGGACAACCAGTAGTAGCGGGATTGCCAATACCAGAATCAGGATGGATGGAACCTTTGCCAGGTGTACACCGGCGGAATGAACCCGATACAGAACAAGCCCGAACAAGAACTCAAACATCATGGACGAGCCAATCAACTTCACCGGCGCGATCCAGTCGAGGTAAGGCTTTGCTGCTGAGTTCAGTATGAACAGAGAGATAAGCATGATGGCGGTGGTGGAAATGATGAACGTCTCCAGCCGTCTAACGCCCGCCACCATCAGTACCGCGATGATGGTGTAAAACATGAACTCAAACTGTAGCGTCCAGCCAACGTTAAGTGTCGGCGCAACGAATGAGTGAGTGAAGGTCAGAGACTCGAAAAGCAGTTTCATGTTCAGCTTGGCCGCGCTGAATGCAAATGCGAGGTCGGGGTTTGGCTTGAACCATCCGCTGCCCACGATCCACACGCACACGAATACGAGCATTGTGACCAGGAAGTACATCGGCCAGATCCTGGCGACCCGCCGCAGGAAGAACGACCACCCGGACAACTTGACCTTCGACATTTCCGTGTGGGAACCGCCGAACAGAATGTACGGGATGATGAATCCGCTGATTACGAAAAAGATGTCTACGCCAAATCGGCCGACGTTGAAAAACTCGTTTGGCAATCCAAATGGCGCAATGGCGCCGTGGGCGATTACAACGAGCGCGGCCGCAACAAACCGCAGAACCTGGATGTTATTGAGCAATTGTTGATCCGTCCTTTTGGCGCCTTCTATATGGCGCTTGGTTATTTCCGCCGGCCTGCCTTGCCTGCGACAGCGGGGCGATTCTACAAGCGAACGCAGGATGTGTCAGGTTTGTGGGTTGGTGTTCGTCGGCAGGACGCCGATGGCAGGAATTGCGGAACAGCTTCAGAAATTGCGGAACAAAAACACTAAGGGCCTGCATGAAGTATCTCATGCAAGCCCTTGATATATATGGTGCCCGAACCCGGAATCGAACCGGGACGCCCTTACGAGCGGGGGATTTTAAGTCCCATGCGTCTACCAGTTTCGCCATTCGGGCGGTAGCGCGTTGCAGCAGGGTTGGGAATATATAGCTCCGGACGCTTCGGTGCAAGTTCGAATAGCAGGTTTGTTACACCCGAGAGGCCAGAAAAAACCTCGGTAGATCAGTGATCTACAAAGGATTTTTGGCGTGACTCCAAGGTCGCTCGATACGCACGGGTAGGCCTGTTCAACCCTTGGGCATGGGGTTAATCTGCCACGCCCCCAATCATAAAAAGGAAGCAATGATGAGCGTCGAAACCCTGCCGCAAGAGGGCGGCTGTCGCTGTGGCCGCGTGCGTTTCAGCCTGGGCCTGGAACCGGTGATTACCATGGCGTGCCACTGCACCGGTTGCCAGAAAATGTCCTCCAGCGCGTTTTCCCTGAGTGCCTTGGTTCCCGCCAGCGGCTTCACCGTAACCCAGGGTTGCCCGGTCATTGGTGGGTTGCACGGGGTCGATCGCCACTACTTTTGCCCTCATTGCATGAGCTGGCTGTTTACACGCCCCCATGGCATCGACGAGTTCGTCAACGTGCGCGCGACCTTGTTGGATAACACCCGTGGCTACGCGCCCTTCATGGAGACCTGGACCTGCGAAAAGCTGGCCTGGGCAACGACCCCGGCCGTCGAAAGTTTTGCGCAATTGCCCGAGCCCCAGGACTTCCCGCGATTGTTGCAAGCCTACGCGGTGTTCAAGGCGCGCTGACGCTAGTCAATCAACGCCAACAGGTCGGTGTCGCCCACATCTACGCCGGCCTGGGACAGCAAGGTGGTGGCCTGGCCGCGATGGTGGGTCTGGTGATTGAAAAAGTGCAGCAGCAGGCTGAAGAAATCCTTGTCCGCTGCCACGCCGCGCATGTTGTGGTAATGCAGGCGGTGATCGAGATCGGGCTCACGCACGGTGTGCGCCCAATCGATGATCATCTGATCCAGCCAGCGACGTCGAGCAGTGAGTTCGCGCAGATCAGCAAAGGCCAGTTGTTTCAGGTCGCATGGTGTGGCTACCCCGTCCAGCGCCGCCAAGGTTGTGTAGCGTGCGGGGTGCCGGGCAAAGCGCTTGAGCCACACCGTGTCGCCCAGGGCCAAGTGGTTGAGGGTGCCGAGGATAGAGCCGAAAAACGCCTGGCGATCCACGGCCAGCTGCGCAGCACTCAGTGTGCCAGCGGCATCGTAGAGCTTGCGGTTCATCCACTGGTTGTAGCGGGCCATCAGCGCGATGTGCTCGATCCGGTTCACGTGGGTTTTCCCCTGAAGGCGCGGTGGCGCCATCATAAGCTGTGCCCGCCCGGCGGTCATGGTGTTCCGGCAGGCGCGGGCTATGGTTGTTAGACGCCAACACTGCGCCCTCGGAGGGTGACACCATGAACACCAGCGATCTACTCGAACAACTGTTGCGCGCCGGGCAAGCGGGCGGTGCCTCCTCGGGCGGTGGCCTGGGCGGACTGCTCGGCGGCTTACTGAAAGGCACCCGCACCGGCAATGCCTCGGCCGGCGGCGGTCTGGGGGATTTGCTGGGTGGCCTCGGCGGGATGAATTACGCGGCGCTGGCATCCCTGGGCATGATGGCCTTCCAGGCGTATCAGGCGTGGCAAAGCCAGCAAGCGAGTAAACCGCAGGCAGCCTTCCAGACGGCCGACCAACTCGCCGGCCCTGAAGCCGAAGCCCACAGCCATGCGGTGTTGCGCGCGTTGATTGCGGCGGCCAAGGCCGATGGGCGCATCGATGAAAAGGAGCAGCAGATGATTTCCAATGAGCTGCGCCAGCATACGGACGACACGCAGCTGCAACAGTGGCTCGACACCGAAGTCGCCAAGCCCCTGGATGCGGCGGACTTTGCCGAATTTGCCGGCGACCCGGCAGTGGCCGCCGAGGTGTACCTGGCCAGTGTGATGCTGGTGGACGATCAGCAGGACGCCGAACGCAATTATCTGGATGACCTCGCGGCGCAGCTGCAACTCGACCCACAACTGCAACTGCACCTGGAGCGCCAGGCCAAAGCCTAGAAGCGCAACGTGGCGCCGGTGGTCAACCATTGGTCGCGCTCACCGATCAGACTGCGCCCGACCACCAGGTCCACATCGAGCAACTCGCCGAGGTGCACGCGCGGCCCGGCCTGCCAGGCCTGATCGCCGCCTTGCTGACCGTAGCGTTCGGCGATCAGCGTCAGCCACTGCGCCGTCTGGTACTCCACCCCCGTGCCCCAGGTCAGGCGGTGGTTTTGCTCACCGTCGTCGTAGGCATGCGTCCAGCCCGCGTTGAGGTTCAGGCGCAGCGCCTGCACGGGTTGCCAGGTCAGCGGCACGTTCAGGTCCGCGCCATCAAACGCGTGCCGACGGTCAAGGGCGAGGTGCGCCCCGGCCGATACGGCGATCTCCACGCTGCTGCGTGACAGCACCTGCGCCTTGAGCTGCGGGTTGGCCTGAGTTTCACCGGCGGCCCGTGACAGCGCCGCGCCCCACTGCACTGACGGCATGCCGCTGAAGGTGCAGGCGGGCGATAGGCTTTCACTGTGCGTGCTGCCGTCGTGGCGGTTGGCAGTGAACCAGGCGTCGACGTTGCATTCCCCCGGCGCATTGATCGCGCCATCGTCGACGACATAAGCGCCGCCGGCGGCATGGGCCTTGGACAGCAGCGCAATGATCAGCAGCAAGGCCAGGGTCAAGCCGATGAAAATCAGGTTGCGTTGAAGCGCGCGGCGCTTTGCGGGCGGCAACAGCAACAAGCTGTGACGCACGTCACGAGCATGACGCGCGCGGTATTTGGCGAAGCCGTCCCGGCGCTTCGGGGTGTGTTTGTTGTGCATGATGCACCTCCCTTGAATTCAGCTTTCTACGGTCAGCACCGAAATGCCGCTGGCTTTGGCCTGGCACACCAGCTCCGAGGTGTCGTCACCACCCGGCAGGGCGATGACCACGTCGGGGCGGCTGTCGGTCAGCATGAAATGGTTGCGCTGGCGTTCCGCCTGCTTGCCGTGGCGCTGCCAGTTGGGCGGGTAGCGCACCACGTCGATGCCGAGTTCCCGCGCCCATTCCTCGACGTCACTGCCAAGGAATTGGTTGCCGCCGTGAATCAATACCTGCACCGGGTACAGGCGGTGGTAAGCGTCCAGCACTTGGCGGGACTTTCGGGTGTCGGCGTAATGACGACCTGCACAGATCAACACGCGCATATTCGAATCCTTGTGATGCACGGTGACGGCCGGGCGACCGCCACCGTTTGAACGGCGGGGATCAGTACCACTGCTTGAAGCGGCGGATGTAGATCGTTTTCATCAGTTGGGCCACGCAGCAGTAGCTGAGCAGGGTGCCCACCAGCCATGGGAAGTACGCCAGCGGCAGCGGTTGCAGGCCGACCAGGGTGCCCAGGGGCGAGAACGGTACGTAGATCCCCAGCGCGATCACCACGCAGGTCATCATCAACACCGGCCAGGCGGCGGTGCTTTGGAAGAACGGGATCTTGCGGGTGCGCAACATGTGCACCACCAGGGTTTGCGAGAGCAGGCCCTCGATAAACCAGCCGGACTGGAACAGGGTCTGCATTTCCACGCTGCTGGCGCTGAACACGTACCACATCAGGGCAAAGGTGGTGATGTCGAAGATCGACGAGGTCGGCCCGATCCAAATCATGAAGCGGCCGATGTTTTTCGCATCCCACTTGCGTGGCTTGGCCAGGTATTCCTTGTCCATCTTGTCCCACGGCAGGGCCAACTGGGAGATGTCGTACATCAGGTTTTGCAGGAGCAAATGGATCGCCAACATTGGCATGAACGGGATAAATGCACTGGCCACCAGTACCGAGAACACGTTGCCGAAATTGGAGCTGGCGGTCATGTTCAGGTACTTCATGATGTTGCCGAAGGTTTCGCGGCCTTTGAGCACGCCTTCTTCGAGCACCATCAGGCTCTTTTCCAACAGGATGATGTCGGCTGATTCCTTGGCGATGTCGGTACCGCTGTCCACCGAGATACCCACGTCGGCGTCGCGCAGTGCCGGTGCATCGTTGATGCCGTCACCGAGGAAACCCACGGTATGGCCGTTGGCTTGCAGGGCCTTGAGCACACGGGATTTTTGCAGCGGGGCCAGCTTGGCAAACACCGTGCGTTCTTCGACGCGGCGCAACAGGGTGGCGTCGTCCATCGCTTCGATTTCCGTGCCGAGCAGCGGCTGGCCAGGTTCAAGGCCGACCTGACGACAGATCTTGCTGGTGACCACGGCGTTGTCGCCGGTCAGCACTTTTACCGCTACGCCGATTTGTTGCAGCGCGGCAATCGCCGGGCCGGCGGTTTCCTTTGGTGGGTCAAGGAAGGTCAGGAAGCCCTGGATCACCAGGTTGCGCTCATCGGCGGTGGTGTATTGCTGGCGGGCCAACGCCTTGGGAATGTTGCGCGTGGCCACCACCAATACGCGGAAGCCGTCTTCGTTGTAGTCGTTGGCCAGCGCCAGCAATTCGGTGCGGCGGCGCTCATCCAGCGGTATGGCGTCACCGCCCTCCATGACGTGGGTGGAAATGCTCAACATCTCCTCAACCGCGCCCTTGCACACCAGCAACTGATCATCGGCGGCATCCTTGACCACAATGGACAGGCGACGGCGCACAAAATCGAACGGCAATTCATCGACCTTGCTGTAGGCAAACGGCACCTGAAACTTCGGGTTCTGCTCCGAGAACTGCACGACGGCCTGATCCATCAGGTTTTTCATGCCGCTTTGGTGATGGCTGTTGAGCCACGCCAGGGACAGCACCGCATCATCACGTTGACCGAAGGCGTTGACGTGGTGTTCGAGGATGATTTTGTCCTGGGTCAGGGTGCCGGTCTTGTCAGTGCACAGCACGTCCATCGACCCGAAGTTCTGGATCGCGTTGAGGCGCTTGATCACCACCTTGCGCTTGGCCATCGCCGTGGCGCCTTTGGCCAGGTTGGCGCTGACGATCATCGGCAGCATTTCCGGGGTGAGGCCCACGGCAACCGCCAGGGCGAACAGGAACGCATCGCCCCAGTCACCCTTGGAGAAGCCGTTGAGCAGGAACACGATCGGCACCATCACCAGCATGAAGCGGATCAGCAGCCAGCTGACGCTGTTGACCCCACGGTCGAACGCGGTCTGCACCCGTGAGCCGACAATCGCCTTGGCCAGGGAGCCAAAGTACGTGCGCGAGCCGGTGGCGACCACCACGGCGGTGGCGCGACCGCTGACCACGTTGGTGCCCATGAAGCAGATATTCGGCAGGTCCAGCAGGTTGCCTTGGTCGGCGGCCAGGGGCGCGGCGGACTTTTGTGTGACGTCGCCGAGGGTGTCGTATTTTTCCACCGGCAAGGCTTCGCCGGTGAGGACCGCCTGGCTGATAAACAAGTCGCGGGACTCGATCAGGCGGATGTCGGCCGGAATCATGTCGCCGGCCGACAGCTGCACGATGTCGCCAGCCACCAGATCGCGCATCGGCACTTCGCGCAGGGTCGGTTGGGCGCCGACCTGTTCGCGGCGCAGTACGGTGGCGGTGGTGCGCACCATGGCTTTCAAGGCTTCGGCGGATTTCGCCGAGCGGTGCTCCTGCCAGAAACGCAGCAGGCTGCTGAGCATGACCATGGTCATGATAATGATGACTTTGGTCAGGTCGACCTCTTCACCGGCTTGCAACGGCAGCCAATAGTCGGTGACAAAGCTGATGCCGCCCAGGGTCAGTAGCACGTAGATGAACGGGTTGTTCAGTGCTTGCAGGAACTGGACGATGGCGTGTGGCGGCTTGTCATGGGCCACTTCGTTGTAGCCCTCGCGTTGCAGGCGCGCTTGGGCATCCAGTTCGGTCAGGCCGTCCCGGGTGGCGCGTACGTTGGCGAGTGTGGCCGACAGACCGTTGTGGGCTTCGCGGGCGGCGCGCATCGACAGTCTGGTGTCGGCGTCGCTGGTTTTTTTGTTGTGCAGTGGCGTGTTTTTTACGGCGCTCATTTGCTGTACTCCTGTCGCCAATTCTCGACAAAACATACCCGGTACTTACCTGCTGACAGGCGAGCGAAAGCATGCCGAGCCGCGGACTTCGCGATCGGTTTAAATAAAGTGTCTGGACAACGGTTGTTGCGGCTTTAATTAATTAGCGCGCAGCGAGTTACAACTGGAATAGTTCATAAAGAACTCCAGGGTCATAATCAGTTAGTTGCTGTTTCCAGCGGGTTTAAGCGGCGCGTGCGCTCACGTAAAGACCCAGGCTGGAAACCTTCGGTCTCTGTGGATCTTGAGGGTCGGCGTGATCCCAGTGCTGCACCAGTTGGCCGCTGTGTGGGCAGATACGCCAATGCGCCAGCGGATGCGCCGGACGCACTTTGGGGGAGGGTGTGGCAAAGGCCGAGCGGCCCGCGGAAAAACCGCCAGGCGTGCGGCACAGCTTGGCGCGCAGGGCTGCGGCCAAGGTGCGAACATCATGTAAAACAAAGGCTTGGAAGGTCATAACACACCTCGGGACCGGACGGGCGACCGGCGAGGCAGTTACGGTGGAGCATCGAGCTCTAGCGCAGCTTACCGGACCGGGGAGGCGAGTCCTGTCATATTCTGGGTTTGGCGCCCGATGCCCGCAAACGCGGTGCTCGGACAGCGACTAGATACTGTGTCCATTGGCTTCTTTTGTGAGGTTTAAAAAAGGCCCCAGTTGCGGGCAGGGGCAATCTACTCAGGCAGTTACAAAATGTCAACGCATGATTAATTAAAATGCCCGGCGTTCAGAGTTTATTCAGACAAGAGGCACTTGGAAGTTAGTCGATATATAACTTCAAATGCCTTGTGCCGCGAGAATGGCCAAGTAGATCAACACCACGCCACAGGCGCCATAACTGACGCGCTGCCAAGTGGGCGATGCATTCTGGCGCAGCAGGTTCACCAGCGCGGCAATCAGGAAGCACGACAGCACTGAAGCCAGCATGAAGCCGGCAAAGAACATCAACGTCTGCCCGTGGCTCGGCGTCGCGCCGACAATGCCCGACAGCGCACTGCCCAAGGCGCCCCAATAGACGATGTTTTTCGGGTTGGCCAAGGAAATCGTCGCGCCGACGGCCAGTGCATTCTTCGCCGAACTGGCTGGCGCGCTGTCGGCGTCCGGCAAATTCCAGGCGTCGAGCAGGCTACGCACGCCGAGCCAGGCCAGGTACAGCGCGCAGGCCACGGTCAGCGGCACGCGCACGGCGTCATGCTGGATCAGCAGTGCAATCCCCGTAAGGCCAATCACCGCCCATACCGCGTCGCCCACCAGCGATCCGATTTGTACCAGCAGCGCCGGGGTAAAACCTTGGAGCAAGCCACGACGCAGGGTCTCCGCCAGCACGGCACCGGGAGATAGGCAAAATACAAAACCAAAAACCAGCGCGTAAAAGAAGATCGTCAGCATGCCCGCGTCCTTTCAGGAAAGTGCGAGAGCATACGCTGCAGATTTCCGTTACAGCAATCCAATGCGCTCAAGTTCCGCCTTCAATTCGGCCGCGCCGAGGCGCGCAAAGGGCAGGGCGAAAAACGCCCGGCAGCGGCACTCGATGGTTTCCAGCGTGGCCTGGAAAGCGGCGTTGAGCATGGCTTCGTCGCCTTGCACATCCGAAGGGTCTTCAAGCCCCCAATGGGCCTTGAGTGCTGGCCCGAAATACACCGGGCAGGTTTCACCGGCGGCCTTGTCGCAGACGGTGATCACCAGATCCGGCGGGCAGCCTTCAAACGCGTCATTGCCTTTGCTGTACAACCCCGCGGTGCGGATGCCGGCTGCTTCCAGCGTGCTCAAACTGCGGGGGAGCACCTGGCCCTTGGGGAAGCTGCCTGAACTGATGGCTTCGAAACCCTGCGGCGCCAAGTGGTTGAACACGGCTTCGGACAAGATGCTGCGGCAGCTGTTGGCGGTACACATGAACAGGACTTTCATTTCAGATACTCAAACGCAAGGCCAGGGCGGCAAGGGTGATCAACAGCACCGGCAAGGTCAGTACGATGCCGACCTTGAAGTAGTATCCCCAGGTAATGGTGATGCCTTTACGCGCGAGGATATGCAGCCACAGCAACGTGGCCAGGCTGCCAATCGGGGTGATTTTCGGACCAAGGTCGCTGCCGATCACGTTGGCGTAGATCATCGCGTCCTTGACCACGCCCACGGCATGGCTGGACTCGATCGACAGTGCGCCGATCAACACCGTCGGCAGGTTGTTCATCGCCGAAGACAGCAACGCCGTCAGAACCCCGGTGCCCATCGCGGCGCCCCATACGCCGTAGGTGGCGAAGGTGTCGAGCCAGGTCGCGAGGTACGTGGTGAGGCCGGCGTTGCGCAAGCCGTAGACCACCAGATACATGCCCAGGGAAAAAACCACGATCTGCCACGGTGCTTCCTTGAGCACTTTGCGTGTGGAGATTTTATGACCCTTGGCGGCAATGACCAGCAGGAGCAGGGCGCAAGCGGCAGAAATCGCGCTGATGGGAATGCCCAGCGGCTCAAGGGCAAAACAGCCGATCAGCAGGATGCCCAGCACCCACCAGCCAGCGCGGAACGTGGCGCGGTCATGAATGGCATGGGCCGGTTCTTCGAGGTCGGCCGGGTCGTAGGCCTGCGGAATATCGCGGCGGAAAAACCACAACAATACGGCCAGGGTGGCAGCCACGCTGACGAAGTTCACCGGCACCATTACCGCTGCGTATTCGTTGAAGCCGATCTTGAAGTAATCCGCCGAGACGATATTCACCAGGTTCGACACCACCAACGGCAGGCTCGCAGTATCGGCGATAAACCCCGCGCCCATGACAAAGGCCAGGGTCGCCGCCGGCGAGAAACGCAGCGCCAGCAGCATCGACATGACAATAGGCGTGAGGATCAGCGCCGCACCGTCATTGGCAAACAGTGCCGAGACCAGCGCGCCGAGCAGCACCATATAGGCGAACAATCGTCGCCCGCGCCCACGTCCCCAGCGCGCCACATGTAACGCGGTCCAGGCGAAGAAGCCGGCCTCATCGAGCAGCAGGCTGATGATGATCAAGGCGACAAACGTGCCGGTGGCGTTCCAGATGATGTGCCACACCACCGGAATATCCCCCAGGCTGATCACGCCGCAGGCAAGGGCCAGGATCGCGCCCATCGTCGCGCTCCAGCCGACCCCGAGGCCCTTGGGCTGCCAGATGACCAATACGATGGTGAAAATAAAGATGCCAATGGCGACAAGCATGAATAAAAACTCCGATGGCTCAGCAGCAACTGCTGGCCCGTTGTGGTCGGTCGCCCATTGCATCCAGACGCTGGGCGTCGGTCTGCAACCACGGCAGGTTGGCTTGCAAGGTGATCTCCAGCACTTGGGTGACCCAGTCGGGCAGTGCGGGATTGATGCGGTAGTAGATCCATTGACCCTGGCGACGATCCAGCATCAACCCGCAACTGCGCAATTGCGCCAGGTGACGAGAGATTTTCGGCTGGCTGTCATCCAAGGCATGGATCAGTTCGCACACGCAAAGTTCGCCTTCACGCAGGATCAATAACGTCATGCGTGCGCGGGTGGCATCGGCCAGGCATTTGAACAGCGTGGGAGGGGAGATGAGCTCGGACATGGCCTTGGCCCTATACATATGGAAATTCGAATATACGTATTTCCATATGTATCGGTCAAATCCGGTTACGATTGATATGGATCAACGCTCCTCAAATCAGCCACAAGTGTTTGAAATTAAAATGAAACACGAATGTCCTAAAGTGCCTGCCCATTGCTGATGAAGGAAGCCCCCGCGTGACCCGTGCCACTCGCAACCTGCGCAAGACCCTCGATTCCGTCGCGGAAAATAACGAAACCGCGGCGTTCGACCTGATGCGCGCCGTCGAAAAACTCGGCGATGAAGTGCTGCGCCAGCGCTTGCTCAATACTATTCATCGCCTGAATCAAGACGCCCACGAGTTGCGCGAAGCGCGGGACTCGGTGGAACAGGTGTCTGTGCGGCTCGCCTGAGCAAGATCGTTCAAGACAAGCCCCTTGTTGCGCTGGCATGCTTGTCGACTGTCTGTCGATGAGCTGTTTCCATGCCTACCGCCTTGCCTCATTACGCCTTCGCACGCGGCGCAATCGCCGTCATTCCGTTGTCCCTGGCCTGTGCGCCGTGGGGGCTGCTGGCCGGCTCCATGGCCATCGATGCGCAATTCACCCCGCTGGAAGCTCAAGGGTTGTCGGCCATCGTGTTCGCCGGTGCCGCGCAGTTGGTGGCCATTGGCATGGTCAAGAGCGGCGCGAGCCTGATTTCCATCCTGCTGACCACTGTGCTGCTGACCTCCCAGCATCTGCTCTATGGCATGCACATGCGTCCCACGCTGTCGGCGCTCAACACGCGCTGGCGCATGAGCCTGGGCTTTTTGCTCACCGACGAATTCTTTGCCCTGGTCAGCCACTATGATCGCGAAACCTTCAACCGCTGGTACGCACTGGGGGTCGGCCTGACGTTCTACATCGTCTGGAATCTGTTCACCCTGGCCGGCATCGTGCTTGGCAAGAGCATTCCCGGCCTGGATCAACTGGGCCTGGAGTTTTCCATCGCCGCCACCTTTATCGCGCTGATCACCCCGGTGGTGCGCGATGTGCCGACCGTGGTCTGCGTGGCCGTGGCGTTGCTGTTTTCGGTCTGGCTGAGCTTCCTGCACTGGGAGTCGGCGGTGGTGGTCTCCGGTGTACTGGGGATGAGCGCAGGCTATGCGTGCAAGCGATTGGGGGTAGGGCAGCAATGATCTTCATCATGATTGTGGCGATGGGCCTGGCAGTGTTTCTCAACCGCTATCTGTTTATCGAGCCGCGCCTGCCGGTGCGCCTTAACCGTGGCGCGCGGGAGTTTCTTGGGTTTGCGGTGCCGGGCATGCTCACGGCGATCTGCGGGCCGATCATTTTTCTCGCCGACCACCAACTCAACCTGAGCCCGGCCAACCCGTACTTCCTCGCGGGCATCAGCGCGGTGGCGTTGATGTACTGGACGCGCAACGTGTTGCTCACCGTGCTGCTGAGCATGGCGTTGTTCTATCTGTTGCGCTGGCTGCTCTGACGTCCAGGCGAAAAAAAGCCCGCGGGAGGGCGGGCAGAAGGGAGGCTTTAAAAAAATGAGCCCGGCCACTATAGATGGCGCGTTCTCCCTTCACAGTGAAACTAAATTCATCCCGCCGACAGCAAGGCAGCCCCGTGTGGGGCTGCCTTGTCATATCAGTTTTTGGCGTTGAGCTTGCGCAGTTCTTCATACGTGGCCGACTGGACGAACCAGAAGCCGGAGATGATGCACCACGTCAACGTACCGCCGACCAGGACCGCCAGGCCCGATAGAAAGCTCGCACTGAACATCGACACCAGGCCAATCAGCCAAACAAAGGCCAAGGCGATGTAGAGAACGGTGTTGTTGACGCTGATGACGAAATCTTTCATGACGCTTCCTTGTAGAGAATATCCCGTTGACCTCCTCAGTGAGATCAACCGCGGCATCATAATGCCATGTGCCAGACCGCGCCAGCTTTGGCCCCGCCGTCGCGCGCAAATGGTAGAGTCGCGTTTTTTCCTGGGGAGCAATGGCATGCACAAAGTGGTAATGGGCGCATTGGTACTGGCAGCGCTGGCCGGTTGCGCAGGTTCGAAGATGAAAGAGGCGCGCTCCGGTACGCCCTACAAAACCCTGGCTTCGGACAAAGCCACGTTGGTGGTTGCGCAGTGCATCCAGTTCGGCTGGCAGGATGAGAGCGTATTTGGCGTGGACGCCGGCGGCTTCAAGGAGCCGAACGGGGCGGGCGGTTTTACCGTGTACACCACCGGTGGCGACTACTTTGTCGACGTGCAAAGCGCGGGCGCGGGTGCCAGCGTCAAGTATTACGCCATTGAAGACAACATGCCTGCCAAGCGTCGCCTGGCAGCACTCGCGACTTGCCTGTAATCCATTGCCTTAGCGGATTTAGGAATTGCCCGGCGGGACAGCCGCCGGACATTGGCTTATCATTCCCCCCGCTCGTTCGGCGTGATGGCTCTTTACCAGTACACGGACGTCGAGGCCGAAGCGTCGGACGAGCATCTTTTTCCTCTAGCGGGGCATATAACCCAAGTGCCAGCGCCGGGGAATCTTCAGCGACAATACCCCCAACGCCGCCGCCAATCCGCCGCTGACCAACAGCGCCTTGAGGCCCATCTGCTGCTCCAGCACCGCCCCGATCACCGCGCCGACAAACATTCCAGTCCACGGAATCAGTTGCACACGCCAACCATTGCGGCGTTCTCCCAGCAACCAGCGCCCCAGGCCGCGGCCAAAGCGCGACAGCGCACCCGTTACGTACGTCAGCCCCACCGGCAAACCATTGACCTCTTCGACCGCCGCATTGAGCATGCCCATCGCCAGGATTGCCGCCAGCAAGGCGGGTAGCGCATCGACCATCGGCAACCAGGCGCCAACGCACAACAAGGCAGCAATACACAGCAGCAGCGGCAGGGCATGCCGACGGCTGAAGCGGCTGACCACCACGCCCAACGCGTTGCCGATGACAAAGGTAGCGACGAGCAACAGCAAGCGTCCCGTCAAGCCCAGATCTCCCGCACTGATTGCCACCGCCAGACGCGTGGTGTTGCCGCTCATGAACGAAACAAAATCACCACTGGCCATAAAGCCAATCGCATCGGTCATGCCCGCCAACACCGAAAGGCTGGCCACCAGCATCATCCCGACCCGACCGCGCCAGCGCTGGCGGTGGGCAAGTGCAGCATTCACGTATGGCTTGGGGGACGAAGGCAGCATGGGGCCGGGCTCCTGGGTGAAATTATTCGGCCACTACGGTAGGCCGCTTTGACACCCCGCGCAATGACCTCAGACACACTCCAGGCGCCAGCCCTCGTTTTCCCAGGTCAAGCAGTGCGTCGGCCGGATTGCACGCATGAACGCTTGATCGTGGGACGCCACCAACATTGCGCCGGTAAAACCGTGTAATGCCCGTTCAAACGCGAGTATCGACTCCAGATCCAAATGGTTGGTCGGCTCGTCCAACAGCAGCAACTGTGCCGGCGTTGCGCGCCATAAGGCAATCGCCATCGCCGCCTTTATGCGTTCGCCGCCACTGAGCTGCCCAAGCGGTTGAGTTACCCGTAAGGCGTCCAGTTGCAACAGCGCCAAACGGCTACGCAGTTCGGCTTCGGCCATCGGCGTGCCGAGTAGTTGGAGCTGCTCGATGACGGAGCGTTGATCGTCGAGTAACGCGAGGTGTTGATCAATATAGGTGCAGGGCACATGTACGCGGCAGACCCCACTGACCGCCCGCCATTGGCCCGCCAGCAGCGCGAGCAACGTGGACTTGCCGCAGCCGTTCGGCCCGCGCACGGCGACGCGAACGGCGCCCGCAAGATGAAGGTTGAGGCGGGTGTGCGGCAGCCACGGCAGTTGAACATCCACCAGGTCCAGCACCTGTCGCCGCTTGGGCACGGTCGAGGCGGGCGGCGCCAGCAAGGTCGGCGTTTCATCTTGCACCCGCTCGTAGGCCTGACGCACCTGGGCGTCGAGCTCGTGCTTGTGGACCGAGTGCGCGCTGCGCGCAGTGCTGACGATTTCGCTGGCGGTACTTTTCCAGCGTGCCTTGGTGAAGCGGTCCACGTTAGCCGTTTCGGCTTGTTTGCGCGCGCGCGCGGCATGGCGTTGCAGGCTGTCATGCTCGGTTTGCAGGCGCCGTCTTTCGCGGCTGCGGGCCAGGCGGGCATGTTCCAGGGCTGCGACCGCAGCCTGCTGTTCGGCGTCGCGTTGCAGGCGGTAGGCATCGTAGTTGCCGCCATAGACCTGGGCGCCAAGGGGTGAGAGTTCGATGATGCGCCCCAGGCTGTTGAGCAGTTGCCGGTCGTGGCTGACCACCACCAGGCCGCCGCGCCAACCCGCCAACTGTTGCAGCAGCCAGTCGCGGCCGCTGCTGTCGAGGTGGTTGGTGGGCTCATCGAGCACTAATAGTTGTGGGGCCGCCAGCAACGCGCCGATCAGCGCGACCCGTGCCAATTGGCCACCGCTGAGCTGAGCGGCCGGGCTTTGCGGCGCGAGGTGCGCCAACCCTGCGCTATCCAGCGCGCTGCGCAGGCGTTCGTGCAGGTCCCAGCGATCATCGATCAGCTCTAGATCATGCAGCTGCGCAGTGCCCTCGGCCATGCGTTCAAGTGCAGCCAAGGTCAGTGCTGTGCCTGTCAGATGGGCGATGGTGTCGCCTTGGGCGACATCCAGGCTTTGCGGCACGTAGGCCACGCTGGCCGTACGATTCAGTGTGCCAGTGGAGGGCTGCAGCCGCCCGGCAATCAATTTGGCGAGGATACTTTTGCCCCGTCCGTTGCGCCCGACGATGCCGGTCGGCGTGTGGTCGATGGACAGGGTCAGGTCTTGCAGCAATGTTTCGCCATTGGCGAACTGAAAGCACAGGTGTTGCAGGGAAACCAATGCGGGCAGGCGTTTGACGTCAGTCATCAGCACCTCCAGAAAAATGTCGACAGGCCAACAAGCGCGCCGGGCGGCTTGTTGCAGATACATTTTGGAAGGCTTAGTTGTTCACGTCGGCGGTCGTCCCGGGAGTCAGAAGGGATGCAAAGCCTAACCCGGCTGGGCTTTTCTCGGCAAGTCTGCGGCTAGCTGCTCCAGAAACATCGCCAGCGCCACCTCTTCCGCCTTGAGCCCTTTGCGTACCCGCGGCTTGGGCAGCCTGGACAGTTCACCCAGGCTGAAATGCTCCAGCACAGCCGGGTGGATATAACATTTGCGGCACACCGCCGGGGTGTTGCCCAGTTGCTTGGCGACGTCCTTGACCGTCGCCACCACGTGGCGCTTGGCGTCGGATTCCGGCTGCCACTCCAACTCACGCAATACCGCGAGTGCCAGTGCGGTGCCGGCCCAGGTGCGGTAGTCCTTGGCGGTGAAGTCGGCGCCGGTGAGGCTGTGCAGGTACGCGTTCACATCCTGGGAGCTGACGGTATGGCGCTCGCCGTCTTCGTCCAGGTACTGGAACAGGTTCTGTCCCGGCAACTCCAGGCAGCGCTTGACCACCGTGGCCAGGCGCCGGTCCTTGACGCTGACCTGATGTTCGACGCCGCTTTTGCCACGGAACTGGAAGCGGATCTCGCTGCCCTTGATACCCACATGGCGGTTGCGCAGGGTCGTCAGTCCGTAGGATTTGTTGTCCCGTGCGTATTGGGTGTTGCCGACGCGAATCAGTGTGGCGTCGAGCAGCATCACCACCGTGGCCAGGACCTTTTCGCGGGTGAATCCCGGCGCGGCGATTTGCGCTTGCAGTTGCTTGCGCAGCTTGGGCAGGGCCTTGCCGAATGCCTGCAGGCGCGAATACTTGTCACTGTCGCGCACTTCGCGCCAGCGTGCGTGGTAGCGATACTGCTTGCGCCCGCGGGCATCCCGGCCGGTGGCCTGGAGATGTCCACGCGGGTCGGCGCAGATCCATACGTCGGTATAGGCGGGCGGCACGGCCAGGGCGTTCAGGCGCTGGATCTCATCGGCGTCGCGGATGCGTACCCCGCGGGGATCGAAGTACTGGAACTTGCCCCGCAGCGTCTTGCGGCGGATGCCGGGCTGGGTGTCGTCGACGTAATGCAGGTCATGGGGGAGGTCGGTGTCAGGCATGGTGCGGTTCCTTGGCAACAATCAGGCCGGTATGCCTGATTGACCGCAGCCGTGTGCAGTCGTGCCAAAAGCTTGCTCAGGCGAGGACCGCCACCGCCTTGATCTGCGCCCACAGCGTCTGGCCGGGATGCAGTTGCAACTGGTCGCGGGAAAAACGCGTGATGCGCGCCAGCAGCGGTGTGCCTGCGGCATCCAGGCGTACCAGCACGTGGGCGTTATTGTCGGCGCCGATTTCCTGGGTGACCGTCACTGGCAGGCGATTGAGGATGCTGCTGTGTTCTTCCGCCTGCAGGCTGAGGCTCACGTCACGCGCCTGCACCTTGATCCGCAGCGCCTTGCCCACCGCCAGCGGCGCATGGGCCACGCGCATGTGCAAGGCACTGGCGGGCAGTTGCAGGGTCAGCAGTTGGTAATGTGTGTCATAGGCGCTGACCGTGCCATTGATCACCACGCCGGCGTCGTCGCCCGAGGCCATGGGCAGATCGAGCCGTGCCAGGGTTTCACCGATGGGGCCACTGGCCAGGGCCTTGCCGTCACTGAGCAAGACAAGGTGATCGGCCAGGCGGGCGACTTCATCCTGGGCATGGCTGACGTACAGCACCGGGATGTCCAGCTCATCGTGCAGGCGTTCGAGGTACGGCAGGATTTCGCCTTTGCGCTTGCTGTCGAGGGCCGCCAGGGGTTCATCCATCAACAACAACCGGGGGCTGGTGAGCAGGGCTCGGGCGATGCCGACGCGTTGGCGCTCGCCGCCGGACAAGTGCTGGGGGTGGCGCTCGAGCAAGTGGCCGATGCCCAGCAGTGCGGTGGCGTGGCCCATGTCTACGCGACGTTGCTGACGTGCAATGCGCTTGAGGCCGAATTCCAGGTTGGCGCGCACCGACAAATGCGGGAACAGACTCGCCTCTTGAAACACATAACCCAGCGCGCGTTTGTGCGGCGGTACGAACAGGCCCTTGGCGCTGTCTTGCCAGACTTCATCGTTGATCTTCACAAAGCCGTGTTCGGCCCGTTCCAGCCCGGCGATGGCACGCAGGCAGGTGGTCTTGCCGGAGCCGGAATGCCCGAACAACGCCGTCACGCCACGACCGGGCAGTTGCAGGTTCACGTCGAGGGCAAAGCCCGAGTAGTTCAATTGCAGGCGTGCATCAATCATCGTGGTCAGCTCCAACCCATCTTGGTTTTACGGCTTGAGTAGAGCGCCAGCAACACGAGGAACGCGAACACCACCATGGAGCCCGCCAGCCAATGGGCCTGGGCATATTCCATGGCTTCGACATGGTCGTAGATCTGCACCGAGACCACGCGGGTCTTGTCCGGGATATTGCCACCGATCATCAGTACCACGCCGAACTCACCCACGGTGTGGGCAAAGCCGAGGATCGCAGCGGTGATAAAGCCGGGGCGAGCCAGGGGCAGGATTACGCTGAAGAAGGTGTCCCAAGGATTGGCGCGCAATGTCGCGGCGACTTCCAAGGGACGTGTGCCGATAGCGCAGAACGCGTTTTGCAGCGGTTGCACCACGAATGGCATGGAATAGATCACCGAGCCGATCACCAGCCCGGAGAAACTGAAAGTCAGGGTACCCAGGCCCAGCCATTGGGTGAACTGGCCGAAGTAACCGTTGGGGCCCATGGTCAACAGCAGGTAGAAACCGATGACCGTCGGTGGCAACACCAATGGCAAGGCGACGATTGCACCGATGGGGCCGCGCCACCAGGAACGGGTGCGCGACAGCCACAGGGCAATCGGAGTGCCGATGACCAGTAGGATCACTGTGGTCAGTGACGCCAGCTTGATGGTCAACCAGATGGCGGAAAAATCGGCACTCGTTAGCGGCATTTAGAGCTCGTAACCGTAGGACTTGATAACGGCCGCGGCCTTCGGCCCTTTCAGGTATTCAACCAAGGCCTTGGCAGCCACGCTGTCCTTGCCCTTGTTGAGGATCACCGCGTCCTGTTTGATCGGGTCATGCAGGGACGAAGGGACAATCCACGCCGAACCGCTGGTGACTTTGCCGTCTTTATAGATCTGCGACAAGGCCACGAAGCCCACTTCGGCATTCCCGGTGGAGACGAACTGATAGGCCTGGGTGATGTTCTGGCCTTCGACGAGCTTGTCCTTGACCTTGTCGGTCAGGCCTTCTTTGGCCAGCACTTGGGTCGCGGCCAGGCCGTATGGCGCAGCTTTCGGGTTGGCGATGGACAGGTGCTTGAATTCGTTCTTCTTCAAGACTTCACCCTTGGCGTCTACATAACCGTCTTTGGCCGACCACAGCGCCAGGGTGCCGACGGCGTAGGTGAAGCGCGAGCCTTTGACGGTGTCGCCTTCGGTTTCCAGTTTTTGCGGGGTGGTGTCATCGGCGGCAAGGAACACTTCGAATGGCGCGCCGTTCTTGATCTGGGTGTAGAACTGGCCGGTGGCGCCGTAGGCCGCGACCAGTTTGTGGCCGGTGTCTTTTTCGAAATCGGCGGCAATTGCCTGGATCGGTGCGGTGAAGTTGGCGGCGACGGCGACTTGCACTTCGTCGGCGTGGGCCGCACCAACGGTGAGGGCGGCGACCAACGCGGCCAGGCGTGAGACCCGAATCTTCATAGAGCAGCTCCTTAAAGGGTGTACGGCTTGTTATAGGGAGAAGGCTTTACCGCTATCTACGGGAATATATAGCGGTTGGCCATTGCCGGTACAGTGCCAAGTTGCCCCAGGTGTCAGTTCTTCTTGAGTTTGGCCAGGGTCTGTTCGGCCAATTGGCGCGTCAGGTCATAGGTGGACAGCTCTTTGCCCAGGCGCAACGCCTGGCCTGACCACAGGTTGCTGAAACCCGCTTCATCCTTGGCCTTGAGCGGCATCAGCGCGCCCCCGGACCTTGGAAAGGCCGGCGCCAGGATATTGATCGGGCCCAACTCGCGCATGACCCGGTTGAGGATGCCGCGTGCCGGCCGCCCGGTGAACAGGTTGGTCAGCGCGGTTTCACTTGCCTGGGCATGGCGCAGTGCATGGCGGTGGGCTGCGCTGACGCTGGCTTGGGGCGTAAATAGATACGCCGTTCCTACCTGCACGGCCGAAGCGCCCAAGGCGAACGCCGCCACAATCCCACGCGCGTCGGCAATACCTCCGGCGGCAATCACCGGTACATTCACGGCGTCGACGATCTGCGGCAGCAGCGCGAACAAACCGATTTGAGTGTTGAGGTCGTCGCTCAGGAACATCCCACGATGCCCGCCAGCTTCAATGCCCATGGCAATGATCGCGTCGCAGCCGTGTTGTTCCAGCCAGATTGCTTCTTCGACAGTCGTGGCCGATGACAGTACCTTCGCCCCGGTAGCTTTCACACGCTCCAGCAAGGCTTTTTCCGGCAGGCCGAAGTGGAAACTGACGACTTCGGGGCGGAACTCTTCAACCACTTGGCAGGCGGCGTCGTTGAACGGCGCACGATTGGATACCGGCGTAGGCGCCTCGAAGTCAGCGCCCAGCTCGCGGTAGTAGGGTTCCAGCAATGCTTTCCAGCGCTGATCGCCGGCTTCATCCGGTTCGGGCGGTTGGTGGCAGAAGAAGTTGACGTTGATCGGGCGCGTGCTGCCTTGGCGGATAGTGGTCAAGGCTTCACGCAGTTGCTCGATGCTCAGGGTTGCCGCCGGCAGCGAGCCGAGCGCGCCGGCCGCATTGGCGTCGATGACCATGGCAGCGGTCGTCGCCCCGGCCATCGGCGCTTGAATGATCGGCACTTCAATGCCCAGCAGGTCAAGAAGGCGGGTTTCTGGCCAGGTGCTCATGGGGTGCGTCTCCAGCTTTAGTAGGATTTTTCGCTGTTTTAGCAGGGCCCTTGGCGGTCGGCCAGTCTGTTTTATTCACTGGACGCAGGTACATTTTCGTGATGCTCAAGGCTGGCCTTCGCGCTCCAGCAAGCGCCGCTTGCGTTCCACCCCCCAGCGGTAACCCGATAGCTCGCCGTTGCTGCGCACAACGCGGTGACAGGGAATGGCCACCGCCAGGTTGTTTGCCCCACACGCCTGGGCCACCGCGCGGTACGACTTGGGCGCGCCGATACGCTCGGCGATCTGCGCATAGCTGGCGGTGCTACCCAGCGGAATGTCCCGCAAGGCTTGCCATACCCGTTGCTGAAAGGCCGTGCCACGCAGGTCCAGCGGCAAGTCCAGGCCCAGGGCGGGGGTTTCGATAAAACCCACGACTTGCGCGATCAACTGTTCAAAGCCGCGGTCAGCGCCCACCAGTTCGGCCTTGGGGAACTGATCCTGTAGATCACGCACCAGCGCGTCCGGGTCATCGCCCAGCAGGATCGCGCAGACGCCACGGCGACTTTGTGCGACCAGAATCGCCCCCAACGAGCATTGGCCGACGGCAAACAACATTGCGCTGTTGGTACCGCCGGCCTTGTAGTCGCTGGGCGTCATGCCGAGCAGTTGGTCGGCAGATTCATAAAAGCGGCTGTTGGAGTTGAAGCCAGCGTCATACAGCGCATCTGTGACCGAATGCTGGCCCTTGAGCGCCTCGCGCACTTTGCGTGAGCGCCGGGCGTTGGCGTACGCCTTGGGCGTCAGGCCGGTGACGGCTTTGAACACGCGATGAAAATGGTAGGGGCTGAGCCCGGCGTGCGCGGCCAGCGTGCTGAGGCTGGGCGGGGCGTCGGCCTGCTCAATCTGGCGGCACGCCTCGGCCACCAGGTGCGCGTGGTGTTCCGCCAATTGGGTCTGATCGCCGGCCGCGCGTTTACTCGCGCGGTAGCCTGCGGCCTCGGCTTGCGCCGGAGTGTCGAAGAACTGGATATTTTCCGGGCGTGGCAACCGCGAGGCGCTGCTGGGGCGGCAATACACACCGGTGGTTTTGACCGCATAGACGAACAGCGTATCGGCCTTGGGGTCGCGGGCGACGACGGCGGCCCAGCGCGGGTCTTGTTCGGTTTTCATGGCCTCTGCACTCTGAATGGAGATGCGCAGATTAAACGCAGCGCACCGGCCTGACACTCTGAAGCTTGCGCTCGAATTATCCTGCCGTGCGAAACGTCAGGTTGATGCGTTGCGGGCCCATGATCGGGTGCAGGCCTTCCTTGATTGGCATCACGCCGTGAAAACGCAGGCGGTCAACGCCGCCCCACACAACCACGTCACCATGAAACAGCGAAATTTTTTGCGTCTTGTCACTGCGTTCATGGCCACCAAACAGGAAAATCGCCGGCAAACCGAGGGACACCGATACCACGGGCGCGTCGAAGCGCCGCTCATTCTTGTCCTGGTGCAGGGACATTTTCGCACCCGCAACGTAGCGGTTGATCAGGCAGGCGTCGGGGCTGAAGTCGATGAAACCGGCATCTGCCGCGGCCAGCACGGCCAGTTCACGCAACTCATCGGGCATCGCTGGCCAAGGCTGCTGGCTGCGCGGGTCCAACGAGGTGTAGCGGTAGCCGTGGTGCGCGCTGGTCCAGCCCAGCGCACCACAACTGCTCAGTGCTGCCGACATGGTAAAGCCGCCAGGGGTCACCATTTGCCGAAACGGGGATTGCGCCAGAATGCCGCGTAGCGCGGGCAGAAGGCGATCGATCCAGGGCAGGGCATAGCCCCTTAGCACGTAGGACTCATCGCCGATTTGTTCACGCCCTGCGGGTTGTTGCAGGGCGTCATCGGCAAACAGGTCAGCAGTGGGGCCGGACATCGGCTTACAGCGCCTTGCTCACAGTGATGTCGGTAATTTCATCACTGGCATCGTGAATCTTGGCCAGGGCTTGCTTGGCTTCTTCCACGCTGTTGCTGTGCAGTTGGGCGAACTCGAAACGGCGCTCGCCGTTGAGTTTGTACTTGATGACGTATTTGGTGGTGGTCACTGCTTGTTTCCTGTGAAGGGCCCGGATCAGCTCAGTTTGGTGCTGGTACGACGGACGATACGGATCTTGTGGGACAGCGCTGGTTTGCGGGTCACGCTGATGGCGCGGCGGGTGACCACATCCAGCGTGATGTTCCAGAAACCGGTGCTCGGTGCGGTGATCTTGGCTGGGAACTTGTCGAACGCGCCGCCGTGGTAGGTGTGGCGGCCGCCATTCTTGAAGCTGCGGAAATTTGCGTCGCTCATCAGACGGATATTACAAGTCTGTGAGCATTCGATGACGACAATGTCTCCCTCATTGAGGTGCTCGCGCTGGTGGATGAATTTCATGGGGGGCGTCTCCAGAAGGACTTTTTCTGAAAAATCAGAACGATACGTAGGTTAAGATAGAGTTTATCAGCCCCAGCGCTTTTATTATCGGGCCGTTGTCGATGACATCGACAATTTAAAACAGTTATTTCTCGAGTTATCAGGGATAAATCCTACGTGGGCGGGAGAAAATTACCATCCCCGCTGTCGTAGGATCTTTATCGGAGGTTTTGTATGAAGTGGAGTGTGTTGGTTTTGGCCCTGGCGATAGGTGGCTGTGCTTCGGTTGCCGATATCAAGCAGACCCCGCCCACCCTTGCGGTCATTTCCGGCAAGAAGCCGCAGGAATATGCCGCTTGTGTGGTGCGCAAACTATCGACCACCCGTCGTCCGCCGCAGATCGAGCCGCACAAGGATGGTGTACGGGTGATCGTACCGCAGAAGTTTTCCGCCGACCCTTCAGCGATTTTTGAAATTGAAGAACGCTCCAGCGGCAGTAGCATCAAGCTCTACGAGAGCATGTCCAATGTGCCGATCCGTCCGGGTGATGTGAAAAAGGCTGGGGAAGATTGCATTTCTGGCTGATGCCGTTACGGAATATTCGATATGAAACGTGAACACGTCACCGCCCGTCACGCCGAGGGTCAGATCTCGGCCACCCATGTCATCCAGAATCCCGCCGACCTTGGCGAGTGGATCGTCTTCTTCAAGAAAAGCGGCGGGCGCAGTTTTTTTCTGGTGGACGAACACGATGAAGTCGAGTCCTTTGCCAGCCTCGATGACCTGACCGAAACCCTGCGCGGGCTAGGTATCAAGTTCGCCGAGATTCACCTGTAGCCTATTTGCACACCACCACGACGCTGCGGCTTTTATAGTTGCCGACGTCTTTGCCCAGGGTTTTGTCGTCTTCACTCAAGGCCGGCGTGCCCTCGGTGCCGACGATGCGGTAGCCGGTGCCTGCACACGAGGCGTCGGCCTTTTCGTAGCAACTGGCCCACGAGTTGGCCTCGCCCGAGCAATCGACGGTCAGGCCTTGCTCGCCGTTTTTCAGATAGACGTCAGAAGTGGTGGTGCACCCGGCGAGCGCCAGGACTGCAATCAGTGCCAGAAACTTGTTCATAGAGGCTCATCATTGAGGGTGTTGGAGGGGACGCTGACACAGTCGTGGGGCGTTGAGGCGAGATTATAGCGGACTGCCACCTGGCACGCAGTCACAGAATACACGCTGCGACTGCACGCCCTCGGCAAGCACCAGAATGATCGTGGCTCAACGTTTTGTGCGGCTCATGGCACGCCCATCACGAGTACGCCGCTACCGGAAATGGCCCCAGCGGCAGGCAGTGAACCCGCTCGGCGAACCAGCGTGAACGTCACATCGTCCCCTCCGACACTGTTGGTGATCTGCGTCAGGAATCTACCGTTGACTTGTACCGCTGATCCCGCCCGGATCAACGCTGTGCCGACGTCCGTATTGGTCATCCTCAGCAGCCGCGAATCAAACGAAGAGGGCGTACCTTTATAGGTAATGGTGATGGGGGAGGTAATCCCGCCGGCCGGGCATGAGTAGGTCAGTCTGCGATTGCTGCGGATCGGCGTGGTCAATGGGTCGGTGCCGATTTCCCTCTGGTTGACGGTGCCAAAGTTGATTTCGATCGGATTATTGTTGTTGATCGTGCAGGTTGATGGGGAAACGGTAAAGTTGTTGGCTGCGGTGTATGTGACAACCAGCAGTGTACTCGTAGTGTTGTAGTTGTTTGTCTGGCGCAAGCGTAATACCCCAAGGGTGTCCCCTATTCGAATGTCGATAGGGTTCGTCGGGTTGTTGCGGATCAAGATATAGGGCGTTACGTCGATTGGCACACCTATGCCGTTATTGAGCATTGATGCCAAGTACAATTCATAGGGGACTGGGGTGTTATAGTGCGTGCCATTTATTCGCAAGCCCGTACCTTGGCTGACAAATTTGGGGCCGGGTGTCCAAGGCGCGCCGGCCAGTGCCGAGGTTCTCCACAGGTCTAAAAATGTCGGAAATGGCTGGCCGGGCGTGAATCGGCACTCCAGCCTAGCCCCCTCAAGGAGCAGACGGGTACTGTCAGCGCTCACCCGGACGGTGACGGGGACCTGCAGGTTTAAAGTTCCGCCTGCGCCTACATGCTGCCAAGCGCCACTATTTACGCGGCAGTCTGCAGCGCTCACTGTCGTCGTAATGCCCGTCAAGATGAGGAGCGCAATGGCTCCGTATAGTCGTTTCATGTGTACTTCTCTTTTGCCCCTCTACCCGGGGTTCGCTCGGCGAGCACGCCGTCCGTTCTTTAAGGCCGACCGGGGAGAGATGAGGTTTATCTGAGGTCGTTACGGATAGTCCAGCGTGAACGTGGAGGTCACTGTGTACCTGCCGTGCCCGATGGTTTGGTCCTTGATTGCGTCCGGTTCGCCCTGCACGTAGGCTTTGAGCTCAATGACGTTACTGCCATTGTTCAACACCTGTTTGTCGCTGACGGTGTTCACGGGTAACGGCTTGTTATTCGGTGTCTCTATGCCGAGCCCGATGCCCGTGGCGCCGCTGCTACCATCCAGTGCGAACAGTCCGGGCAGGTTCCTGTTTTCTGTGCCGCCCAGCATGATGCTGACCGTGTCTCCAATCGAGGTATCACAGTTCTCCAGATGCACCTTGAACCCCTTACCTTGAGTGCGCGTATTGATGTAGAGGTGCTTGCTGGTCACATCCCAAAGTTCCAGCGTGATTGCTTCATCACCCGGACGAATCGTGCAAGCCTCTTCAACCAGGTTTCCCTTGAAACGCAGGTTGTCCGCGGCATTCCCCTTGGGTGTCAGCGCGAAGGCCAGCAGTAGGATCAGCCAGGCACATGTCCATCCTTTGTTTTCCCTTGCATGTCCCATGGACGGCTCCTATTGGTATTCAGCCAACAGCGTGGCCACCGCCGCAAAGCTTGCGGGGGCCAGCGTTGCGCCGGGTTGTTTGACGGGCACGACTTCCAATGTAGGCGGGGCCGACAGGACGATGTCCATGGGTGTGTTGAGTGGAAACGGCGCGTCATTCTGAAAGATCCGAATACCCAGCGCCGGCACGCTGGTTTGCACCGCCGCACCATCGAATGCCGTGGGGGTCCCGTTGACACTCAACTTCAGCATCCAGGGGAGGGTAGCCGCGCTGCAGTTGATGGTGTACGGGACTCCCTTGCGGTACTCCACTCCGTCTACGCGCTTTACGCCTACATCGCCAAAGTCGACTTCAATCGTGTTGCCTGCATCAATGGTGCAAGGCGGAGGCTCGTTCAAGGTTCCGCTGAACGTCAGGTTGGCCAACGCACTGCTGCACAGGCCGATGGAACACAAGGCGAGCAACGCTCGCTGCTGCCAGCATCTCATTGATCATTCCTCTTCATTGATAATCGACCACCAGGGTGGCGGTCGCATCAAATGCCCCTCCGGTCAGTTTGCTGCCCACACGCTTGACAGGCACCGCTTGCACCATTGGAAAGTTCGGATAAGTGAAATTCACGGCAGTATTCAGCGGCCAGTCGCCGCCATTGACGAACAGTTTTACCCCCAGGTCTGCTTTGCGAGTGCTCAGCACGCGATTGTCAAACCCGGCCGCCGTGCCCTTGAGCTCCAGTTTCAGCGCGTTGCTGAACGGGGAGTCACAGGTGACGGTATAAGGCACATTTCGCCGGTAATTGACCCCATCCACCCGCGACGTCAGCAAGTCGTTGCCAAAAGGCACATCCAACGTAATACCGCCGTTAATCACACAGGGCGGAGGCGCGATGATGACTGCGCGGATAGCCAGGCTGGTTTCAGCCTGCACACCTGGGCTGGCGGCCCACTGCAGGCCACCTCCTATCAGAACGGCCCAAAGACCGGTTGTCTTCACTATCATTGTGGGCTTACTCATAATTGAGCCGGAAATCCACTACTGCCCGAAACGCCCCGCTGGATAAGGATGCTGAGGTGCGAGTGGCTTGAACATTCCAGGTCTGGGTATTGCTGCCCAGGGGCAAAAACAAGGGTTCGCCCCTGGAGCCCAGCTGTACATCGCGCCCCAAGGCGTCGGTCAGGTGCAAGCCCATTCCCGTGATGCCTTGTACCTTGACCAAGCGGGGGTCATCAGCATCGGCGGGTGCGTAAAACGCCACTGACACCACGGGTTGAAAGGCACTCCACACCAGGTTGCCCGTGCGTTCACTGCGGATGCCACCGGCTTTGCGTTGGCAATCGGCAAAGCGCAGTTGAAAGGCGACCGGGCTTGCCTGGTCACCAGGGCGTCGTAATTGGCTAGTCGAGATGGCCCCGAGATCGATCGTTTGATGCATCGATGTCATTTCCAGAATGCAGGGGGTTTCATGCATGGACCCGTTGATGTTCAGCAGGCCGCTCATGCCTTCAACATCATCATCCTGAGCGTGTGCCCTCCCAATAGAGGCCAGCAGCAGTGCACCCAGGATCTTCACGTTGTGCGACTTCATGACTTCCTCCGGCAACAAGCGTTATTCATTGGGCGTTGCTGCTTGCGCGTCGACTTTGCACGTGTTGCCAGCACAGGTGAAAGCCATCAGTGGGCGACCGCCGTAATCGTTCACGTAGGCCAAATGCGGAGTTGTACCGAGCGACTTGGCCGTTGGCCCCAAGGTCATCGAACCTTTTGGGGGGATCATCAGCGGTTCAAAACCCGGTACGGTTTTGCCGTCCTTGGTGGTGCGCGCATCCACCAGGGTCACGTAATAAGGCGTTGGGTTGTTGACTTGGTAGCGTTCACCCTCACGGATCAGCGTGAGCTTTTCCTGCCAGGGGTTGGAGAGATCTTGCTGGCTGGGCGCAATAGCTTTCGGCCGGTAGAACAATTTGATCCGCGTCTGCAGCGCAATCTGCAGGGTGTTGGGTTTATCGCTGCGCGGCGGAATCTCTCTCAAGTTGAAGTAGTAGACCGTCTCTCGATCCTGCGGTAACGACTTGGCCGCCGGTAATGCCTGTACTTTCAACTGGCTCTGTTTTCCAGGTTCCAGGCGTTGAACCGGCGGTAGCACGATCAAGGGCGAAGTGATTTTTTTGCCTTCTTCATCCTCAATCCAGCCTTGAGCCAAATACGGTAGCTGGGTGTTGTTGTTGGTGATATTGACGCTGGTTGCTTCTTTGCCACCATCGAAAATCACTCGGGTACGGTCTAGGCCAACGGCGGCGTTGGCGTTATGACTCAAGGTCAGGGCCAACAGCGTGGTGAGGGGCGTATTCAGCCTCATGAGGATGTTTTCTCCGTATCGGCGCGCTGGCCGGTCAAGGTGGCGGGCTCAGGCGAGGAGGGGTCGGTGGCTACCATCCGGCAGCCCAGTTGCAGGGCATCGGTCAAACCATCAGCAGGCAGGACGTTGGGCAAGGTCAGGATGCAGCGTTCGGTGCCACCCCAACTGACGATCATGTGTTGACCGGCCTGGATGCCGCTCAGGTAAACATTGCCGCCGTCATTCACAATGCCGGTATCCTGCTGTTTCGCGTTTTTCACCGTCGCGCCGAAGGGCGGTGAGCTGCCATCGGGCAGGCGCAGAACGGCCATGGCTTTTTCGCCGGCAATCACGGACAGGGACCGATAACCGATAGCACCTTCGGTGAGTGTCAGCTGCGTGACGGATTGGGTGGCTTCGATATTGCTCGGCAAGCTTTCCAGGTCGACACTGGCAGCTGTGCGCAGATAGCTGCCGACATCGGCAATCACCGCTTTACCGAACACATTGCTACGGGTCGGTGCGCCGTAACCGCGCACGGGCACATCGGCGACCCCACCCGTGTCAACCATCAGGCGGGTTCCGCCGGTGCTGTTGGTGCGATGCAGTGCTGCGCCATAGCGCGTGAGCGTGCCACCACCGCGAGCCGACACGCTGAGCGTGGAGTAACCGCCTTCCTGCCTGCTGGCGGCAAGGTCGATGTCAGCCTGGTCGCCGGTATGATTCAAATAACCACTGGCGCCTTTGTCGCTGGCACTGAGCTGGTAACTGTTGCGCTCATCAAGGCGATCGCTGTAGCGCGTGCCCAAGCCGTTCTTCCCTGCGGCTCTATTGGCGTCCATCGACAGTGTACCGGTGTGCCCAAACGGCAGGCTGACCGTCAGCGATACGCCGTTATCCCGATAGTTGTAATCCAGGGTTCGATACACGTTCAGGGAGGCGTTCATGTTTTTGACGGTTCCGATATTGAAATAGCGCGACGCCGACAAGTTCCAACGCTGCGTGGCGGGACGGCCCCAATAAGTTTGTTTGTTGTAGCTGGCGTACACGCTGGCCCCTAAATCACGAAACTGTTTATTGATGGTCGCGGTATACAGCGCCTTGCTATCACCGATAGGTCGCCAGCTCCTTAAGAGATCACCGTTGGCGTCACGCTCGGCAAGTTCGCCATTCAGGCCGTAATGACGAGCGTCCAGGTATTCACTCATACTCAGGTAGTTCTTCTCGGAAAAGCGGTAACCGGCAAACGTGATTTGGCTGTCGTATTCTTCGAAGTGTTTGGAGTATTGAAGTCGGTATGATTTACCCGAGAGCGTTTCACCCCACACCTCAGCGCGCGCTTGAGTGACGTCCAGCGAGAGCGCGCCGAAGGCCAGCAGGTCACGGCCTACCCCGACAGATAATGCGCGATAGTTGTTATCCGCGATGCCGCCGCCATACAGCGACCAGCCGTTGTTGATCCCCCAGGAAAACTCCCCCGTTCCAAAAAAGTCGCCATCGGCGCCATATTGGAGATTGGACGGTCGCCCCGTCGCCACTTTGTAACGAACGTGCCCAGGCCGCGTCAGGTAGGGCACGCCAGCCGTATCGAACTGGTAGCTATGTACCGAACCATCCTGCTCTTCCACCCTTACATCCAGCCTGCCAGTGACCGCGTCGTTGAGGTCTTGAATGCGAAATGGCCCCGCTGCGACCAGCGTTTCATAAAGCACGCGCCCTTGCTGGCTGATGGTGACCTTGGCGTTGGTCTTGGCCACCCCGACCACTTCCGGGGCATAGCCACGCAGGTTGGGCGGCAATTGGCTTTCGTCAGAATTGATCGCGGCCCCGGTGAAACGGAAGCTGTCAAACACGTCCGAATAAAGATAGTTTTCGCCCACTACCAACCGTGCTTGCAGTTGCGGTATTGCGCGGTAAGCGTAGTAACGGCTCCACTCCAACTGCTGCCCGCGCCCGGACGAGTCTTCGCGATCCTGGTCGACACGGCCTTGCCAGTCAGCCCTCAAGCGCCACGCGCCGGCATTGGCCCCGATCGTGCCGTTACCACTGATGTTGCTGCGCGCCCGGTCATTTCTCTGCTGGCCGGTTTGCGCCGTCATGTTGTAGTCAATCAGCAGCCCGGACACCCCTTCGTCCCAGCGTGAGGGCGGGTCCCAATTGGTCGCGTTATATTCAAGGTAGGCTTGAGGCAGGTTGATGCTCAGCGTGGAAGTGGCCAAGTCACCACTGACTGCCATCCCAGGCAGGCTCTGTATGTCCAGGCATTGTCCATCTTTCCACCACGTCAGTTTGGCGGTGCTGGACGCCTTCAAGCCCAACTGCGATACAAGACCTTGCGATAAACAAGCCAGGCTTCCTTTAGGGTCGTTATCGGGAGGGTAAAATGCCACCGAGTATTCAGATGTAGGCTGGTTATTTATTTGTATAACCATTGAATAAGTGCCCGGCAGAATAAAGCCACTGCGGGCAAACCGGGACAAGTCAATGTTGGAACGATCACTGAGATCAAGAACATCAGTGTTGAACTCGATATCTCCGGCACCCAACGCAGTTCCCGCCACAGAGAGTAAACCGCCGAAGAGTAAACTTGGGCGTAGTGCATTTATGACCTTCGACGCATTCAACATGAAAGCAATCCATCAATGTTCAAAAGTATTCCAACTTGAACCGCACCGCAGCCGTGTGGGCGCCAGGCAAAACCTGCAGTCCGTTGCCGACCAGGCGAAGCGTGTAGTTCAGCGTCATGTCGCCTTCTTTCAACGGATGTGGAGGCATCCGCTCGCCTGGCACGCTCTCTTGACCCAAGGAATCCCAAATATGCAAGGCCACGCCTTGGGATAAGCCTGACGTGGCGAAGGAACGGCCGTCTCTGTCGCGGTCTCCGTCAAACGTCACGCGCATATGCTCCCAGTCAGGCAACGTTGCACCGGGGCGATTGGGATCAGGGCGAGTCAGTGAACAGTTGACCAAGCGCAGTTGGAAGGGGTGTGGCGCGCCCAGCGAATTTCTCAAGAGTCGGCCGATGGGTTCCGCTGGCATGTCAATCGTTTGATCGATACTGGACAATTCCAACCCGCAGGCAGAATCAACAACGTTTCCACCTAATGTGACGATCCCATCGCCTTGACCTTGTGCAAAGACAACAGGGCAGATGAACATCAGCAGTGAAGTGGCAATAGCGCGGTGTATGAATGTGTTCACCGTAATCTCCCGCCAAATACCCCCGCCACATACATATAAGTAGCGGGGGAAACACTTACTGGTAAGCCAGGGTGAAATTGGTGACTGCGGTGAAATCACCAGGGACGATGGCGCCCGTAGCTGCACCTTGTACATAGGCACCGAATTGCAACGTGTTATCACCAGCGACAATGGCCTGCGGGGTAGTTGGCTTGCCCAGTTCAATAACGTCGCCACCATGTGTCATCATGATGCCAATGTTGCCCGCTCCCCCGACTGTACCGATCGCTCCCGGCACTGCGGTTGATGGCGCAGCCGTGAACGTCGTGGTCACGGTGTTGTCGGTAAGGCCGGTCAAATCGCAGCCTTCAAGTTCGATCAACACAGGACGGGCATTGGATCTTCCACCATCTTGCAATTGGTGCTTGGCAATGGCACCCAAGTTCACGGATTGATCTACGGACTCAGGCTTGATAGAGCAGGCGCCGGAGTGAACAGAGCCGTAAAATGTAACGGTTCCATCCGCCGCTTGAGCAGTGGCGATCGAACCTGCGAGCAGACTGATTGCCAACAACGTAGTTCTCATTTCAATTTTCATTTGCAAAGACCCATCTATTAGTAAGTGTCATGAATAAATCCTTTCGCAGTTGCGGGCAGGACCTTCCAGGCTTGAAACAATGGTCAGCGCCATTGTCAAACGGGTGTTACTGCTTCGGGCCATCCCTCGGCATCAGTATGAAAAATTGCTTTTTTCAACTAATTGCATTGCCAGTTCTGGGTTTGTTCAAAGCACGGCAATTATTGGAGCTGCACTTGAAAAAGTAAGTCGCCCGATTCGCCTAATGGCGTGGCCTGAATATGTCGGAATGTGTAAGAGGGATGTGGCTATTTGCCAAAACTTAAAATCCATCTGTAGGATTTTTACTACATTGCAATTGGTGAGGGCGTTTTGTTTTTTTCGTTGGCTGTAAGACTGGGATTACGGACTTGTGAAAACAATAATGGCTCATGCAGTTTTATCAAACTGACGCTAGGCCGTGAGTGATAAAATTCTTGGATTGTGAAAAATGAATGCGCACAAAAAAGCCCCGCTCAGCGGGGCTTTTTTGTGCAGGGCCTTGCAGCTTACTTGCCCTTCGGTCGCTTGCTGGACGCATGGCCCGCTTCATCCACAAACACTTCCGCTACCGCGATCGCTTGGCTTTCGGTGGCAAATGCGCCCGCGACGCTGTCGCCATGAAAGTTGATCAAGTGCCAGCCGTCCGCACGTTGGGTGATCAGGTAGCCGTTTACGCCTTTTGGTTCTGACATCTATCAATCTCGGGGGTATGGTTCAAGGGCCTAATGATAGCGCCAAATGTCGCGGGGCCGCGCATGTTATTGCCGGTCAGTGTCCAAGGGGCAAAAACGTGCTAAATAGGATGCAGGCCCAAGAAATACTGGGGCGCCAGCCGCTTTTTCACTGCTGGTGAGGGGGCTCTTTGTAAGATAAGTGGAACTTACGTCGGGATTTTTTCTCTATGATGACATCGCAACGCCAGCAGGACCCATTGTAAGGTGGCTGCGGCCTGATTAGACTGCGCCGAATTCCGTACGCACAGCCCTTTGTAAGGACTTATATGATCAAGAAATGCTTGTTCCCAGCAGCCGGTTACGGCACTCGCTTCCTGCCAGCGACCAAAGCCATGCCTAAAGAGATGCTGCCGGTGGTGAACAAGCCACTGATTCAGTACGGCGTCGAAGAGGCACTGGATGCCGGCCTGAACGAAATCTCCATCGTGACCGGTCGCGGCAAACGCGCACTGGAAGACCACTTCGACATCAGCTACGAGCTGGAAAACCAGATCAAAGGCACCGACAAGGAAAAATACCTGGTTGGTATCCGTAAGCTGCTGGATGAGTGCTCGTTCTCCTACACCCGTCAGACCCAGATGAAAGGCCTCGGCCACGCCATCCTGACCGGCCGCCCGCTGATCGGTGACGAACCGTTCGCCGTGGTCCTGGCGGATGACCTGTGCGTCAACCTGGAAGGTGATGGCGTGCTGACCCAGATGGTCAAGCTCTACCAGAAATACCGTTGCACTATCGTTGCCGTTCAAGAAGTTGATCCTCAAGAAACCAACAAGTACGGTGTAATTGCCGGCGACGACATTGGTGATGGCCTGATCCGCGTACGCGACATGGTTGAAAAACCAGCGCCGGAAGATGCCCCGTCGAACCTGGCGATCATCGGCCGTTACATCCTGACCCCGGATATCTTCAAGCTGATCGAAGAGACCGAGCCAGGTAAGGGCGGCGAAATCCAGATCACTGACGCCTTGCTCAAGCAAGCCAAAGACGGTTGCGTGATTGCCTACAAGTTCAAAGGTCGTCGTTTCGACTGCGGTGGTGCTGAAGGCTACATCGAAGCAACCAACTTCTGCTACGAGCACTTCTACAAGACTGGCAAGGCTTACTGATCCACGGTTGCCAAACCTGTTTCAAGAGAAAGCCACCTTAGGGTGGCTTTTTCGTTTTTCAGTCCCATGTAAGTCGGTATGCTGATTGCCTGCCGAGGAGAGTGAAATGGCCTACGATTTTGATCTGTATGTAATTGGTGCCGGTTCCGGCGGTGTTCGCGCTGCGCGTTTTGCTGCGGGGTTTGGCGCCAAAGTGGCCGTTGCGGAAAGCCGCTACCTGGGTGGCACCTGCGTAAACGTGGGCTGCGTGCCGAAAAAACTGTTGGTGTACGGCGCGCATTTTTCCGAGGACTTCGAGCAGGCCAGTGGTTTTGGCTGGTCGTTGGGCGAAGCAAATTTTGATTGGGCGACACTGATCGCGAATAAAGATCGCGAGATCAATCGCCTCAATGGCATCTACCGCAACCTGCTGGTCAACAGTGGCGTGACCTTGCATGAAGGGCATGCGCGACTGATTGATCCGCATCAGGTGGAAATAAATGGCGAGCGCTTCACCGCCAAGCACATCCTGATCGCCACGGGCGGCTGGCCGCAGATCCCGGAAATCCCGGGGCGCGAGCATGCCATTGGCTCCAATGAAGCGTTCTTCCTCAAAGAGCTGCCCAAGCGCGTGTTGGTCGTTGGCGGTGGTTATATCGCCGTTGAATTCGCGGGCATTTTCCACGGTCTGGGTGCGAAAACTTCGCTGCTGTATCGCGGCGACCTGTTCTTGCGCGGCTTTGACGGCGCAGTGCGTACGCACCTGAAAGAAGAACTGACCAAGCGCGGCCTGGATCTGCAGTTCAATGCCGACATCGAGCGCATCGACAAGCAAGCCGATGGCAGCCTAAAGGCCACCCTGAAAGACGGGCGCGTACTCGAAGCCGATTGCGTGTTCTATGCCACTGGTCGTCGCCCGATGCTGGACAACCTGGGCCTGGAAAACACCGGCGTCAAACTCGACAAGCGTGGCTTCGTCGAAGTGGATGACCTGTACCAGACCGCCGCCCCTTCAATCCTGGCTATTGGCGATGTGATCGGCCGTGTGCAACTGACGCCGGTGGCCTTGGCTGAAGGCATGGCAGTCGCACGGCGCTTGTTCAAGACGGAGCAGTACCGCGCGGTGGATTACGCAATGATTCCGACGGCAGTGTTCAGCCTGCCGAACATTGGCACCGTAGGGTTGACGGAAGAAGAGGCGAAGCAAAACGGCCACAAGGTGCAAGTCTTCGAAAGCCGCTTCCGGCCGATGAAATTGACCCTGACCGAGTGCCAGGAGAAAACCTTGATGAAACTGGTGGTCGACGCCGACACCGACAAGGTGCTGGGCTGCCATATGGTCGGCCCGGATGCCGGCGAGATCGTGCAAGGCTTGGCGATCGCGCTCAAGGCCGGCGCGACCAAGCGGCATTTCGATGAGACCATCGGCGTGCATCCTACGGCGGCGGAAGAATTCGTCACCATGCGCACGCCTGTGGCGGACTGATCAGGCGTTTGGCGTTGCCTCTGGGGTCGTTGCAACGGCGGCCGCCAGGCGCAATGCCTCGATACTCGCCTGGGCCTTGATAAGGTCCAGTTCCAGGGCCTTATTGGCGTGCTGGTATCCGGTCAGGGCCTCCTGGCGGGACTGGCTATCCAGCACGGCAACGCGCAGGCGCTCCTGAAGCAAGGTGCGCTCACTCTCTATCACGCTCACCTGATCGCTCAGTTTTAGTTGCTGAGCCTGGTCTTTGCGCGCTTGCTCCTGCAGTGCCGCCAGTTCCTTTGTTATGACGCGCTGCTCAATCAACAGGCGCTCATTGTCCCGATGCAGTTGAGTGATTTCATCCTGGCGCACCATGGCGCTCTGCTGGGCCTGGCGCAATTCAGCCTGGACCTGTTGCAGTTGACCTTCATGGCGCCGCTGTTCCTGTTCGCGCTGATCCTTGACCGCATTGCGGTAATGCTCCAACGCATCGCGCGCGTGCAGGTGTTTGTCTTCCAGTGAGCGGATCTGCTCGTCCTTGTCGTTAATGCGCAACTCGTAATCGCTACACGCCTGGCTCAGGCCGGCATTGCGGGTCTGCTCGGTCTGCAGGCTGCTACTGGCGGTTTGCAGCGCGGCGCTTTCTTCGGCCAGGGCGGCCGCTTGGATGTCGAATTGTTGCTTGAGCTGGCTGTGGGCCTCTTCCAGTGCTTCCAGCTGGGCGAGCAGGGCGGTTTTCTGCTGCTCGAACTGGGCCTGGGCCAGGTCGATGGGCTCCTGGGCTTTTTCTTTCAGGCGCTGGGCCAGGCGTGCCACCAGTTCGCCCAGCTCATCGTCGATAGGGGCCTGGGTGATGGTCTGGCGGCTTTCGCTTTCGTCCAGCTCCTTCAAATAACGATGAATCGTGGTTTTCGAACCGGTATTGCCCATCTCGATGCGCACAGCGTCGATGCTGGGGTTCTCGCCGCGAGCCAGAATCGCCAAGCGTGCCGTTTGAACTACTGCCTTATTAATGCCGCCGCGCGCCATGGGGTCTCCGTCGATTTAGTACTGTGGTACGTAGTATGTAGATACATACCTTATCACGAATAAAAACCCGTTGAAATTCATCAATTAACAGATGGGATATTGGCGTATTATCCCGTGTCATCGACGTTTTAGCCGCGCGTACATACGCAAGCGGTACGAATAGGCTTCCCATGAGCGATCTGGACCGTTATCTAAATGCCGCCACCCGCGACAACACGCGGCGCAGCTATCGCGCAGCCATCGAGCATTTCGAAGTGAGCTGGGGCGGATTCCTGCCAGCCACCAGTGACAGCGTGGCGCGCTACCTGGTCGCGCATGCCGGTGTGCTGGCGATCAACACCTTGAAGCTGCGCCTCTCGGCATTGGCGCAGTGGCATACGAGCCAGGGCTTTCCTGACCCGACAAAAGCGCCGGTGGTTCGCAAGGTGCTCAAGGGGATCCGTGCTGTGCATCCGGCACAAGAGAAACAGGCCGAGCCACTGCAACTAAAGCACCTGGAACAGGTGGTGGCGTCCCTGGCGACTCAAGCGCAAGCCGCCGCTCAAGACCACGATCAACCACGGCTGTTACGCGCCAAACGCGACACCGCGCTGATTCTGTTGGGCTTCTGGCGTGGCTTTCGCAGTGATGAACTCTGCCGCCTGGCGATCGAACACGTGCAGGCCACCCCCGGCGCCGGCATCAGCCTGTATCTGCCGCGCAGCAAAAGTGATCGGGACAACCTTGGCAAGACCTATCAGACCCCAGCGTTGCTGCGCCTATGCCCGGTGCAGGCCTACAGCGAGTGGCTCAGCGTTTCGGTGCTGGTGCGTGGCCCGGTGTTTCGCGGGATTGATCGCTGGGGCAACCTGAGCGAGGAGGGGTTGCACCCCAACAGCGTAATTCCATTGTTGCGCCAGGCGTTGGAGCGTGCGGGTATTGCAGCCGACGCGTACACCAGCCACTCATTGCGCCGTGGCTTTGCGACCTGGGCCCATCGCAGCGGCTGGGATTTGAAGTCGTTGATGAGTTACGTCGGCTGGAGCGACATGAAATCCGCCATGCGCTATGTTGAAGCGACACCCTTTCTCGGGATGACCCTGGCAACGCAGCCGCTGCTTTAAGATTTCTTCTATTAATACGGTTAGCTGATAGACAAAGCCAATCGCGAGCATCAGGTTTGCCAATGAGCCATCGGCCCAGAGACTGGGTAGGATTCACTTCATCAACTTCTTAACCCCTGACGGAGAGTCAACGATGCCTATCATCAACAGCCAAGTAAAACCGTTCAAAGCTACCGCATACAAAAACGGCAACTTCGTAGATGTGTCTGACGCTGACCTGAAAGGCAAATGGTCCGTCGTGTTCTTCTACCCAGCCGACTTCACCTTCGTTTGCCCAACCGAGCTGGAAGACCTGGCTGACAACTACGCCGAATTCCAGAAACTGGGCGTCGAAATCTACAGCGTTTCCACCGACACCCACTTTGCCCACGCTGCCTGGCACAACACCTCGCCAGCCATCGGCAAGATCCAGTACACCATGATCGGCGACCCGACCCTGACCATCTCCCGCAACTTCGACGTCCTGATCGAAGAGGCAGGCCTGGCTGACCGCGGTACTTTCGTGATCAACCCAGAAGGTCAGATCAAGATCGTTGAGCTGAACGACGGCGGTGTTGGCCGTGACGCTTCCGAGCTGTTGCGCAAAATCAAGGCTGCCCAGTATGTCGCTGCCCACCCGGGCGAAGTGTGCCCAGCCAAGTGGAAAGAAGGCGAGGCCACCCTGGCTCCGTCCCTGGACCTGGTCGGCAAGATCTAAGTCAATGAAGTATCCAGGGCGGGTATCCGCACCTTAAGTCAGCTGCAACCGCCCTCAAAAACGCCCGGGCGAGATTCGCTCGGGCGTTTTTTTTACCCAGAATTAAAGGAAATCGCCCGTATGTTGGACGCCAATCTTAAAGCTCAGTTGAAGTCATACCTGGAACGGGTCACCCAGCCGATTGAGATCGTCGCCTCCCTCGATGACGGCGCGAAATCCCAGGAAATGCTGGCCCTGTTGCAGGACGTTACCAGCCTCACCACGCTGATCAGCCTGAAAACCGATGGCAATGATGCGCGCAAACCATCGTTTTCGATCAATCGCCCGGGTGCCGAAATCAGCCTGCGTTTTGCCGGCATCCCGATGGGCCATGAGTTCACTTCGCTGGTGCTGGCCCTGCTGCAAGTCGGTGGCCACCCGTCGAAGGCCAGTGTCGAGGTGATTGAACAGATCCGCGCCCTGAAAGGCGAGTTCAACTTCGAGACGTACTTCTCGCTGTCCTGCCAGAACTGCCCGGATGTGGTCCAGGCGCTGAACCTGATGGCCGTGCTCAACCCGAATATCCGCCACGTCGCCATCGACGGCGCGCTGTTCCAGGCAGAAGTGGATGAGCGCCAGATCATGGCGGTGCCAAGCGTTTACCTCAACGGTGTGAACTTCGGTCAGGGCCGCATGGGCCTGGAAGAAATCCTCGCCAAGCTCGATACCAGCGGCCTCGAAAAAGCCGCCGAGAAGATCAGCGCCAAAGACGCGTTTGATGTGCTCGTCGTGGGTGGCGGTCCGGCCGGTTCGTCTGCTGCGATCTACGCTGCGCGTAAAGGCATCCGCACGGGTGTCGCCGCCGAGCGGTTTGGTGGCCAAGTGCTGGACACCATGTCCATCGAGAACTTTATCTCGGTACAGGAAACCGAAGGGCCGAAACTGGCCAGTGCCCTTGAGGCGCATGTGCGCCAGTACGACGTAGACATCATGAACTTGCAGCGCGCCAGTGCCCTGATCCCGGCGAAGAACCCCGGTGAACTGCACGAAATCCGCTTCGAAAGCGGTGCGACCCTCAAGTCCAAGACCGTAATCCTGGCCACCGGCGCCCGTTGGCGTGAAATGGGTGTGCCGGGCGAGCAGGAATACAAAGCCAAGGGCGTGTGCTTCTGCCCGCACTGTGATGGTCCGCTGTTCAAGGGCAAACGCGTAGCGGTGATTGGCGGCGGTAACTCTGGCGTGGAAGCGGCCATCGACCTGGCCGGTATCGTCAGCCACGTAACCTTGCTGGAATTCGACAGCAAGCTGCGCGCCGACGCGGTGTTGCAACGCAAGCTGCACAGCCTGCCCAACGTGGATGTGATTACCAGCGCGCTGACCAGCGAGGTCAAAGGCGATGGCCAGAAAGTGACCGGCCTGGCCTACAAGGATCGCGACAGCGGCGAGTTCAAGACGGTCGATCTGGAAGGCATTTTCGTACAGATCGGTTTGCTGCCCAACACCGACTGGCTCAAAGGCACTGTCGAACTGTCGCCCCGTGGCGAGATCATCGTCGATGCCCGTGGCGAGACGTCACTGCCAGGGGTGTTCGCCGCCGGTGATGTAACGACTGTGCCGTACAAGCAGATCGTGATTGCCGTAGGCGAGGGCGCCAAGGCTTCCCTGAGTGCTTTTGATCACTTGATCCGCACGTCGTAAGTTGCCTGGCTGAAATGAAAAACCCCATGAGTGATCATGGGGTTTTTTGTTTACAGCGGTGCTGGCTGAATAATTTCGACCCAGTACGCATCCGGGTCCTTGATGAACGCCAGGCTCTTCATGCGGCCATCGCTCAGGCGTTTCTGGAAATCACAGCCCAGGGCCTCGAAACGTTCGCAGGCGGCAACAATATCCGGCACCGAGATGCAAATGTGGCCAAAGCCGCGCGGGTCGGTATTGCCGTTGTGGTAGGCGAAGTCGGCGTCGTTTTCGGTGCCGTGGTTGTGGGTCAGTTCCAGGATGCCCGGGATCGACTTCATCCACTGCGTGCGCTCAGCCGCGTCGGCTGGAATCTGGGACTTGTCCACCAGGGCCAGGAAGTACAGGCTGAATTCGGCTTCCGGGAAGTCACGCTTCTCAACCAGCGAGAAACCAAGGACGCGCGTATAGAAATCCAGCGACTTGGTGATGTCTTTGACCCGCAACATGGTGTGATTGAACACGAAGTTCGCGGTCGCGGTATCAGGTTGGGCGGTGACGCCCGGGAAGGTGTTCAGTTCGTGCAGGCTCATGGGCCCTCCAGAAAAAAATGGGGCAAACGCAACTCCTATAAGGAGCGGTTCCTTGGCTTGCGGCCGGCATCCGTGCAGCCGGGCCATGATACGCAAGCCCCGACCCCGGCGCCAAATTAAAAAGCCCACGCAGGCCTTGCGACCAGCAGGGGCGGGGCTCAAACTTTAACGCTTGGCCCTCTGGTGTTTTTTGCAATGATCGAATTACGTAAAGCGTTGTTGAGCGCTGTGTGTTTGCTGCTGGTCAGCCCCTTTGCATTGGCGACCGAGCCGCAAATCCATTGGCCCAGTGGTTGGCAAGTCGAGGAAGTCACACCCGACGGCGAAGCGCCCGTTCCTCCTCAGGCAGTGTCGCGCCAGCGCGCGATCAAGAATGATGAAAATGGCTTGACGCTGATGGTCATGGAATTGACCGGCACACCGATTGAAGAGGGGCACAAAGTTAATCTTGAGGGCGTATTGATGGAAATGCGTAAATCCATCCAGAAAGATTTCGCCCGCAGCGGCTATCAAAGCGTGTGCAGTAAGATGCACACGACGACCTTGAGCCGTCTCGACGCCCTGGAAACTACTTGTGTGATTACCGAGAATGGCCGGCGCGTGATTTCGCAAACATTGGTGGGCGCGATTGATGCGGATAAGGCGTATGTTTTTTCATACGCAGGCCAAGCCCAAGCGTACGACGCCAGTAAGGACGAAGTCAGTTCGGTACGTGACAGCTTGAAACTTTGAGCGCGATACACCGAACGCGTTTGAACAATATGAAATGTTAGTTAAGTTCGTTTTCGAACCCTGAAGCAAAAAAAGCCCCGCAAGTGCGGGGCTCTTTGTTAGTGCGTGTTGATCAGCCGCGAAGCCAGGAATCTACAGTGGCGGCGCCGTACTGTTCTTTCCAGGCTTTCAGGCCGCGGTGGTTGCCGCCTTTGGTCTCGATCAGTTCGCCGGTGTGCGGGTTCTGGTAGACCTTGACCACACGTGCACGGCGCTGTTTCGGGGCGCTGGCGGTTGCAGCGCTGGCCTTGCCCGGGTTCGGGTCAAGGATGGAGATGATGTCGCGCAGGCCTTTGCCGTAGCTTTTCATCAGCGCTTGAAGCTTTTCTTCGAATTCGATTTCTTTCTTCAGGCCAGCGTCGTTCTTCAGCGACTCCAGCTGGGCCAGCTGCTCTTGAAGGGCTTTTTCTGCTGCGCGAAATTCGGCGAGTCTGGACAAAATCTGTACTCCAATAGTGTAGTTGGCGGATACAACTGCAGACAAAGCTATGAGCCAACGGCTTTAAGGTGACTTAAAGAAAGTGGCGCTTTTTGCGAGTTCTGCACAGGCATGAAAAATTGTAGTAGTTAATCCGCCACGAGTAAATCACGTCTTTTGTGTAAACAACATTATTTCAGCTTGTTAGTGGCCGGCTATTCAATGGCTGCCCAGCGATTTAATGAATTCATCACAGGGTAACGGCCGCCCGAACAGGTAACCTTGCAGGAAGTCCACACCTTGTGCCGCCAGGTATTCGCATTGCTCGACTGTTTCCACGCCTTCGGCAACGATGCCCAGGTCGAGCTTGCCGGACAGTTCTATGATGCTGTCGAGAATATGCCGCGAGAGCGCATCCGCACCGATCATGGCGACAAAGCTTTGATCAATCTTCAAGTAGTCGACATTGAAGTTGCGCAAGTAGCCCAAGCTGGAATGCCCTGTACCGAAGTCATCAATGGCGATCATCACCCCTAATCCATGCAGGGCGTCGAACAAGCGTCGGGTTGTATCGGTCGGCTTGATCAGCTCGCGTTCGGTCAATTCGAGCACCAGCGTGACCTGGCCAGGCGCGAAGGCGCCGAGGAATTCGCGACAGTCCTCAACCAGCGCCAGGTCTTCGCAATGGCGTGCGGTGATGTTCACGCCGATATGGAAGCCCGGGCTGAAGCGCTCGGCGTGCGGTGCCAACTGCGCGGCGGTCTGGCGCAGCAGGGCGCGGGTCATCGGCACGATCAGGCCTGAGTGCTCGGCCAGGGGAATGAACAAGTCCGGGCGCACCAGGCCTTCCTTCGGATGCTGCCAACGCATCAGCACTTCACAACCGGCCCACGCACGGGTATCGCCGCGCACCACGGGTTGGAAATACGGTATGAACTCGTTGGCGCCCAACGCCCGTTGCAGCTCATGGGTCGGCGCGCAGGAGCGTTTTTGCAGCCAATGCGCGAGGACGCCGGCCAGTATCCCGAAGAACACCAGCAGGCTGAACAACGCCGGGTAGCGGGCTTCCATGTAGCGCCACACTTCACCGGACGGCATGCCGGCCTCGACGCTGTAGTGATAGCGCGTGGAGGCCAAATGATGATGCGCCACGGCAAATTCCGGCACGGCGCTGTCATGCACCTTGCCGCTGGCGTCCAGCCAGTTGGGCCCCACTTGCAGGACCAGCAGCGCGTAGCGGCTGATCAGGCGCAGGGCGTTGGTCAGGTGGTAGCCGTCAATCGAGGCAAACGCGGCTTTGTCGCCATCGACCAGGCGATACACCAGGAGCGCCGTATCGGGGGTCACCGGGTTGCCGTTCATCAACCACAGATTGCCCTCAACGTAGTCATCCGGGTTCACCGGCGACGCGTACTCACCGCCAAACAGTGAGCTGCAATAGATGTTTCTCTGCCAGGACAGCGTCGTGGCACGCACAAACGGGCGGCGCGTGACTTGTTCACGCAAGGCCAATTGCGCGGCGTTATCACAGGGCTGCCCGGCCAATGGAATCAGGGCCTGGGCGGCGAGGGCGGTGTTGTCGAGCATCAGGTCGAATTGACGCACCGCTTCAAGGGCGGTCTGAGCAGTACTCTGCTGTAGGGTGCGTTCGGCTTGCCAGTACAGAATGACCACGCCTAAAACCATCGGTAATAGCCCGCTGAGCACGGTGATCATAGAGCGGGTGGCGCGTTTTCGCGGGCCGTTGAGGGTCAGGGGCATGGAAGAAACGGCCTGTAGCAAGGTGGGAAAAGCGCCGAATGGCAATTCAGATTAAATCGATGATAGATGGCGCGGCGCAATTAAGCTCGCTGTACCTGGCCGTTCGGCCAGTAGGCGCCTACCCATAAATCCGTTGTGCTATTTGAATGAACGCCAGGGTCGCCGGGCTCGCCTGGCGTTGATCCAGCACCCCCAGGCCGATTTCGCGTACGACCGGTGGGGACAGGGCGCGTACGACATAACGCGGGTCCGGCGTTGGCGGCAATGAAGCCTCGGCCACCACGCTCAGGCCATCACCGCGACTGACCGCCTCCAGCGTACTGAGCAATTGCGCGCAGCGGTAGCGTACTTTGGGTGTCAGTCGCGCAGTGCTGAATAGCCGTGAAACCAACTCCAAGGAACCGGCCTCAGTCAGTATGAACGGGTCGTTGCACAGCGCCTTCAACGCCACGCTAGGCTGCGCAGTCAGCGGGTGTGCCGCCGGCAGCAAGGCGACCATCTGGTCTTTGAACAACGCAAAGGTATCGAGGCGCTCCTGTTCGAGCACCACGAAACCCACATCGACCCGCCGCTCGTCCAGCCATTGCAGCACCTGGCGGTCCGGCCCTTCATCCACGTGCACTTCAATCCCCGGATGTTCGTGGCGAAACTGCGTGAGGATAGGCGGCAGCAAGCGGTTGGACGCAGTGGGGCCGAAAGAGCCGATGCGCAACGTGCCACGTTTCATGCCGCGGGCATCGGAAGCTTCCTGTTGTAGGGTATTGGCCACGCCCAGCAGAGTGCGGGCGCGCATGACCAGTTGCTGGCCGATATCGCTGAGTTCGATCTGGGCCTGATGCCGCCGAAACAATTCGACGCCCAGTTCCTGCTCAAGGGCCTTGATGGCATGGGATGCCGCCGATTGGCTGATACCCAGCCGATGCGCTGCGCTGGTGAAGCTGTGCAGCTCCGCCACCCGCGAAAAAATTTCCAGTTGCGTGAGTGTCATGAGTATTTACTCATTTTACGATGATCGGTCATTACCCGGAGGATACGCCAATATCCACCGTAAAGAGCCCCGTTGATGACTGACCGCCTGACCTACCTGAAGCTTTGCGCCGTGACCATGATCTGGGGCGCCACTTTCGTTGCCGGACGTTACCTGGCTACCGGCGTCGACCCGCTGCTGGCGGCGACCCTGCGGTTTATGTTGGCCAGCGCCGCGCTGCTGGGCTTCATGGGCGCTACCCGCGTGCGCCTGGTGCGGCCACGCGGTGGGCAACTGATGCAGTTGGCCGTGCTGGGGTTCTTCGGGATTTTTTTCTACAACTTGTGTTTTTTCTACGGCCTGCACTACATCAATGCGTCGCGGGCATCCCTGATCGTTGCACTGAACCCGGCGGTTATCGGTCTGGCCGCGTGGCTGCTGTTCAAAGAACGCTTGGGCGCCGGCAAATGCCTGGGGATTGCCTTGTGCCTGGGCGGGGCGGGTGTGGTCATCATCAGCCGTAATCCACAGCTACTCATCAGCACCGACCAGGCCTGGCTGGGCGACGTGCTGGTGTTCGGCTGCGTGGTGGGGTGGGGCGTGTACTCCCTGTATTCACGAACCCTCAACCAAAGCCTGGGGCCGTTGCAAACAGTAACGTGGTCCATCCTGCTGGGTACCGCCATGCTCGCGACCGTCACGGCCGTCAGCGGCAAACTCACGCTGGCCGCGGTGGCCGCGATCCATCTGCCGCAATGGCTCAGCCTGCTGTACCTCGGCGTATTGGGCTCGGCACTGGCCTACATCGCCTGGTACGACGGTATCCGCCGCATCGGTGCAACCCGCGCCGGGGTCTTTATTGCACTCAACCCACTGACCGCGGTGATCTGCGGCGCACTACTGCTCGACGAGCAACTGACGTCGCCCATGCTGCTGGGCGGTGCAGTGATCCTGCTGGGCATCTACCTGTGCAACAAACCCCTTGCGCAGCCCAGGGCAATGGGGATTTGATAAGAGTACGGACAAATACTGTTACGCTGTGTAGAATCGATTTACGCATACAAGAATATGGACTTGCGCTCACACAAGCCTCGGCCGTCAGAGACTGATGTAACCATGAAGCTACTCGGCTCCCCCCTCATCTTTGGTGACTTCCTCGCCCGCAGTGTGCGAGGCCTTTCCTGCGCGCCACCGTCAGACCTCATCCTTGCTCGCACATAACTCGATGGTTAATGACAAGAAATGATGAGGCGCCAAATCATGGCAGATCTATACGAAAACCCAATGGGCCTGATGGGCTTTGAATTCATCGAATTCGCATCACCAACGCCGGGCGTCCTGGAGCCGATCTTCGAGATCATGGGCTTCAGCAAAGTGGCGACCCACCGTTCGAAGAACGTGCACCTGTATCGCCAGGGCGAAATCAACCTGATCCTCAACAACGAACCCCACAGCATCGCGTCCTACTTCGCGGCCGAACACGGCCCGTCGGTATGCGGCATGGCGTTTCGCGTCAAGGACTCGCAACAAGCCTATAACCGCGCCCTTGAGCTGGGCGCGCAGCCGATCCATATCGAGACCGGCCCGATGGAACTGAACCTGCCGGCCATCAAAGGCATCGGCGGTGCGCCGCTATATCTGATCGACCGTTTCGGCGAAGGCAGCTCGATCTACGACATCGACTTCGTTTTCCTCGATGGCATGGACCGCAACCCCCAAGGCGCCGGCCTCAAGGTCATCGACCACCTGACCCACAACGTCTACCGTGGGCGCATGGCCTATTGGGCGAACTTCTACGAAAAACTGTTCAATTTCCGCGAAGCGCGCTACTTCGACATCAAGGGCGAGTACACCGGCCTGACGTCCAAGGCCATGAGCGCCCCGGACGGCATGATCCGCATCCCGCTGAACGAGGAGTCCTCCAAGGGCGCCGGGCAGATCGAAGAGTTCCTGATGCAGTTCAACGGCGAGGGCATCCAGCACGTGGCATTCCTCACCGACGACCTGGTCAAGACCTGGGACAAGCTGAAGAATATCGGCATGCGCTTCATGACCGCACCGCCGGACACCTACTACGAAATGCTCGAAGGCCGCCTGCCGAACCACGGCGAGCCGGTAGACCAACTGCAAGCCCGTGGCATTCTGCTGGACGGTTCGTCCATCGAAGGCGACAAGCGCCTACTGCTGCAGATCTTCTCGGAAACCCTGATGGGCCCGGTGTTCTTCGAGTTCATCCAGCGCAAGGGCGACGATGGATTCGGCGAAGGCAACTTCAAGGCATTGTTCGAGTCGATTGAGCGGGATCAGGTGCGTCGTGGAGTGTTGGCCACCGACTGACGTCCTCGAAAAATAAAAAACCCGGTATTCACCGGGTTTTTTCAGGCCTGTCATTCATGCCTTGCGCTGGCGTACCAGATGCTTGAAGCCCTCGTACACCAGCACCATCACCGCCAGCCAGATGGGGATATAGGTCAGCCATTCGCCGCCCTTGATCCCTTCACCCAGGATCAGCGCCACGCCCAGCAGTAGCACCGGTTCCACATAACTGAGCAGCCCGAACAAACTGAATGCCAGCAAGCGGCTGGCAATGATGTAACTCACCAGCGCTGATGCACTGATGACCCCGAGCATGGGAATCAACCCATACAACTTGGGGTGGCTGTCCATCACCGCAAAACCTTGCTCGCCGTGCTGCACGAACCACGATGCCACGGGCAGCATCAACGCCATATCCAGCCACAGCCCGCCCAAGTGGTCGGTGGTCAGGTACTTGCGCACGATGAAATAGACGGGGTAACCGATGATCACCACCAAGGTCGCCCAGGAAAAACCACCGGCCTGATACAGCTCGTTCAATACCCCGAGCCCGGCAAAAAGCACTGCGATCTGCTGCAGGCGCGACAAGCGCTCGCCGTACACCAGGCGTCCGGTCAGCACCATGGTCAGCGGCAACAGGAAATACCCCACCGATACATCCAGGCTGCGCCCATTGAGCGGCGCCCACATGAACAGCCACAACTGCACGCCCAGCAACGCCGAAGACAGCAGCACACCACCGATCAGCCGCGGCTTGTGTGCAAGCATCTGCAGCAATTCCCACACCCGTCGCCATTCGCCGCTGATGATCATGAACACCGTCATGCACGGCACGGTCAGCAGCATGCGCCAGCCGAAAATCTCCAGGCCGCTCAATGGCGTGAGCAGTGATGTGAAGTAATACATCACGCCAAACAACACCGAGGCCAACACCGATAACACCACACCTTTAGACACGCAGTCCTCGCGAAACCGATTGAGACAAGAGAGGAGGGGATTATGGTGCTTTTGGCGTGAAAGAGGTGCGCTGTTTTGGGGCGTTTTCCAGGAAAATCTCCCGCCCGTCCAATCTGTCCCAAGGGCGCTCGCCACAGCAAGCGCCCTGGTCACGACAGTGCGGTTACGTCCGTGCGACTCGGCCCGACACAAAATGCCCGACATCATTGAACCCCGGCGTAGACGAATGCCCCGGCGTCACCAGCGAATCAATAAACGCCTCATCCGCTGCCGTGACCTTCACCTCCAGCGCCCCAATGTAGGCATCCCACTGTGCTTCGGTACGCGGTCCGACAATCGCCGAGCTCACCGCGGCGTTGTTCAACACCCACGCAATCGCAAATTCGACGATCCCCACGCCACGCCCCTGGGTGTATTGCTGGATCTGCTGGGCGATGCGCAGCGACTCCACGCGCCATTCGGTTTCGAGGATGCGCTTGTCCTGGCGCGCGGCGCGGCTGCCGGCTTCGGGCGTGACATCCGGCGCGTACTTGCCGCTGAGCACCCCCCGCGCCAGTGGGCTGTAAGGCACCACGCCCAAGCCATAGGCCGCCGCTGCCGTGAGTTGCTCGACCTCGGCCTGACGGTTGACGATGTTGTACAGCGGCTGGCTGATCACCGGCTTGTCGACACCCAGGCGCTCGGCCACCCGGATCACTTCGGCAATGCGCCAGCCACGGTAGTTGGACAGCCCCCAGTAACGGATCTTGCCCTGGCGGATCAGGTCGCCGATCGCCGAGATGGTCACTTCCAGCGGCGTGTCATGGTCTTCGCGGTGCAGGTAATAGATGTCCAGGTAGTCGGTATCGAGGCGGGTCAGGCTGGCTTCCAGGGCATTGAAGATGCGCTTGCGGCTCAGGCCGCTGCGGTTGGGCAGGCCATCGGTGGGGCCGATCGCGACTTTGGAGGCGACGATCCAATCGTCACGATGACGGGCGATGGCCTCGCCGACGATTTCCTCGGAGCGCCCACCGGTATAGACGTCAGCGGTGTCGATAAAATTGATGCCCTGGTCCCAGGCCTTGTCGATGATGCGCAGCGAGTCCTCGGTGTTGGTCTGCTCGCCAAACATCATGGTGCCCAGGGTCAAGGCGCTGACCTTCAAGCCGGACTGGCCCAATGTGCGGTAGATCATGGATAGCTCCTTTCTGGCGGTGAAACGTGGGTTATGCAATACCAGACTCGCAGGCTCTGGAACAAGCCCCGCACGCGTTTCTTCATGTGCTCAGCAAGGCCTGGCAACGCTCCTGGAGAAATCGATGCAGCACCTTCACCCGCTCCGACACTTGCAGCCGATGTGGGCACATCAGGTTCAAGGGGGCGGGCTCTCCCTGCCAATCGTCGAACAGCGCCAGCAGCCGGCCAGCGCGAATATCGCCGATGACATCCAGCCTGGCCTTGTAGGCAATACCGTGCCCGGCCAATGCCCAGCGGCGTACGATTTCGCCGTCATCACTGAGGAAATCTCCGCTCACGTCGACGTCTTGCAGCTCGTTGGCGCGGCGAAAACGCCAGGTCTTGCTGATCTGGCCTTGGCGCATGTACCGCAGCGCGCTGTGCTGCGACAGCTCCAGGGGCGCCTGGGGCGTACCGTGGCGTGCAAGGTACGCGGGGCTGGCGACGGCGACGCGGCAATGCTCGGGGGCGATCGGCAGCGCCACCAGGCTGGAGTCCTGGGGCACGCCAAAGCGCAGGGCGATGTCGATGGTTTCGCGGAACAGGTCGGCATTGCTGTCGTTGAGCATCAGTTGCAGGCGGATATTGGGGTGTTGGGCCTTGAACTCATCCAGCCAACCGAGCACCACATTACGCCCGAAGTCCGATGGCGCGGCCACTTGCAGCAGGCCGCTCAGGCCTTGGTTTTGCTGCTTCAGCGCCTGCTCGCCCTCCGACAAGGCGGCCAGCGCCACGCGCACGCTGTCGAGGTAGCGCCGGCCTTCTTCGGTCAGGCGCATGCTGCGTGTAGAACGGGCCAGCAGACGAAAACCCAGGCGCGTCTCCAGGCGCTTGAGGGCGATGCTCGCGGCCGCAGGCGTCAGGTTCAGGCCTCGCGCAGCCGCCGAAAGGCTGCCGGTGTCGGCGGTGCGCACGAAGACTTCCAGATCAAGGATCGAGCTCATTTATAAAAATCCTTTAAAGATCTTGTCGTTTTACCGGGATTTTTCGCCGATTACCAAGCTGAGAAGATGAACGCTCACTTTCTCAACCAGGACAGTTCTTCATGACTTCTCCCCTGAACGGCAAAACCGTGATCGTCATTGGTGGCAGCAGCGGTATAGGCGCGGCCGTGGCCAAGGCTGCCGCCGCCCGAGGCGCCCACGTGGTATTGGCTGGCCGCCGCCTGACGTCGAGCGCCGAACACGGCCTGCGCAGCGAGCCGGTGGATGTCACCGACGCAGCCTCCCTACAGCGCCTGTTCGAAAACGTCGGGCATTTTGATCACCTGGTCTACACCTCGGGACCGAACGTACGCGCCAAGGCCCTGACAGACACCGATCTGCACGAGGCCCAGGACAACTTCAACGTCAAACTCTGGGGCTCGTTGCGTGCGATCCAACTGGCGCTGCCATTCCTTGACGCGCACGGCAGCATCAGCCTGACGTCCGGGCAGTTGGGCCGCAAAGTGGTGCCGGGGCAGTTCATCAAGATCGGCATCAATGCCGCGACCGAGGCACTGGGCAAACAATTGGCCAAGGAGCTGGCGCCGCGTCGGGTCAATGTGATCAGCCCGGGGGTGATTGATACGCCCGCGTATGCAGGCTTGGCCGAAGAGCAGCGACTGGCGATGTTCGCCAAGGCGGGCAGCGCGTTGCCGGTTGGTCGGGTAGGGCAGGCGGAAGAAGTGGCGGCAGGTTACGTGCTGGCCATGGAAAACGGCTACATCACCGGCAGTGTCATCGACATCGACGGCGGCGGCCTGTTGTAACTGCGCAATAGGCCTTTGGGAGATGGCGTGTGTAGGAGCGAGCAAGCCCACTCCCACACACGCCATCTCCTACATGGGCCGCGTTAAACCTTGAGGCTGCGGGTCATGCGCAGGGCCAGCACGCTACCGGCCACAATCACCGCCGCCAGCAGGTACAACGCCATGTCCGTCGACCCGGTGGCATCCTTCACAAAGCCGACGATATAGGGGCTGAGGAACCCGGCCATCTGTCCCATGGAGTTGATCAACGCCAAGCCACCTGCCGCCGCGCCTGCGCTGAGCATGGCGGTCGGTACTGGCCAGAACATCGGCAGGCCAGTGAGGGCGCCCATCGTTGCGATGGTCAGGCCAAGAATCGCAATGGCTGGCGTCGTGGCAAAGTTCACCGCAATCACCAGACCTATCGCCCCCATCAACATCGGCACCACCAGGTGCCAACGACGCTCCTTGCGCAAGTCGGCGGAGCGCCCCACCAGCAGCATGAAGACCGCCGCCAACAGATACGGGATTGCACTGAGCCAGCCGATTACCAGGTTATCGCTGAAGCCCAGGTTCTTGATGATCGACGGCAGCCAGAAGTTGATCGCGTAGACACCGCTCTGAATGCAGAAATAAATCAGGCCAAACGCCCAGATCGCCGGGTTCTTGAACACTTCGGCGAGGGAGTCGGTGGTGGTCTTGGGCTTATTGGCCAGGTCAGTCGCCTGATCGGCCTCCAGTACCGCACGCTCGTGGGGCTTGAGCCACTTGGCGTTGGCGAAACTGTCACTGAGCAGGAAGTAAGCCAGGCCACCAAGGATCACGGTCGGGATGCCTTGCAGCAGGAACATCCATTGCCAGCCGGCGAGGCCACCCTGGCCGGCGGCGAAGTGATTGAGGATCCAGCCGGAGAACGGGCTGCCCAGCAAGCCCGAGACCGGAATCGCCGACATGAACAGCGCCATGATCCGCCCACGTCGGAACGTGGGGAACCACTGCGAGAGATACAGCACAACCCCCGGAAAGAACCCGGCCTCGGCAGCCCCGGTAAACAGACGCAGGGTATAGAAGTGCGTCGGCGTGGTGACGAACAGCAGGCACGTAGACAAGGTGCCCCACACGATCATCATCAGCGCAATCCAGCGCCGCGGCCCGAACCTGGTCAGTGCCAGGTTGCTCGGCACGCCGCACAGCACGTAACCGATAAAGAAGATCCCGGCACCCAGGCCGTACACGGTTTCGCTGAACTTCAAGGCATCGAGCATCTGCAACTTGGCAAAGCCAACGTTTACCCGGTCGAGGTAATTGAACAGATAGCAGATGAAAATGAAGGGGATCAGGCGCAGGGTGATGCGCTTGTAGATGGCGTTTTTATCGTCATCGGTAGCCAGTGCGGCAGTGGCGCTCTGTGACATGGCAGTCTCTCTTTATTATGATTTTTCGCGATGCGAGGGTAACGTTGATCGCCTAAACAGTCTCGGTGACGTGACGGGGTACTGTCTTTGTGCTCGCGCACAGTGAACCTCCCTTTGCGCTGTGCCGGTGAACAACCCGCTTTTTCAGGAAAATAGCCCCATGTTCGAGCTGGATCATGACTTGGCGCAGGATATTGTCGATCGCACCATGGCCATCCTGCCCTACAACGTCAACGTCATGGACAGTCAGGGGCTGATTCTCGGCAGCGGCGAGCCGGAGCGCATCAATACTCGTCATGAAGGCGCGCAACTGGTGCTGGCCAATGGGCGTGTGGTGGAAATCGATGGGCAGACCGCCAAGCACCTCAAGGGCGTGCAGCCGGGGATCAACCTGCCGCTGCTGCATGACCAGCGCCTGATCGGCGTACTCGGCATCACCGGCGAACCGGAAGGCTTGCGCACTTACGCCGAGCTGGTGCGCATGACCGCTGAAATGCTGGTCAGCCATCGCCATCAGCAGGCCGAGCAACAATGGCGGCGCCAGCGTTGCGACGATCTGCTGGCGTTGCTGCTGGCCGAAACCGGCGACTCCCCCCGTCTGGTGGACGAAGCCCAGCAACTGGGGCTCAAACCGCAACTGGCACGCACGCCGTACCTGTTTGAACTGGGCCCGGGCCAATCGGCAGAAGCCTTGAATGCCTGGCTGACCTCGCGCTACCCCGACAGCTGGTGTGTCAGCTCGGCGCAGTTTTCCCTGCTCTGGTGCCGCCCGGCAGCCCTGCCGGTGGATAACCCACGGTTGCTGGAAAAGCTCGAAGGCCAGGGCTGGAACATCCTGCGCGTCGCCGTCGGCGGGCAAGCCGACGGTTTGCCCGGGCTGCGCCGTTGCTACCGCCGTGTCGGCGATTTGCTCGCCTATGGCCGCGATGTCCTGCCGCACACACGGCTGCTGACCCTCAACCGCTTTCGCCTGCCGGTCATGCTCTGGCGCCACCGCAACGATGATGCCCTCGACGAGTTGCTCAACCCCCTGCGCAAGGTGCTGGCCAAGGACGCCAACGGCCAATTGCAGGCAACCCTGCGCAGTTGGTGCGAGCACGACGGCCAGAGCCAAGCCTGCGCCGATGCCCTGGGCATCCATCGCAACAGTTTGCGTTACCGCATGGAGCGCATCGCCGAACTCAGTGGCGTCGACCCACTGACCCTGGACGGCATGCTCGCGCTCTACCTCGGTGTTCAGCTGTTGCCCCAGGCTTTGTCGGAATGAACAACAAAGCCCAGCCGCACTTGTGCATCGGACCGGCGTCATCGGCGCTGCCAACTGGCAGCATGGGCGTTATAAAAACCGGAGAAAGCCCATGAAGATCATCATCGCCCCCGACTCGTTCAAGGACAGCCTGAGTGCCGAAGGCGTCGCCCAGGCTATTGCCCAAGGCTTGGCCGACGTCTGGCCGGATGCGCAGTTGCTCCAGTGCCCAATGGCGGATGGGGGTGAAGGTACGGTGGAATCGGTACTCGCCGCCTGTAACGGCGAACTGCGCAGCCAAACAGTGCAGGGACCACTGCGCGGTACGGTTGACGCGCGTTGGGGCTGGCTGGCCGACAGCCACACAGCGATCATCGAAATGGCCGAAGCCAGCGGCCTGCAACGGGTACCACCGGGGCAGCGCGACGCCTGTTGCAGCACCACATTCGGCACCGGCGAACTGATTCGCGCCGCACTCGACCTGGGTGCACAGCGCATCATCCTGGCGATTGGCGGCAGCGCCACCAATGACGGTGGCGCCGGCGCGATGCAGGCGCTTGGCATGCAGTTGTTCGACGCCCAGGACCAGCCGTTGCCACCGGGTGGCCTGGCCTTGTCGCGCCTGGCGCGGATCAATCTCGAGCGGCTTGACCCACGCCTGGCCGAGGTGCGCTTTGAAATCGCTGCCGACGTCAATAACCCACTGTGTGGCCCTCATGGCGCCTCGACCATCTTTGGCCCGCAAAAAGGTGCCGATCCCACGCAAGTGCAACAACTGGATGCCGCCCTCAGTCACTACGCCGACCACTGCGCCCAAGTCCTGCGCAAAGACGTACGCGACGAACCCGGCAGTGGTGCGGCCGGTGGCCTCGGTTTCGCCGCCAAAGCTTTCCTCGGCGCACAGTTTCGCGCCGGTGTGGAAGTCGTCGCCGACCTGGTCGGCCTCGACACCGCCGTACGCGGTGCCGACCTGGTGATCACCGGCGAAGGCCGCTTCGACGCCCAGACCCTGCGCGGCAAAACTCCGTTTGGCGTGGCGCGTATCGCCCAGCGGCACAATGTGCCGGTGATCGTCATCGCGGGCACCCTTGGCGACGGTTATGCGCAAATGTATGCCCACGGTGTCGATGCCGCGTTCGCCTTGCCGTCCGGTCCGATGAGCCTGGAACAGGCGTGCAGCGAGGCACCACGGTTGTTGCGCGAACGGGCCGCGGATATTGCGCGGGTGTGGCGCACTGCCGCTCGACGCTGACGCAACGCCCCAGACATGGGACAATCCGCGCCTTTTTCGACACGGAGAGTCCCCATGCTGCGCCGCTTACTTCCGGCCCTGTTGCTGGCCGCCATCACCCCTCAAGCCTTGGCTCAACCGCCTGTGGAAACCGTGCCATTGCTACGGGAAATCAAGCAGTGGGTCATCGGTTGCGACAACCTGCGCAATTGCCACGCCCTCAGCGCGCCCAGCGGCGTCGACGAAGAGGACTACAGCTCGCTGACTTTGCATCTCTGGCATCAGGCCGGGCCTGAAGGCTATCTGCGTTTGCGCTTTGACCATCGCGGCCAGGCCGTGGACCTTTCCACCCTGCGGCTGGACGGTCAGCCGCTGGGGCCGGACCTGACCCGCGACTTGCACGTCGAGCTGGACGATCAGGGCGGCGATCCCGACATGCAGTCCTACGGCGTGATCGAAGAGGCCGCGGCGCGGCGTCTGTTGCAGCGTTTGCGCAATGGCCAGCGCTTGCAGTTGCCGGGTGAAGACGAGGCCCACGTATCGCTGAGCGGGCTGAGTGCAGCGTTGCTGTTGATGGATGCGGTACAAGGGCGGGTGGATAACGTCACCGCACTCGCACGGCCGGGCAAGGGGGCCGCGAGTGAAGTGCCGCCGCGCTTGCCGCCCCCCGTGCTGCGTCGGTTCGAAACCGCGCCACCGCTGAGCGCGACAGAACAAGCCGGGCTGGTCGCCGCCGCATTGCAGGCGGTCACGCCGGAGGAGGGTGAAGCCGAAGCCAACGTGGGCGCGCTGTCAGAGAAGGAAGCGATGACTGTCACGCGTTATGACTGCGCAGCCTACAACTGCGAGTTCGATGTCAGCCGCCGTGAACGACAAGCGCCCTACAAACAAACTCAGTTGAAACTGCAGCCATTGCCGCTGGACGCGGCGGAACTGCAAGGCTCGGTCGGCTACGACGAAAGCACCGGCACCCTCAGTTACTTCTACAAGCAGCGTGGGATCGGAGACTGCGGTGGCGGTGGCGTCTGGGTGTTTGACGGCAAGGCGTTCCAGCTCAGCGAGTTTCATGTGATGCCGCGCTGCACCGGCGTGGCTTATGGCGATTGGCCGTCGTTGTGGACGACTCAGCCGGCACCCTAGCCAGCGGGCGGGCGTGGCCTCTACACTGGGCGGCCACTTGTCTTTCAAAGGATGAAACACAATGCACACGCCTGAACCCCATATCGTCATCCAGCGTTTTACCGAGGCCCACCTGGAGGGCGTCGCCGCGCTCTATAACGAACCGGCCGTGTGCCGTCAGGTGCTGCAAATGCCTTTCCAATCGATTGAGGCGTGGCGCAACAAGCTGGAAATGGACAACGAGCGGCGCCTACAGCTGGTGGCGGTGCATGGCGGGGAAGTGATCGGCCAACTCGGCCTGGAACAACAGCTGCGTGTGCGCCGCAGCCATGTCGGATCGTTCGGCATGGGTGTGGCCCCGGCCTGGCAGGGCAAGGGCGTGGGCTCGCGCCTGCTGGCGGCCGCGCTGGACGTGGCCGACAACTGGATGAACCTGCGCCGGGTAGAGCTGACGGTGTACGCCGACAACGAAGCCGCGCAGCAGTTGTACCGCAAGTTCGGTTTCGAGGTGGAAGGGCGCATGCGCGATTACGCCGTGCGTGACGGCGCGTTCGTCGACACCGTGAGCATGGCGCGCCTGCGCCAATCCGCCTAGTCCTGCAACGCGAACGCTACCGCAGCCTGCGCATGCAGCTCGGTGGTGTCCAACAGCGGCAACTTGCTGTGCTGCGGCTTGATCAGCAGGCCGATTTCCGTACATCCGAGAATGATCGCCTGGGCGCCGCGCGCGGCCAGGGACTCGATCACCCGTTGGTAGACCTGGCGCGAGGCTTCGCTGATCACGCCGACACACAACTCCTCGTAAATGATCCGGTGCACCGCTTGGCGCTCGTCCGCGTCGGGCACCAGCACGCTCAAACCGTGGTCGGCCAGGCGTGACTTGAGAAAGTCCTGTTCCATGGTGAACGCCGTGCCCAGCAAACCCACGGTCAAGGTGCCTGCTGCAACAGCGGCCAACCCCGCCGCATCGGCGATGTGCAGAAACGGAATCGACACTGCCGCCTCGATACGCGGCGCCACCAGATGCATGGTGTTGGTACACAGCACGACGCAGTCGGCCCCGCCGGCTTGCAGGCGCCGCGCAGCCTCTTCGAGGATCAGCGCGGCGTCGTCCCAACGCCCGGCGTGTTGTGCCTGCGCCACCGGGCCGAAATCCACGCTGTAAATCAACAGTTGCGCCGAGCGCAGCGGGCCCAGTTGCTCACGCACCTGCTGGTTGATGAGGCGGTAGTATTCGGCGCTGGACTCCCAGCTCATGCCGCCGATAAGGCCGATGGTGCGCATGCGATGCTCCTGACAGGGGTAGTCGGCCCACCTTACCCATCGACCACGGATTAGTCATACGCAGTTGTCCACCAAATCGCCGGTGCAGTTTCACATGTCGAGGTTGATCCAGCCCGGTTTGGCATGTTCCGGTGCAACCGCGTTGACCTGTTTGCCGGTGGCCTGCTCCACCCGTTGTGCCACCTCGGGATCGTCGGCGAAGGGGAGCAGGCTGGCGTCATCCAGACTCTGCTCGGATTGCCCGCGCAAGCAGTACTCCACGGCGCCATACAGGCACATCAACAGCAACCAGCCCCACATCAGGCGATTCGCGCATCTAGCTGGGCCATGCGCACGTCGGCGCTGCGCACAGTTCGCCAGGTGTTGTAGGCCATCAGCAGCATGCCCGCCAGGAAAAACACGCCACCGGCGAAACGTACGACAAACCCCGGATGGCTGGCCTGCAAGGCTTCGACAAACGAGTAGGTGAGGGTGCCATCATCGTTCCCCGCCCGCCACATCAGGCCCTGGGTAATACCGTTGACCCACATCGAGGCGATGTACAGCACCGTGCCGATGGTCGCCAGCCAGAAGTGCAGGTTGATCAGCGGCACACTGTGCATCCGTTCGCGGCCGAACACCTTGGGGACCATGTGGTACAGCGAGCCGAACGTGATCATCGCCACCCAACCGAGCGCGCCGGCGTGCACGTGGCCGATGGTCCAGTCGGTGTAGTGGGACAGGGCGTTGACGGTCTTGATCGCCATCATCGGGCCCTCGAACGTGGACATGCCGTAGAACGCCAGCGACAACACCAAAAAGCGCAGGATCGGGTCGGTGCGCAACTGATGCCAACCGCCGGACAAGGTCATCATGCCGTTGATCATCCCGCCCCAACTCGGCGCCAGCAGGATCAGCGACATTGCCATGCCCAGTGACTGCGCCCAGTCCGGCAGCGCGGTGTAGTGCAAATGGTGGGGCCCTGCCCAGATATACAGGGTGATCAATGCCCAGAAGTGCACGATGGACAGGCGATAGGAATACACCGGCCGCCCGACTTGTTTCGGCACGAAGTAGTACATCATCCCGAGGAAGCCCGTCGTCAGGAAAAACCCTACGGCGTTATGTCCGTACCACCACTGCACCATCGCATCGGTCGCCCCGGAATACACCGGGTAGGACTTGAACCAATCCACCGGGATCGCCAGGTGATTGACCACGTGCAACATGGCGATCACCAGGATAAACGCGCCGAAAAACCAGTTGCCCACGTAGATATGCCGGGTTTTGCGCCGTACCACGGTGGTGAAAAACACCACCGCGTAGGCTACCCACACCACCGCCATCCACACCGCACCGGAGAACTCGATTTCGGCGTACTCCTTGGTGGTGGTGTAGCCCAGCGGCAGGCTGACCAGCATGATCACGATGACCGACTGCCAACCCCAAAAGGTAAACGCGGCCAAGCGGTCGGAAAACAGCCGCACCTGGCAAGTGCGCTGCACCGCGTAATAGCTGGCGGCAAACTGTGCGCTGCCGGCGAAGCCAAAAATCACCAGGCTGGTGTGCAAGGGCCGCAGGCGGCCAAAGGTGGTCCAGGGCAGATCAAGGTTCATTTGCGGCCAGACCAGCTGCGAAGCGATCCACACGCCCATGGCCATGCCGACAACACCCCAGGCGATGGTGGCAATGACGAATTGACGGACGACTTTATAGTTATAGGCCTGTCCGATTGTTGCTGTGCTCATGCTCAGTCCTCCCACGGTTCCAAGTGGCGGGCACTGTAGGAAGAGTGACAAAAACAAAACAGCCTCAGTAAAAGCTCATTAATGCGGATCAGTTTGTTTGCTATGAAAACAAGGCCATTGGCGGCGCTGATCCGCTATTTATCGCGGGACCTGCGCTTTTATCGCACTGCACCGCAATGGCCCCGGGCTTTAATCGTACGGTGTGTGACGGCATCTGCCATGATCAGCCCTCGCGACCTGGCTCACCCAAGGAGTTCCGCAATGGACGATGTACAGCAACTGGGCGAGATGCTTCGTCATTACGCCAACACCGAAGCGCACAAAAAACAGCAATTTGATGTGCAGTCGGCCCGTTGGGCGCAAAAGCTAGGCGAGTTGTTCGGGCAGATTGAGCAGTGGCTGGAGCCGGTCAAGACAGTCGGGTTGCTTGAAGTCCACCGAGAAGCTTATGTGGCGAGCGGCCCGAGCGTCCCGGTGGAGACCTCGACCTTCAAGACCGAGAAGTTGAACGTGCAGATCACCGGCAAGACCGTGGAGTTTGTACCGGATGTCATGGGTGCGGGCGGCTTGATCTCGGTGGCGGTAATGGGCCTGACGGCCGCGCGTCACGGCAGTGTCTCGCTGGTGTTGCCGGCGGATAAAAACGACTGGTTATGGAAGAAAACCAACGGCCTCAAAGACCCGGACACCTTTGGCTTTGATGCGAATTTCCTGGCCTCGCAGTTACAGGGCCTGATTCCACGTGAACGCAGCTGAGCCGGCTATTTCTCCAGAGTTGGCTATACCTACAGCTCGATGTTTCAGTGATGATCGCCAAGGAGTGCCGTGATGAAACCAAGACTAATGCTCAGCGCGCTGTGCGTTGCCTCCATCGCAATGGCAGGCTGCGCCAGCAAAATCACGCAACCGGATGAATATTCCGGGTTTCTTTCCGACTACAGCCAGCTCAAGGAGGCCAAGTCGCCGTCGGGCGCCGAAGTGATGCGCTGGGTCGATCCCAAGCTCGACCTGAGCCGCTACCACGCGGTGTTTATCGAGCCGACCCAGTTCTACCCCAAGCCCCAAGCCAGCGCAAAAATTCCCGACAGCACCCTCAATGGCATCAACGCCTACTACAACCAGGCGCTCAAGCGTGAACTGGAGAAATCCCTGCCGCTGGCCAAGGCCCCAGGCCCCGGGGTGGTCGTGGTACGCGCAGCGATAACCGCCGTCAGCAGCAAGACCGAAGCGCTCAAGCCTTACGAGTACATTCCGGTGGCGCTGGCCGTGGCGGCGGTGAGTACCGGCGCGGGTATCCGTGACCAGGAAACCACGTTGGGCACTGAGGCACAGTTTCTCGACGGGGCCAGCGGCAAGGTGCTTGCCCAAGTGGTGCGCAAAGGCACCGGCAAGCCGCTGGCCAACGACGCGCAGGTAATGAAGGCCGATGACGTCAAGAGTGTGATCGATGGCTGGGCATCAGACCTGCATCAGTCTTATCTAAAGCTGAAAAGACCCTAGAACGTGTTGCGCGCCTGGCGATTGTAGTAGCTGAGCAGGCTGTCATAGCGGCGGGCGACGACATAATAGTCGTCGCTCAGTTGCTGCGGCGACGCGTGATCAAGCCAATCGTTGAGCAACGCATGCATCGCCTCAAGGTAGGCGTCGACGCTCGGTTTGACGCTGTACCAGAGGTAGGCCGCGTCCTCGTCGCGGGCGGTGCGCGGGACACCTTTGGCGAAGCGTTCAGTGTTCTCGCCAGCCACCTGCACGGCGGCCGCCAGCGTCGCCAGCGCTTGGGGCGTGAGGCTGGCGTTGCGCATGCCCTGGTCGACCTGGTTGATTGCCTGGCGCGCTGTGATCATGTAATTGAGCACGTGCCAGTGCAGGTCTTCGCCGAAACGAGCTTTTAGCAGGGTCAGTTGCGCGGGTCGCAAGCGCTGTTCCTCGCGTTCCAGCGCGCGGCGCAGCTCGGCGGAGATCGACGTGTAGGCCGCGCCTTCTTTGAGCATGTTCTTCCTGAGCAGCGCCAACATGTTGTCGTTGAACAAGCGTTCGTAGGCCGCCGACTGTGGCTGGGACGACTTGGACGCGTAGATCAACCCGGTGATGGCATTCAGGCTCGGCACGAACCGCTCGGCTACGCCGATCAAGCGGCTACCGGGTTGCTGGCTCTTGAGTTTGAGCGCGATGTTTTCACCGCAGACATCTTTCTGGATCACCCGCGCCTCGGGCTCGGTGGTATCGCCGAATTCGCTGCGGTTGTGCGGATAGCCGGCGGGGTACAGTGTTGACTGCCCATCGCTGAGGTTCGGGTTGGCGCGGCGGTAGTACACCAGCCGCGTATCGCGGTCGACGCGGTTGACGCAATCGATGAGCGGTGCCAGCGCGCTGGCCATTGCCGTGTCGGCGCCATCGCGTTGGTCCCACCACAACCCCACCAGTTGCACTTGCCTGGCGGCACCGGCGAGGCCAAACAGGCCCATGACCAGCGCAATGCCGAGGGCAATAAACCAATTGGAATTCATTGTGCAGCCTCCTGGCCATACCACTGCTCCTGCGTCGCAGGGGCCTGGCAGTGTTCGGCGGTGCGCGGCATGCGGCTGCACAAACGCTCGGTCCACTGTTGCAGGCCTTGATTGCGAGTGACCAAGTAGTGGTTGTCGAGCACCTTCAAGCCGCCGTACAGCGCGATGCCGCCGACGACGCACAGCGCAATAGCGAGGTTGGTCTTGCGCGGGTTGCGCACGGACCACGGCGTGTGTTGGTTCATGAACGGCCGCTTGACTGCACCGATCAACGCCAGTGCCAGCACCAGGGTCAGGCTGGCGAGGGGGCCGAACCAGTAACCGAGGACGGCGACGAGCACCCCACCGGGCAGCAGATCACGAAGCGGCAGCAAGGGCAGGTGAGTGGGGCTGAGCCAGCGCGGCAGGCGCTGGCTCAGGCGCTCGTCCTGCAAGCGATATTGATGCGCCAGCGGCCGCCAGACCTGCCATGCCACACCCGCGCCTATTGCAAAGGCCAGCGACCACAACAGCCCTAGGCCGACAGTCGGGACGACGTTGCCGTGCAAGGTGTCGGCCTGCCCGAAGGTGCCGACCACACACGCCAACAGCAGCGCCACCAACCATGGCCAGGTGTCCAGGCTCTTGTCCCAACCTTGCCAGAAATACACGGTGCCACCGGGCATCGCTTCGGCCACGGCGACGTGTTCGGCGTAGATGTCCGCGCTGAGTGCCTGGCAAGCCTGCCAGTCGTCTTCATCCAAGCGCTGGGCAAATGCGCGACGCTGACCGAGTGTCATCGGTGCCAACAGCAAGCGGGCGGCGCGTTGCTGGGGGCTGTAGGGCGGCTGTTCGGCCAGTGCACGCTGCTGGGCCAGGAACAGCGGTGCCTGCTGGCGGCGCAGCAGCAACGCCCACTCATCGGCAGGGCAGCTGTGGTCCGCGCCACCGTGCCAGCCCTGGCCGACGCAGACCGCGTCAAACACCGCGCTCGACCAATAACGGTTGTTTGCCAGCAGCCTGGCCAGCCATTCGTTGAACCAGTCGGCGTGGGGGTATTTGCTCACCCACGTACGCTCGTTCCGTGCGGCATAGGCGGCTAGGAATGCCCCGTCGTGTTGTTGCTCAAGGGCCTCGTACAGAGGTTTTTGCAATGCGGTGCGTTGTTGGTATTCCAGGGTTTGCATCAATGCAACGGGCAGTTCCAGGCGCTGCCAGGCCGTCATCCAATTGAACGTTTCGAACGCCCACCGGGTGTCGGCGGCGTCGAGTTCGCCATCGACACTGCGTTGCAACAGGTGAATTTCGAAGAGCAGCAGCGTGCCGTCGGCCATCGCGGCTTGATAGCGCTGGTCGAGGCTGATGCCCGTTTCCTCGACCAGCACCTCGGGGGCCTCGTCGTACGCTTGCGCACTCCACGCCGACGCCGCTTCGTAGGCTTCGCGCAAGCGCTGGAAGCCCTCGGGGTCGTCATCCGGACGGGTCTTTTTCAGTAACGCCGCGTATTGACGCTTGATTGCGCGGCTATCGGCGTCCGGGGTGAGGCCGAGGACATTCCAGCAAGTCATATGCAGTACAACTCCATAAACAGCAGGGTGTTACTTGAGCGGTGTCAGCGGCGGCAGTTTCCACTGGCCGCTCCCTACCTCGGGCTTGGGCAGATATATGCGCAGCACTGCGTAGAACGGCCCGGTCGGGGCGGGCAGCCAGTTGCTTTGCTCGGCTTTCGGCGGCTCGTGGTGCTGCAACGCCAGCGTCACGCCGCCATCGGCGTCAGGCTTGAGGTCTGCCAACATGCGTGAATTGATCACGTAGCGTTTCTTGTGGTTGGGCACCAGCTGCTTGGTCTTGGCGTCGTACATGGTCAGCGACCAGAACGCATCGGTCGGCGGCAGTTGGTCCTTGGCGAAGTGTACGGTGTAGCTGTGGCGCGCGCCGTTGGCCGGTTTGCCGTCACTGTCGAGGACGTACTTCAGGTGCGCGATTTCATCGCTGGAACTGCCGAAAAGCCCTTGGTCGGCGCCGGCGTAGCGGTAGAGGTAATTGTTCTTGAGGCGGTCGCGGCTACCGTAGAGATCGGCCCTGGTCACCTGGTTGGTGTCGAGCTTGTCCTTCTTGAAGGCGGCGAACTCGGCCCGGGCATCGCTGATTCCGTCCTCAAGGGCTTTACGCTGTTCTGCGCTCAACTGGTTGACCTTGAATGGCGCACCTGCGGCGATGCCGATCTTGGCGAAGCGGGCCAACAGGTCTTTTTCGCTGTCCTGGGGCGCAGCAAACGCCAGCATGAAGTTCAGGTAGCGGAACAGCTGCGGGCCTTCGGTCATGGTGGCCATGGGCTTGGGCCATTCGATCCTGGGCGCGGCGGCCGGGGCCGGCTGTTTCACGTAGCTGCTCAGGGGCTGTACTTTGTAGCCGCCCTGGATCTGCTTGACCTTGCCCAGGTCTTTTTCATCGAACAGCTGCGTGCGGTACAGGGCGTAGGCAATGTTGCTTTCGCTGTAGAGCACGCGGTCGATGTCCACCGGCTGCTGACCTTTCCAGCCTGGGCCTGCGACCATGTAGTGGCCGCCATTGTTGCCTGTGCTGCGGGTACCCAGGTAGGCGAAGTTCTGCGTATACAGGTCGATCAACTGCACCGAGTAGTAACGGTTGTCGTCGATCTTGGGCAGGGTCAGTACCTGGGGTTCCTTGCGCAGGTCCATCCAGACGAAGGAGTAGGGCGTGTCCACGTTGGGGGAGGCGACGGCGGAGTCCTTGGGGGTGAGCACCTGGGCGGAATTGGCGATGCGATTGAACGGCGCCTTGAAGTTGGCACCGCCTTTATCAACGGCCTGGGTGTAGAGCGTCTTGTACATCGCCACCACCGGGTAGCCGTACAGATAGGCTTCCTTGGCAATGGCGCGGGCTTCGGCGGGGCTGGCGGTGAAGTCGGCCAGGGCGCCGGTACTCATGAGTATCGAGAGGCTCGCCAACAGCAGGCGCGTCGGTTTTCCAATCATGTTGTTGCGTCCTTCCAGAGAGCTTATTTAGAGGGCGGGGAATCAGAGCGCCGAGTTTCCAATTTTATTGGCCCAACGTCACGTTAATCCCTGACCGGCCCATGCAAAAATGCCGCCCGGGCAGGCGGCACTCGTACGGCGTTGGCGTCAGGCGGTGCGCAGGATCGACTGGACCTTGTCACGTAACTGGTCGATGGAGAACGGCTTGCCGATCACCTGCATGCCAGGCGGTACATCAATGTTTTCCGCATAGCCGCTGGCAAACAGGATCGGCAGCGCGGGGCGTAGCTCACGTACCTTGGCCGCCAGTTGCTTGCCGTCCATGTCTGGCAGGCCAACGTCGGTCATCATCAGGTCGATCGGTTGATCCAGATTGTTGACCAACGCCAGCGCTTCTTCGGCATCCGCGGCCTCAAGCACACTGAACTCCAGTTCTTCGAGCACGTCGACGATCAGCATGCGCACGATGGCGTCATCTTCGACTACAAGGATGGTGGAGGCGAGCGGGGGCATAGTGAAAATTCCTGAAAAGTGAAGGTGCCGGTCTTGGTCAGTTGACAGACGATTCTCTAGTGAGTCGTATCAAGCCCGGCAAGTTCCCGAAACAGGCACGGCATTGTGCCGGTATCCCCAACGAATGTCCCGCCCGTCATATCGCCGTGTTAAACAAGCCATGCAGGCTGGTGATACTGCCCGTACTCTGCATCAACTCCAACTCGTTGAACTCGGCATATTTGTACTCAGGGCGGGCTCTGTCTGCGCCATAAGGCTGCATCAGCACATTCGAGCGGCCGCTGCTCAGCGCGCTGTCCAGGCCCTTCCTCATTGCCTCTTCAGTCGGGAACTTGACCAGGCCGAAGTTGGGGTCGTAGTAAAACCATTGCTTTGTGTTGTTCTGCATACTCATACCGGCCAGTACTACATGGCCACGATCGCGAATCAGCAGCTGTGTGGGTGCCGCTGCATTGGCCAAATCGTCAATGATCGTCTGATGGCCCGCCTGCGTTGGTGTTTGCAGACCATGAACGCGGTTTTCCAGGATGCCTTGGAAACGGGTCAGGTCCTGGCGAAATTTGATCGATTTGGGATTGTTCAGATCGGCAATCGAGGTAAAGAAATTCCCGATCAATATCTCTGACTTGTTATTTTCAATCGCCAGCGCCATTGCATTGGCGAGCACGGCGCATTCGCCCTCGGAGAGGACGTCTGCCTGGCTCAAATAAAAGCCTTGGGGCATGGGGATCAACGTTCCACCCGCCGCGCGTATTTCGTCACTGAATATCTTCGAGTTACTCAGGCTGATTTCGATGCGTTTCTTTTCTAAGGCCCTGAACAAAGTTCCCACCTGCTCAGGCGTTCGATGACTGTCGACAGCCAACTCTTTGAGTTGCTCCAGGTTCATGGATGGAAAATACCCTGGGATGTCGTCCGGCCTGCCTGAAGTGTATCCACGCAAATAAGACACCTCATCGATCGCCTTCGCCTGGCTGACGACCCTCTGAAATACCAATGGAAGATCCTGGGTGGGTGGGTTCGGGGCAACCACCGTGGCCAACCAATTGAGCAGATGACTATCAAGCGCCTTGACTGCACCGTCCTGCGCAACGGCAGTCGGCACAAAGCCCTGCAAGGCCCCCCCATAAGGCTGCATGTTGTCGACATCAAAGGCATGCCACTTGCCATCCTTGAGCACGGCGCCGGTTGCTACGCTTTGGCCGTCGACAGGGAGGGTGCCATATGCCGCCAAGGTGTGGTGTTTGCTGGCGGCTTTGAGCACGTCATAGCTGCCGGTTGCCCCCCGCAGCTCATTGATGCCTTGCAGCATTCTGGCGCCAATTCGCTTGAGACCGTTGCTGGCGAGCCGGGCGGTGCCCAGCGCCAAGTCACCCGCGCCACTGAGGGGGTTCAACGTGCTGATTGCGGCCGCACCGATGACTTTGCTGACCTTGTAGGCTTTGGTCGCCGTAGAGAGTGTCGAATTGCCAATCTTGACGGCCTTGCCGACTGTGCCTGCACCAGCGGTGAGAAAACCGAAAATATCCAAGGCCAGATCAAACGCACCATCGCCGAAATTGCCCTTTTGAAAGTTGACAATAGCCGAGCGAAAGGGGATCACGTCCAGCATGACATCGACGATGCTGGCAATCTTCCTATTGCGCAGGTCTTCGGTGGTAGAGCCTTTGGCGTGGTCTTTGATGTCTTGACTGTCTAGATCAAAATGTTTGACAAACGTGTCGGCAATCGCCTGGGTACGCGGCGAAGCAAAGCTGTCCGGGATAGCCTCCAACGACCTTGGCGCTGCGCGGGCCAAGAGGGTATCGCCGAACGTTTCGGTTTTGCTGACTCTACTGCCATCTCGCGTCTCGCGGACCTCTGCCTGCCAAGGCAAGGCATGGGTGATGCTGCCTTTGTCAAAGTCGATTGAGTACGCGGTGGTCTTGCCATTGCGCTTGACGCTGACCATCAGCGCCTTGTCGGTTGGAAGTGGGGTTTGATCAAAAAAATCGGTGCCTAACTGGTAGGCCTTGTTTTGAAAGAACCGGACTTCGCCATATTCGAAGTTCTGTCGGTCTTCCAGAGGGAGTTGAGCTATCAGGTGCTGGATGCTGGTGCCGACGGCTTTTTTCTTGTCTTCGATCCCCTTGGCAAATTCGGCTTCAAACGCGTCGAGGACCCTGAACCGTTTATTGGCGTTCAGCTCGGCCATCGGAAGCCGGCTGTCCTTCGAGCGAAAAACCAGGTTTTTGTTCTTCAGGCTCATCATGGCGACATCAAGCATCGAGTGCTCGCCGGCTAAAATAACGGTTTCTCTCGCAGGTGATCCGTTATCGGGAAAGTAACGTTGCAGCACCTTGATGGCTTTGACTTCGAATAACGCTTCTTTGCCGGGGAAGCGCCTGCTCAGCTCCGCCAGTGCCATTTCCCTGCGCGATGGCAACGCTTTATCCAAGGTTTCTGTGGCGCCAAGCATCTGCGCAATACGGGCATTGAACGTATCGAACAATGTCTTCATATCTTCAGGGGTGTAGAGGTGATCGGCTTTCCTGGCCACCACGCCGTGGGCGTTGCCCCAGTTCAACAGGGCGGCTTTTTGTGCACTTTCGGTAACGGCTGGATTGGACTGCGCGGCCAATTCGGCTGCTTGCATAACTTGGAGAAAGGTCATGTTGGGGACCTTTCCGGGCGTCTGGGCGTCAACGGTTGTCGCTGCAACGTCCAGGTTGAGCCAGGCCGGGCTGCCGTAGGTGATGTTGCTGGGAATGTCTTTGATCAAGAATGCAGGCGCTCGGCTCGCCAGTAGCAGATGGGCATCGGCCGCCGCCGTGGCGAGGCTGGACCGGCCTTGAGCGACCAGATGCTGTTGCAAGCGCTCAACCACCAGCGACGCAGGCTGACCGATATGCGCTTGGGCCGCCAGGTCGAAACCGGCCACTGTGTTCCGGTCAAGCGCTGTGGCTAGGTCCGGGTCTAGCTGAAGGTTGATGGCGGCGAGCAGGTAATCGGTATCGCTGCGTTCTGTTGCAATGCCTTGCATATGTTCCCGCAGCGCCTTTCCCATCAATTTGGCTGCTGGGCTGTTGAGCAGAGCGTCCAGCAGCTTGGCCGGACTGTTCAAGGTCTGCGGCGAGAGCGGTAGCTGATAGCGCAGGAACTCCAATATCCCCCCCGGTGTGCTCGCAACCGATGGTTGGGTTCCAAGGTGATGGGTATGACGTTGAGCGAACGCTGTCAGGCGCGCCTGCTCGTCGTTACTCAACGGTATTGGCCAGGACAGAGCGCCACTCAAGTCGCCCAGTGGATGGGGGTTAACCGTGTTCCTCGCCGAATTGGCGAGCGCTACCAAGGGGGGAGGAGTGACAGGTTGTGAATGCTGAGCGTTGGGCAACGCATCGGCGTCCGGGGGATCTTGCCCTTCGGTCACGGTGACGGGCGCGCAATAGAAACTGTCGTAAGCGCTGGAAATTCCGTACGGGAGCAAGCCTATTATCATTTGGGCGTACCTGCGAAGGGAGGAGAGGTGCCGGCGAGGCACACTTTTATCGGTTCGGCATGCCATGGGTTGCCCGAAATGAGGTGAGCGTTCCTGCAAGAGGACCGAAATTTCGTTTAAGACTGTGTGGCTACCCGTAAGCGCGTGGTAAGGCATTCGAGTAAAAACGACGGGCAAACATGGCCTCTCGCCCACCTTTGGGGCAAACTCCCGGTTTTTCCCCACTCGGCCAAGGCATGCCTATGACTCCCGCGACGTCTGTCGATGAAAAGAGCTTCCGTACTCTCCTGAGCCGAAATGTGGCACTGCCATTGGGTGTGGGCGTGCTCAGTGCGGTGTTTTTCGTGTGCTTGATTACCTATCTCTTGTCGGTAATCCAGTGGGTTGAACACACCGATCGGGTGATCAACAACCTCAATGAATCGTCAAAACTCACGGTTGACCTGGAAACCGGCATGCGCGGTTTCTTGATCACGGGTGACGAGCACTTCCTCGACCCCTATGAGGTCGCCAAGCCGCGCATCATTGCCGACTTGCGCAACTTGCAGGAACTGGTGGCGGACAACCCGCAGCAACTCGACCGCCTCAAGCGCCTCGAAGCCCTGCAAAGCGAGTGGAACAATTACGCTCAATCGATGATTGATATGCAGCGCCACTCCGGTGACTACCGCAGCGCGGTCAAGGCCGGTCGGGGCAAGCGCCTGACCGATGAGATCCGCAAGGAATACGACGACGCGGTGGCAATGGAGCAGCAGTTCCGGCTCTCGCGCAACGAACAAGTCACCCGCGCCACGGTGATCAGCGTCACGCTGTACCTGGCGTTCGTACTCGGCTTGAGCGGGTTTCTAGCCTACGTTGGCAGGAAGAATTTACTTTCCTTGTCAACCAGTTACGCCGCAAACCTCGCGTCTCAACAGAAGATCGCACGGCGTCTGGAGCAGCAAGCCTGGCTGCGTAACGGCCAGACCGAGCTGGCAGAGCAAGTGCTCGGCCAACTGACGCTGAACATGCTGGGCCGCAATATCCTGCAATTTTTTGCCCAATACATGGGCTCGGTTGTCGCCGCGCTGTATGTCCGCGAAGAACACGGCGGCCTCAAGCGTGTGGCCACCTATGGTTTTTCCCGCGAGCAGGAGCAACTGGAACAGGCGATCTACAGCGACGAAGGCATCGTTGGGCAAGCTGCCCAGCTTGATCGCCTGATTCGCTTGGATGATGTGCCGGTGGATTACTTCAAGGTCAGCTCCGGCCTGGGCGAAGGCCCGACCCGTAGCGTTCTGGTCATGCCCACCAGCGACGACGACCGTGTCAATGGCGTGGTCGAGCTGGGTTTCCTGCGCCCGCTGGAAGAACGTGACGTCGAGCTGCTGGAACTGATCGCCGGCAACATCGGTACGTCCATCGAAGCCGCACGTTATCGCCAACGTTTGCAGGAAGTGCTGGCCGAGACCCAGCAACTCAACGAAGAGCTGCAAGTGCAGCAGGAAGAGCTCAAGACCGCCAACGAAGAGCTCGAAGAACAGTCGCGCATCCTCAAGGAGTCCCAGACCCACCTGGAAATCCAGCAGGCCGAGCTGGAACAGACCAACGAGCAACTGGCCGAGCAGACCCAGGTGCTTGCAGACCAGCGCGATGCGTTGGATCGCAAGAACGCCGAGTTGAGCCAGGCTCAACTCGAACTGGAAGACCGCGCCGACGAGTTGACGCGCTCGAGCAAGTACAAGTCCGAATTCCTCGCCAATATGTCCCACGAGCTGCGCACACCGCTGAACAGCTCGTTGATCCTGGCCAAACTGCTCGCGGAAAACCCGCAGGAAAACCTCAGCGCCGAGCAGGTCAAGTTCGCCGAATCGATCTATTCCGCCGGCAATGACCTGCTCAACCTGATCAACGACATCCTTGATATTTCCAAGGTCGAGGCCGGCAAACTGGAAGTGCGTCCGGAGACTTCCAGCGTCGCCCGCCTGGTCGACGGCCTGCGCGGCATGTTCGAGCCCCTGGCGGCGGACCGCAAGCTGGGCTTCCAGGTCGATATACAGGACGATGCCCCCGCGATGCTGTTCACCGACCGCCAGCGTCTGGAACAGATCCTCAAGAACCTGCTATCCAACGCGGTCAAGTTCACCGAACAGGGCGAGGTGAGCCTGTCGGTGTCCGGCGTGCCAGGAGAGGGCATCGCCTTTACCGTGCGCGATTCGGGGATCGGGATTGCGCCGGACCAACAGGAAAGCATCTTCGAAGCCTTCCGCCAGGCCGACGGCACCACCAACCGCCGTTACGGCGGCACCGGGCTGGGCCTGTCGATTTCCCGCGACCTGGCGACCCTGCTCGGCGGCTACATCAGCGTCACCAGCGTGCCGGGCGAGGGCAGCGTGTTCACCCTGGTGCTGCCGGAGCAATATGTGGAGCGCGGGGAAGACGCCGCCCCCATCGAAGCTCCGCGCCAAGTCGTGGTAGTGCCGGCACCGGCGCCGGCGCCGGTGAAGGTCTCGCCGCTGCCGGTGGCCGATGCCACATTGATCCCACGCTTCGCCGACGACCGTGACAAAGCACCGTTCGCCACACGCTGCATCTTGGTGGTGGAAGACGAGCCGAACTTTGCGCGCATCCTGTTCGATCTGGCCCACGAGCTCGGTTATCAGTGCCTGGTGGCCCATGGTGCGGACGAGGGCTACAACCTCGCCGAAGAGTATCTGCCCGACGCAATCCTGCTGGACATGCGCCTGCCGGACCATTCCGGGCTCACCGTGCTGCAACGCCTCAAGGAACACGCCAACACACGCCACATCCCGGTGCACGTGATTTCCGTGGAAGACCGCGTCGAAGCCGCCATGCACATGGGGGCCATCGGCTACGCGGTCAAACCCACCACCCGCGAAGAGCTCAAGGACGTGTTTGCGCGCCTGGAAGCCAAGTTGACCCAGAAGGTCAAGCGCGTGCTGCTGGTGGAGGACGATGACCTGCAACGTGACAGCATTGCCCGCCTGATCGGCGACGATGACATCGAGATCACCGACGTCGGCTACGCCCAGGCCGCCCTCGACCTGCTGCGCACCAACGTCTACGACTGCATGATCATCGACCTCAAGCTGCCGGACATGCTTGGCAACGAACTGCTCAAGCGCATGGCCACCGAGGACATCTGCTCGTTCCCGCCGGTCATTGTCTATACCGGGCGCAACCTGACCCGCGATGAAGAGGCCGAACTGCGCAAGTATTCGCGCTCGATCATCATCAAGGGCGCCCGCTCGCCGGAGCGCCTGCTCGACGAAGTCACACTCTTTCTGCACAAAGTCGAATCCCAGTTGTCCCATGACCGTCAGAAGATGCTCAAGACCGCCCGCAGTCGCGACAAGGTCTTCGAGGGGCGCAAAATCCTGCTGGTGGATGACGATGTGCGCAACATCTTCGCCCTGACCAGCGCCCTGGAGCACAAAGGCGCGGTGGTGGTGATCGGGCGTAACGGCTACGAAGCCATCGACAAACTCAATGAAGTCGAGGACATCGACCTGGTGCTGATGGACGTGATGATGCCGGAGATGGACGGTTACGAGGCCACGGCCCTGATCCGCCAGGACCCGCGCTGGAAAAAGCTGCCGATCATTGCCGTAACGGCCAAGGCCATGAAGGACGATCAGGAGCGTTGCCTCGCGGCGGGTTCCAATGACTACCTGGCCAAGCCGATTGATCTGGACCGCCTGTTCTCATTGATCCGCGTCTGGCTACCGAAGATGGAACGCATTTAAGTGGAGCGAAGTTTTTTGGAAAAAAGCAGCGATATTGAGCTGCGCCTGCTGATCGAGGCGATTTACCTCAAGTACAGCTACGACTTTCGCGACTACTCCGGTGCGTCGGTAAAACGCCGTGTGGCCCACGCCCTGCGCCAATTCGACTGCGCGACGATCTCCGCCTTGCAGGAGCGAGTGCTGCACGACCCGGCCGCGTTCATGCAGTTGCTGCAATTCCTGACGATCCCGGTGAGCGAGATGTTTCGCGACCCCTCGCACTTTCTGGCGATCCGCCAGGAAGTCGTGCCGCTGCTCAAGACCTACCCGTCGATCAAGATCTGGATCGCCGGCTGCAGCACGGGGGAGGAGGTGTACTCCATGGCCATCCTGCTGCGCGAGGAGGGTTTGCTCGAACGCACGATCATCTACGCCACGGACATCAACCCGGCGTCCCTGGACAAAGCCAAGCAGGGGATCTTCTCCCTGGAAAACGTGCGGGCCTACACCGCCAATTATCAGCAGGCCGGTGGGCAACGTTCATTTGCCGACTACTACACCGCGGCTTACGATTACGCGATCTTCGACAAGACATTGCGCGAGAACGTGACCTTCGCCGACCACAGCTTGGCAACCGATAGCGTATTCTCGGAAACTCAATTAATTTCGTGTCGTAACGTATTGATTTATTTCAATAAAAAATTGCAGGATCGTGCGTTTGGATTATTCCATGAGTCGCTGTGCCATCGCGGCTTCCTGGTGCTGGGCAGCAAAGAAACCCTGGATTTCTCCGCCTACAGCAAGCAATTCGAACCGCTGGTCAAGCAAGAACGGATCTACCGAAAATCATGAATGACGCAGCAGCCAACCCGATTCACGGGATTGAAGCCATCGTTGTCGGCGCTTCCGCCGGCGGCGTCGAGGCGTTGCTGGGTATTTTTGCTGAGCTGCCCGCAGGCTTTGGCTTGCCGATCATTGCCGTACTGCACCTGCCGGACGAGCGCCGCAGCCAGTTGGCCGAGGTCTTTGCCCGACGCCTGCGCATCCCGGTGCGCGAAGCACGGGACAAGGAATTGATCGAGGCCGGTACGTTGTTTTTTGCCGGGCCTGGTTATCACCTGTCGGTAGAAAACGACCGCAGCCTGTCCCTGAGCCAGGAAGACCGCGTGCATCATTCCCGCCCGGCCATCGACTACCTGTTCGCCTCGGCCGCCGATGCCTATGGCGCCGGCCTGCTGGCGATCCTGCTGACCGGCGCCAACCAGGATGGCGCGCGCGGCCTGGCCCACGTCAAGCAATCGGGTGGTACCACCATCGTGCAGGACCCCAAGGAGGCACGCATTGCCGTGATGCCCCTGGCGGCCCTGGCGCTGCACGCACCTGACCACATTCTTACTTTGAGCCGCATCGGTTCATTGCTGGCTTCCCTGGAATATTCCCCATGTTAAGTACTGTCCAGGCCAAATTGCTGATCGTCGACGATCTGCCGGAAAACCTGTTGGCCCTTGAAGCGCTGATCAAGCGCGAGGATCGCCAGGTCTACAAGGCATTGAGCGCCGACGAGGCCTTGTCGCTGTTACTGGAACACGAGTTCGCCATGGCGATCCTCGATGTCCAGATGCCCGGCATGAATGGCTTCGAGCTCGCCGAGTTGATGCGCGGCACCGAAAAGACCAAAAACATCCCTATCGTGTTTGTCAGCGCTGCCGGGCGCGAGCTGAACTACGCGTTCAAGGGCTATGAAAGCGGGGCCGTCGACTTCCTGCACAAGCCGCTGGATATTCACGCGGTCAAGAGCAAGGTCAATGTGTTCGTCGACCTGTATCGCCAGAGCAAGGCGATGAAGCAGCAGGTCGAAGCCCTGGAACGCAGCCGCCGTGAGCAGGAGCTGCTGCTCACGCGCTTGCAGGCCACCCAGGCCGAGCTGGAGCAGGCCGTGCGCATGCGTGACGACTTCATGTCGATTGTCGCCCACGAAGTGCGCACGCCCCTCAACGGGCTGATCCTCGAAACCCAGCTGCGCAAGATGCACCTGGCCCGGGACAACGCCGCGGCGTTCACCCTGGACAAGATGCACGCCATGGTCGACCGCGATGAGCGCCAGATCCAGAGCTTGATCCGCCTGATCGAAGACATGCTCGACGTGTCGCGTATCCGCACCGGCAAGCTGTCGATCCGCCCGGCACGGTTTGACCTGACGCAACTGGTGCGCAATCTGGTCGAGAACTTCGCCCCACAAGTGGCGGCGGCCAACTCCTCGATGCACCTGGTCGCCGAGGCGCCGGTCGAGGGCCTGTGGGATGAGTTCCGCATCGAGCAGGTGGTCAGCAACCTGCTGACCAACGCGTTGCGCTACGGGGCCAAAAGCCCGGTGGATGTGCGCGTGTACAGCGAGCACGGCGAAGCGCGGGTGGAAGTACGTGACCGAGGCATCGGCATCAGTGCCGACAACCAGAAGCGGATTTTCCAGCAATTCGAGCGCGTCTCGGCCAGCCATGTCGCGGCGGGCCTGGGCCTGGGCTTGTTTATTTCCGAGCAGATCGTTGCGGCCCATGGCGGCACCATCGAGGTCGAGAGCCAGATAGGCGAGGGCGCCCTGTTCCGGGTGTGCCTGCCCCTCGAGGCGTCGGCATGAAATCAATCGTCACCTCGACGCAACCTTCTGCGTGACCCCATGGTCGTAACAGCAGCAATTGACCGGACAAAGGCTTCCCATGAGTGAAGATGCACAAGATGTTGTACTGATCGTCGAAGACGACGAATCGATTATGTTCGTGCTGGGCGAATATCTGGCCGGCCTCGGCTATCGAGTGTTGAAGGCGATCGATGGGGAGCAGGCGTTCGAGATCCTTGCGAGCAAACCACACCTGGACCTGATGGTGACTGACTATCGTCTGCCCGGCGGGATTTCCGGGGTGCAGATCGCCGAGCCGGCGATCAGGTTGCGCCCGGAATTGAAGGTCATCTTTATCAGCGGTTACCCGCAGGAAATTCTCGACTGCAACAGCCCGATTACGCGCAACGCACCGATCCTGGCCAAGCCGTTTGACCTGGATACCCTACACGAACACATCCAGCGCTTACTGGCGTGATGTATTTCTTCTGATACACCCGGTCATGCTTTCTCGCGACAGGTAGCGGAATCACGGCCTTAGTTCCCTTCACTCAGTTCAGACATTTGTGCCTTCAGCTTCTGAAGGCTCGATGCGCTTAACTGACGAAGGAAACTTGAATGGTTATCGCCAATTATCCCCCTGCTGCACGTTTCACGGTCCCGCCACGCCAGCCAGAGACCGCGCCTGCGCCCGTCGCCCAGCCGCAAGCGATGCCTGCATCGGAAAACGCCATCGCTTCGCGTGCCAAGCGCACCGTTGAGACTCCGGTTGGCACATCCTTGCAGGCCCAAGCTGAACGCGTAAGCTCCACAGCGGTTATCGCCCCAGACAGTAAAAACAAAGAGCATTTTACGCAGGCGGTGTATGCGGGCCTCAGAGAACAACTTGCGTTATACAAGGAACAGGTACGCCTGAACCCTCCGGGAATGACGAAGGAGCAGTTGGCTCAACAGTCCAACGAGCGTATCGCCAATCTCCTCCAGATCTGCCTCATGAAGGTCGAGCCGGGCTCTGCTTACGCGCAGTTGAACACTCTTGAAGCTGGGGAAATGGTGAGTCTCAAGCGGTTTATTCAAGACCATGGCTGGAACCTGCCAACCAGCCTCGGCGAACTGCGTAACCTGGTGAGTTACGCACAGCGCCCCGCACTCCCCACGCAACCGTTTGGTAATTACGGCGGAGCGTTGTCCTGGTCGCAACCGTTGTCTCATGAACAGTTGCTTGGGGCCTACTACCACCCCGTGCAAACACTGGAGCTGCCCGATGAGGGTGGGCTGTTTGGCTTGCTGACATCGAAGTTGCAATTGAGCAGCGCCGAGGCCGGCGATCCAGCGCGCGTCATTAACGCCTTGCTCAACTCGCCGGCCGCCCAAGAGTTCGGGCGTGGGCTGCGTTCCAAGGCGGGCGCAGTTTCCACGCCCGGCAGCGATAACGATTGGCTCCTGGCGGGGCTGCAAGCCTCGCTCGACCGAGAGAGCGTCCTGGGGGCCGTGCAACCGCCACCGCGCAACCGGGTGGCCGGATTCGAACTGAACGATAGCCGCTCCTGGGGCAAATCGCCGTCAACGGTCGTTGCTGGATTGACTGAGCATCTCAAGACCCTCAATCGTGCCAGCGAAGCCATGGCGCCCACTGCGGCTCATCTGTTACTGGCCCGCAAGGCTCCACAGTTTCTGGTCCGGGATATGCCGCCAGGGATGGTGATCGGCTCCCATAGCTGGGTCAGCCTGTGTACGGCAGTCGCGCGTATCGAAGCTCAGGCGCCTGGCAGCGTAGCGACAATGACCTACGCCCAGGTCATGGCCTTTGACAATATTGAGCCGGTCACGCGAGTGGATCAAAGGGTTGCCCAGCATGCCCAGGACCTCGCAATCATTGACTGGGCCGTCTGCAGGGGGATTATTTCTGCCAGCCCCTCTGACAATTACTCCAGCCAGGAACTCTCGCGCATACGTGCGGCCTTCGATGAGCACGTAAGCGAGCTGACCACTGCTTCGGCTATCCAGCGTGCCGACATCCCGAGTCGTAAACAGATCGCACTGGATTGGCTAAAGGAACACTTTGGTGAAGGTACCGACTACGAAAAAAAATGCATTTATCAAGTGCCGCGCAACAACGATCTGCCTGGCCCCTATTCGATTGTGGACCTGGTTATTGAGGGCAGGCTGCTCGATACAACTCTAGTAATCCCTCCCAGAAACTCATTCCGAGCCGCCACCGCCCCTCGATACGTGGCTACCCGGTGGCAGTCGAATGATTCAGGCGTGCCGATAGCCAACATCGTCAATCAAGCGAAAACCATGACGCTGCCCAACTTCAACCAACAGTTCGAAGAGAAGGTCCAGGCGCATTTGGTCCAACTGCAAATAAGCCAGTTTTTCGCCCTTGTGCATCTGCTGACCAACCTGCCCTTGGAGGACCGTAAGTTCCTCGAATATGGCAAGGTCGAGGTCTATCGTGAGGAACTGATCCATCATCAATCAACATCCCCACCGTATTGGCGGCGCGGCCAGCCGGACGAGCTGAAACCTCTGCTGGTCCGTGCCGAGTACGAAGGCCAAGTGCACATTTACGAAGTCAATCCCAATCAACACAAGATCACTCGCCGGCCCGATCTTGAAAGTGATTTCGTGGTTGGTCATCGCGCCTTCCAATATCGGTACGAATTGCACCCCAGGCCGCTCGATGATGACAAGATCAAGGTAAAGGCTTACGCCGACATTCCGGCAGATCGACGTTATATAGAAAAAGTGTCGACCGAAGCCGAAGACGAGCAACGCTTTGCCCAGCGAGCGCCCACGGATGCAGTACCCCAGACATACAACAGCAGCCGGACCTTTCGTATCGCGCAACTGGTTCGGGACAATATGTACGATCAGGTGTCCGAGAAGATTGTCAGGGAAAGCAGAGGCTTGACGACGTTTGAAGGTGAAGTGCCGCCGATTAGAAAGATTCGTGAATTTCTGCTGAACCTGATCCCGCTTCGCTCGGCCATTGTCAACTTCAGCCGTGGCAATGTAGACGGAGGTATTCAGGACCTGTTCTTCGACACGCTTGGCTTTGCTCTCGCGGGCGCGTCCGCCGCTGGGCAGGCAGGGCGCGTGCTGAATGCCGCAGGCTCCACGACAGCCAAGGCCTGGAGTGTGGGGCGAATTGTCGGGCGCGGCGCAATTGGGGCGTTAAGCCCGATACCGGGTGTCGAAGATGCAGTGGCGGCCGCGGGCCGCTCAGGTTTAACCCGTGTCAAGGCGGCGTTGAATCAGGCCCGCGGCGCTGCGGGGCACTATGACGTGTTCAAGGCCAGTCGCAATTTCGACGCTGCGGCGACGGGCACTTACAAGATTAATGGGGCAGTTGCCGAGAGTACCGCCGTTTTGCACAACGGCAAGTGGTACGGCTACGACCCCATCTCGGGGCAACCCTTTGGGGCGGCACTGGATGACTTTACGCCTTCGCTACGGAGCAGTGACGAGCTCCTGGAAAACTGGCAAGGCGCCGCAGTACCGCTGTCCGAGCAATCCAAACGGATCCGGAAAGAATTCCAGGCGCTCAAAGAGAGGTTCAAGAGCGGGACTTCGAGTGCTGAATACAACAGCGGCTACACCCGTGGCGACCCTTTTTCCGTTAAGGGCTTTTCTTCCAAGTTGAACGCTGAGCAGGTCATGAAATTGGCAAGCACCGATGGACTGAGTGCGGCGCAGATTGGCGCCCTGGTCCGACAGCAGGAGCGCCTCGCCGTGCAGCATGCGTTCAGTGGCGTCAAGCAGGCTCAGTCGATCATCGAGGCGACGGGAGGGAACTTCATCCCTAATCCGCAGCGGTTTTACCTCAGTCAGGTCAGTTCGCTGTCGCAAGGCCAATGTGCTGCACTGGCAAAAATCATGGCCTCTGCGCTTGAGCAGGGTAAAGCTCAGACGCTGATTGAAAATATGTTCCTCGCGGCCGCGAAGCCTACTCATCCAGCGTCCATAACGTTTGCCAAAACGCTGCAAGACGTACAAAAACAGGTCACTACGCCGACAACGTTCCATGCTGGCAACAACGTGCGGCAGATATCACATCATGAATTGATCGGCGAGCTGAGCCGCGCCGAAACGTCCACCACCCTGATGATCGACTCCCCCGGCCACTCGATGATGGCGGGCGTAAAATTTGACGGCGAAGGCAAACAGTTCTTTTTTTATGATCCAAACCTGGGTCTCGTCACATTTCCTACCGAAAAATCCATGAGTGATGGCCTGCAAGCACTGTTTACCCAGAAAAAACCGGCGACCCCTTATCGGACCTACAGTACCAGCGGTGACAAGCTCGAATTCAGGGTCAGTACCCATGACGAAGGCTGGGCCAGCAAGGCGAGCGTGGATGAACAATCGACCAAGCAGTTGTACGAAACCCGTCTTGATACGTCCACGCCGAACACCGGCCAGCTGCCGGGCAGTACCACGCCAGCGGTGTCGGAGCGGATATACGTGCCGGTCACCGAATCAGCACACACCCTGGATGCCACCTCGACGTTGTACACACGAGGGATCAGTGATTGCACCGCCTTGGCAGTGCTGAGCGATTTGAAGGACGGGATCTATCACAAACGTACGTTGATACATCTGCAAGGTGGCGTAGCCGACCCGTCAATGCTGCCGCTGTTGAAGCAATTGGATGCATCGTTGGCCAATGGCGGCAAAGTGATCTTCGTCGGCGGTGACAACGCGCGTAGCGCGCAGGGGCTGGCAAGCTCTCTGAAGCAAACCATCGCAGATCAACAGCCGCTGCTGGACATTATCAACAGGCAACCCCAGTCAACGGTAATCGTCACTGCTTCAGGTATTGATATAAAGCCGGACGGTACATTCGAACTGATCGAAGGCGGGCATCCGCCCCAAGTGTTGGACGCCGCCATGAAAAGAGAGGTCTTTGATCGAATCGATTAAGCGCATTGGAAGGCGCGGGGCCTGATCTGGCAGGCCCCGTTTTACCCTCTGATCATTTCCCGGACCTTCGCTGTCAACAAATCAAAGGTAAACGGCTTGGTGATCAGCTGCATGCCCGGATCAAGAAAACCTCCTCTCACCGCCGCATGCTCGGCATAACCGGTAATGAACAGCACTTTGAGCTCCGGTCGCAGCTGCCGACCGATCTCTGCCAACTGGCGCCCGTTCATCCCTGGCAAACCGACGTCGCTGATCAGCAGGTCAATACGCTGATCGGACTCAATGATCGGTACCGCTGTGGTAGCGTCGCCCGCTTCGACAAAGCCATAACCCAACTCCTTGAGCACGGCGCTGACCAGTACTCTCACAGCCGGGTCGTCCTCGACAATCAACACCGTCTCGCCCGCAACGGCCAGGGGCAGCAATGTCGGATCAGCCGTCTGGTTCGCGATGATTTCACCGACAAAACGCGGCAGGAACAAGCTGACGGTGGTGCCCTTGCCGACCACGCTATGGATCGTCACATGACCATGGGATTGGCGGGCAAACCCGTAGATCATCGACAGGCCCAGGCCTGTGCCTTGACCGATTGGCTTGGTGGTAAAGAACGGATCGAAGACCCGTCCTATCACGCTCTCGGGAATGCCACAGCCCGTGTCGCTGACGCTCAGTTCCACGTAGTCACCGGGCTTCAAGGTGCCGTAAGCGGCAGTGAACACGCTGTCGAGGTGGCGGTTGCTGGTTTCGACAGTGAGGTTGCCGCCATTGGGCATAGCGTCCCGTGCGTTGATCACCAGGTTGAGCAGGGCGCTCTCCAGTTGGTTGGGGTCGGCTTCGGCGGTCCATAGTGTATCGGTGAGGCTCATATCCAGGGCGATGCTTTCGTTGATGCTGCGTTGCAGCAACTCGCCCATGGCCGTGACCAAACGGTTGATTTCCACGGGCTTGGAATCCAGGGATTGGCGCCGCGAAAACGCTAATAGACGATGGGTCAGGCCAGCCGCGCGGTTGGCAGAAGTGACGCCCAAATCGATCAGGCTGTCCAGGTCGTCCAGCTTGCCCCGCGACACCCGCCGGCGCAGCAGCTCCAGGCTGCCGATGATGCCGGTGAGCATGTTGTTGAAGTCGTGGGCGATGCCGCCCGTCAGTTGGCCGACCGCTTCCATTTTCTGCGACTGGCGTAACGCATCTTCGTTGTGGCGCAGCTGCGCGGTGCGTTCTTCCACCTGTTGTTCGAGGGTTTCCAGAGTGCGTTGCAGGCGTGACTCGCTTTCGCTCAGGTCGACCAGGCGATCACGGGCTTCATATTGCCGGCGGCGGCCGCGCAAGGCAGTACTCACCAGGCTGATCAGGGTCACCGGGTGAAACGGTCGCTCCAGGAACGTCACGTTGCCGAGCAAGCCGCTCAGTTGCCTGGTGCCGATTTGCTCTTTGCCGCCGTGGTGCGTCAGCAACACGATGGGCAAGTCCGACCAGGCCGGTTGCTGTTGCAGGTACTCCAACAATGGCTCCAACGCCACACCGCGCAGCGCTTCGGCGGCGATGATCAGCAGGCCGGCGCCTTGCTCCAGCGCCGCGCTCAGCGCGCCCAGGTCGCTGGCCACCATGCCGCCGTAGCCGGCTTCGTTGAGCATCATCAACGCCAACGAGCCGTCGCGGCCCATTGGCGCAAGGATGATTGCGCGCTCGGAGAGGGGTGACAGGCCCGGCACTACCCCAGGTCCTTTAGCAGTGGCGAACCGGCGCCCATGTACGTCGGAATGCCCCGCAGCACGCCCTGGAAGTTGTTCAGCGGTTCGCCCACGGTCATGCCGCGACTGCCGATGCGGTATTCGCGGATCGTGGATTCATGGGCGCCGGTGCGCTTTTTGATGATCGAGATGGCGCGGCGCACTTCACCGATGGCTTCGAAGTAGCGCAACAAAATCACGGTGTCGGCCAGGTAAGTGATGTCCACCGGCGCCTGCATGTCGCCCACCAGCCCGTGTTGCGCAACGGTCATGAAGGTCGCTGCGCCACGGCGGTTGAGGTACAGCAGCAGCTCGTGCATGTGCAGGATCAGCGCGTTCTCTTCCGGCATCGCGGCCTGGTAGCCGTTGATGCTGTCGATCACCACGGTCTTGATTCCGCTGTCGTCGACGGCGCGGCGCACCCGGTGGGAGAACTCGCCTGGGGACAGTTCGGCGGCGTCGACCTGTTCAATCAGCAGGTTGCCAGTGGCTTGCAGCGCTTGGAGGTCGATGCCCATGTTTTTCATGCGCTCGAACAACAACCCCAGTTCTTCATCGAAGATAAACAGTGCGGCTTTCTCGCCACGGGCCACCGCAGCGGCCGCGAAGATCATCGAGATCAGTGACTTGCCCGTACCCGCCGGGCCGAGGATCAGGCTGCTGGAGCCGGTCTCGATACCGCCGCCGAGCAACGAATCCAGCTCCTTGATGCCGCTGGTCAGGGTCTGGCGGTTGTAGCCGCCACGGTGTTCGGCCGCGACCAGGCGCGGGAACACATGCACGCCGTCCTGCAGGATGGTGAAGTCGTGGAAGCCGCCGCGGTATTTCTGCCCCCGGTACTTCACCACCCGTACCCGGCGCCGTTCCGCGCCGTAGTTGGGCGTCAGTTCTTCCAGGCGGATCACGCCGTGGGCGACGCTGTGCACGGTCTTGTCGAGGGATTCGGTGGTCAGGTCGTCCAGCAGTAGCACCGTGGCGTCATAGCGCACGAAGTAATGCTTGATCGCCAGGATCTGCCGGCGATAGCGCAGCGAGCTTTGCGCGAGCAGGCGGATCTCCGACAGGCTGTCGATGACCACGCGGGACGGCTTGACCCGTTCGACCACCTCGAAGATCTGCCGGGTGGCCTCGCCCAGCTCCAGGTCGGAGGAGTACAGCAGGCTTTGCTGGTGGTCGGCGTTGAGCAGGCTTTCGGGTGGAGTCAATTCGAAGATATTGATGTTGTCATCCAGGTCCCAACCGTGGGACTTGGCGCCCTGGCGCAACTCGCGCTCGGTTTCGGACAAGGTGATGTACAGAGACGTTTCGCCGTTTTTCGCACCGGCCTGCAAAAAATGCAGGGCGACGGTGGTTTTACCAGTGCCGGGTTCACCTTCCAGCAGGAACAGATGGCTACGCGAGAGCCCACCGCAAAGAATGTCGTCAAGACCTTCGATGCCGATGGCCGCCTTTTCACTGAACAGCTCGTTGGATGTAGACAAGAATTGCCCTCGGATCACATACAAATAGAGGAGCGCACCGCCTTGGGCACGCCATATTTACTTGACCGTAGTGGCCTGTGACCGTTCAACGGATTCTGATATTTGTACAAGTTGCGTGGGTTTTTACAAGTTTTTGCAGTGCGGCTACAAGCCTTGCTGCAAGGCCGGATCGTCCGGGTTTTGTTGTTCGAGCTGGGCGAGCAACACCTGTACGTTCTGCAGTTGGCCGCTTTCCTTCCAATAGTTGACCAGCAGCACACGGGCCTTGCGATTGGCAGGGTGACGCTGGACGATTTCTTCCAACTGACGTTGCGCGGCTTCCAGTTCGTTCTGGGCGTGCAGGGTGGTGGCCAGGTCGTAGCGGTAATCCTGATTGTCCGGCTCCAGCTCTACCGCCTTGGACAGGCCGAGCAGGGCATAGGCACGCTCACCATGGTGCAGCAGCCACAGGCCGAGTGCGTGTTGCAGGTAGGCAGATTCCGGGTGCGCCGCCAGTTGCCGTGCCAGCAATTGGCGCGACTCTTCACTTTTGCCCTGTTTATCCAGCAATTCGATCTGTGCGACCACGGCTTGCAGGTTGTCGGGCTGCAAGCGCATGGCTTGCTCCAGGGCATTTTGCGCGTCCGGCAGCAGGGCGCTGTGGATGTACAGGCGCGCCAGTTGAATCCAGCCCTCGGCAGATTCGGGCTGAGCCTTGAGGTATTTGACGAATTCGTCCAGCACTTGCTGCAACGGGCCGAAGTACAGGCCCAGGGTGTCGGGCGACAGGCCGAGCAGGGCATTGGCGGCGGCAAAGCGCACGCTTTGCTGCGGGTCGTCCAGCGCCGGGCCAAGCAGCAGTGTGCGCTGGCCGCTGGGCACCAGGCCGACGATGCTGTGGATCGCGGCCTCGCGTACCAGCGGGGAATCGCTGGCCAGGTCCTTGTCAGCCAGTTTCAAGGCTTGCGGGCTGGGGTAATTGGGCAGTTCAGCGTGCAGCGCGGCACGCCGTTCAGGCGACAGGTCCGGCCGCGCCAATTGCTGGTAAAGCACGCGGGCCGCGCCAGGCTCGCCGTTATGCGCCTGTTTAAGGGCTTTTGAATAACCATGGGCAATCGCCGGCGGCACGGCCACCTGGGTGGAGCGGGAGAAATACCAGGCGAGCAATACAAAAAACAGCAGGGCGCACAGGCCGACGATGGCGTAACGGCGTGACTTAGACATGCAGGCGTCCGAAAAGTATTACAAAGCCGTCAGCTTCGGTCAGACCAACGCGAGTGTCAAACCGGCATCAGGTCAGCACGTACTCCACAGGTTCCAGGGCGGGCGGCAAGTCGCTTTCGCCGAGGGCGGCGCGCAGTTCGCGCTCCAGGTTGCGCACGATGGCATTGCACGGCAGGTCGTTTTCGTCGAAGCCGAACGGGTCTTCGAGGTCATCGCCAATTTCGTCGAGGCCAAAGAAGGTGTAGCTGACGATGGCGGTGAACACTGGCGTCAACCAGCCCAGCGGCTCGGCCATGGCGAACGGCAGCAAAATGCAGAACAGGTAGATGGTGCGGTGCAGCAACAACGTGTAGGGGAAGGGCAGCGGCGTACTCTTGATCCGTTCGCACGACGCCTGCACCTGGCTCAGGCTGACCAGTCGGGTTTCCAGTTGGGTGTAGCGCCACTCGCTGATCACGCCTTGCTCGCACAGTCGGGAAAAGCGCGCGCCGAGTTGCTGCAGCACATTGTCGGGCAGGTTCGGGTGCGCTGCGTCTACGCCGATCCAGGGCGTGATCGCCCGGGCTTCGTCTTCGTGGCGCAAACGCGCGATCAAACCATGGGCAAAACCGCACAAACCGCGCAACAACCCGGTGCGCTCTGGCGAATCGCCGAGTACTTGGGTTTCACGGATCAGTGAGCGCACATCAATGATCATCTGCCCCAACTGCTTGCGACCTTCCCACCAACGGTCGTAGCAGGCGTTGTTGCGAAAACTCATGAAGATCGACAACGACAACCCCAGCAAAGTGAAGGGCGTGGCGTTGACCTTGGAGAAATACGCCGGGTGCCACGTCTCGACCAGCACGATCACCGACGCGAGCAGCGTCACCAGCAGGCTGCGCAAGGCAATGCGCTTGGCAATCGAACCCTTGAGGGAGAACAGGATACCCAGCAAGTTGGGCTTGGGACGGACGATCATCGGCAGGGGGACTTCTTTGGTGGCGCAGGCCCTCAGGTTAGAAGCTTGCGCCAGGGCCGTCCAATCGCTTGGGCTGACCGGTCGATCAGCGCGATCGATGATTGGCCAAAGCAGTCAGCCAACTTGAAAGCTTTGACCATTGCTGCTGCAGCGCTCTGGAGCGACTATTTCCACGGTTTACGTCCTTAAAATAACAATGCAGAAGGATTTGAAGCGATGCGTGACTATTTGGCTGCCACCACCGGGTTTGACTACCAGCACACCGTTGACGCCGCACTCGCCGGCAACCTGCAAGGCCTCAATGCCTGCGTCGAATGTTGCGACCGCCACGCACTGCCGGGGCGCATCGCGTTGTTCTGGGAAGGCAAGGACGGGCGCAGCGCTACGTCGACCTTTACCGACTTGCAGGACCAGGCCGCACGCTTCGCCAACTTTTTGCTGGCCCAGGGCGTCAAGCGCGGCGACAAGGTGGCGGGGCTGTTGCCCCGCACGGCGGAACTGCTGGTGGTGGTGTTCGCGACGTGGCGCATCGGTGCGGTCTATCAACCTCTGTTTACTGCCTTCGGGCCCAAGGCCATCGAGCACCGCCTGAACAGCTCCGGCGCCGCCTTGGTGGTCACCGATGCGGTAAACCGGCCCAAGCTGACGGAAGTCGACGGCTGCCCGACCATCGTCACGGTCAGCGGCGCCAAGGGCGAAGGCCTGGTGCGCGGCGACTTCAGTTTCTGGGCCGAATTGCCCAACTACTCCAACGTGTGCGAACCGGTGTTACTGGGCGCGGACGATCCCTTCCTGCTGATGTTCACCTCCGGCACGACCGGCCCATCCAAAGCGTTGTCTGTGCCACTCAAGGCCATCGTGGCATTCCAGAGCTACACCCGCGACGCCGTGGACCTGCGCCCCGAAGACGCGTTCTGGAACGTCGCCGACCCGGGCTGGGCCTACGGTATCTATTTCGGCGTGACCGGGCCGCTGTCCATGGGCCACCCGATTACCTTCTACGATGGCCCCTTCACCCTGGAAAGCACCTGCCGGGTGATCAACAAATACGGGATCACCAACCTGACCGGCTCGCCCACCGCCTACCGCCTGTTGATCGCCGGCGGTGAGCAGTTCGCGCGCGCAATCAAGGGCAAGCTGCGCATCGTCAGCAGCGCCGGCGAGCCGCTCAACCCGGAAGTGATCCGCTGGTTTGCCGACCAACTCGGCGTGACCATCCACGACCACTATGGCCAGACCGAACTGGGCATGGTGCTGTGCAATCACCATGGCCTGGAACACCCGGTGCATGTGGGCTCGGCCGGATTTGCCTCGCCGGGCCACCGTATCGTGGTGCTGGACGATGATTATCAGGAGTTGCCCGCCGGCCAGCCCGGCATCCTCGCCATCGACCGCGAACAGTCGCCGATGTGCTGGTTCGGCGGCTATGACGGCGTGAAGACCAAGGCGTTTGTCGGCAAGTACTACCTGAGCGGCGACACCGTGGAATTGAACCCCAATGGCAGCATCAGCTTTGTCGGGCGCAGTGACGACGTGATCACCACCTCCGGTTACCGCGTTGGCCCGTTCGATGTGGAAAGCGCGCTGGTCGAGCACCCGGCTGTGATCGAAGCGGCGGTGGTCGGCAAGCCGGACCCGGAGCGCACCGAACTGGTCAAGGCCTTCGTGGTGATCAACAGCCAATACCGCGCCACCCCGGAGCTCGCCGAAGAACTGCGCCAGCATGTGCGCAAGCGCCTGGCCGCACATGCCTATCCACGGGAAATCGAATTTGTCAGCGACCTGCCCAAGACCCCGAGCGGCAAGTTGCAGCGTTTTATCTTGCGTAACCAGGAGATCGCCAAAGCGGCGGTTGCCTGATCCACTTTTAAGGACACGATGATGCAGATTGAAAACAAGGTATTCCTGATCAGCGGCGGTGCTTCGGGCCTTGGCGCGGCCACGGCCGAGATGCTGGTTGCCGCTGGCGCCAAAGTCATGCTGGTGGACCTCAATGCCGAGGCCGTCGCGGCCAAGGCCAAGCAACTGGGGGACAACGCCCGCGCCGCCGTGGCGGACATCAGCCAGGAAGCGGCCGCCGAGGCCGCGGTGCAGGCTGCCGTGACCGCGTTTGGTGGCTTGCACGGCCTGGTCAACTGCGCCGGTGTGGTGCGTGGCGAGAAAATTCTCGGCAAGAACGGCCCCCATGCCCTGGCCAGCTTTGCCCAGGTGATCAATGTCAACCTGATCGGCAGCTTCAACCTGTTGCGCCTGGCAGCAGCGGCCATCGCCGAGACCGAAGCGAATGCCGACGGCGAGCGCGGCGTGATCATCAACACCGCATCGGTGGCCGCGTTCGACGGGCAGATCGGCCAGGCGGCGTATTCTGCCTCCAAAGGCGCCATCGCCAGCCTGACGCTGCCCGCCGCCCGCGAACTGGCGCGCTTTGGCATCCGTGTGATGACCATCGCACCGGGCATCTTCGAAACGCCGATGATGGCCGGCATGACCCCGGAAGTACGCGACTCCCTGGCCGCTGGCGTGCCATTCCCGCCACGCCTGGGCAAACCGGCCGAATACGCCGCGTTGGTGCGGCACATCATTGAAAACAGCATGCTCAATGGCGAGGTGATCCGTCTCGACGGTGCCTTGCGCATGGCGGCCAAGTAAGGAGCGAATGACCATGACTGATCCCATCGTAATTGTCAGCGCCGTGCGCACGCCCATGGGCGGCTTCCAGGGCGAACTCAAGAACCTGACCGCGCCGCAACTGGGCGCGGCGGCAATTCGTGCGGCAGTTGAGCGCGCAGGCATTGCCAGTGACGCCGTAGATGAAGTGCTGTTCGGCTGCGTGCTCCCGGCGGGCCTCGGCCAGGCACCGGCACGCCAGGCGGCGTTGGGCGCAGGCCTGGACAAGTCGACGCGCTGCACCACCCTCAACAAGATGTGCGGCTCGGGCATGGAAGCGGCGATTCTCGCCCATGACTCGCTGCTGGCCGGCAGCATTGCGGTGGCGATCGCCGGGGGCATGGAAAGCATGTCCAACGCGCCGTACCTGCTCGATCGTGCGCGCAGCGGCTACCGCATGGGCCACGGCCGCGTGCTCGACCATATGTTCCTCGACGGCTTGGAAGACGCCTACGACAAGGGCCGCCTGATGGGCACGTTCGCCGAGGACTGTGCGATGCACAACGGTTTCAGCCGTGAAGCCCAGGACGCGTTCGCGATTGCCTCCCTGACCCGTGCGCAGGAAGCCATCGCCCATGGCAAATTTGCCGCCGAGATCGTCCCGGTGCAGGTCACCGTCGGCAAGGAACAAGTGACGGTGTTGCATGACGAGCAACCACCGAAAGCCAAGCCTGACAAGATCGCCAGCCTGAAACCGGCGTTCCGTGAGGGGGGCACTGTGACGGCCGCCAACTCCAGCTCGATTTCCGATGGGGCGGCGGCGTTGCTGCTGATGCGCCAGTCCGAGGCCCAAAAACGCGGCTTGAAGCCGCTGGCGGTGATCCACGGCCACGCGGCGTTTGCCGATGAGCCAGGGCTGTTTCCGGTGGCACCAGTGGGAGCGATCCGTACGTTGATGAGCAAGACCGGCTGGAACCTGGCTGACGTCGATCTGTTCGAGATCAACGAAGCCTTCGCCGTGGTCAGCCTGGTGACCATGAGCAAGCTGGAAATCCCCCACGCCAAGGTCAATATCCATGGCGGCGCCTGCGCCCTGGGCCATCCGATTGGCGCGTCCGGTGCGCGCATCCTGGTGACGCTGCTGTCGGCGCTGCGCCAGAACAACCTCAAGCGTGGCGTTGCCGCGATCTGCATCGGCGGTGGTGAAGCCACGGCCATGGCCGTCGAATGCCTGTATTAAGGACTCACCATGTTGCCAGATGACGAACAACTGCAAATCAGCGAAGCTGCCCGGCAATTTGCCCAGGAGCGCCTGAAACCCTTCGCCGCCGAATGGGACCGCGACCACCGTTTCCCCAAGGAAGCCATCGGTGAAATGGCCGAGCTGGGTTTTTTCGGCATGTTGGTGCCGGAGCAGTGGGGCGGTTGCGACACCGGCTACCTGGCCTACGCCATGGCCCTGGAAGAGATCGCCGCCGGCGACGGTGCCTGCTCGACCATCATGAGCGTGCACAACTCGGTCGGTTGCGTGCCGATCCTCAAGTTCGGCAACGATCAGCAGAAAGAGCAATTCCTCAAGCCCCTGGCCAGCGGTGCCATGCTCGGCGCGTTCGCGTTGACCGAACCCCAGGCCGGCTCCGATGCCAGCAGCCTGAAAACCCGTGCGCGCCTGGAAGGCGACCACTATGTACTGAACGGTTGCAAACAGTTCATCACCTCCGGGCAAAACGCCGGGATCGTGATTGTGTTTGCAGTCACCGACCCCGCGGCGGGCAAACGTGGCATCAGTGCGTTTATCGTGCCGACGGATTCGCCCGGCTACACCGTGGCGCGGGTCGAGGACAAGCTCGGCCAGCACGCGTCGGACACCTGTCAGATCCTGTTTGAAGACGTGAAGGTACCGGTCGCTAACCGTCTGGGCGAGGAGGGCGAGGGCTACAAGATCGCCCTGGCCAACCTGGAAGGCGGGCGCGTCGGCATCGCTTCGCAATCGGTGGGCATGGCCCGCGCGGCCTTTGAAGCGGCACGTGACTATGCGCGTGAGCGCGAAAGCTTCGGCAAGGCGCTGATCGAGCACCAGGCCGTGGCGTTTCGCCTGGCGGATATGGCCACGCAAATTGCGGTGGCCCGGCAAATGGTGCATTACGCCGCCGCCCTGCGTGACAGCGGCAAGCCCGCGCTGGTAGAAGCCTCGATGGCCAAGTTGTTCGCTTCGGAAATGGCCGAGAAAGTCTGCTCCGCCGCCTTGCAAACCCTCGGCGGTTACGGTTACCTGAGCGACTTTCCCCTGGAGCGGATCTACCGCGATGTGCGGGTCTGCCAGATCTACGAAGGCACCAGCGATATTCAACGCATGGTCATCTCACGCAATCTCTAAGGAGCCGCCACATGAGTTACGAAACCATTTTGCTTGACGTCCAGGGCCGCGTCGGGCTGATCACACTCAATCGCCCCCAAGCCCTGAACGCGCTGAATGCACAACTGGTCAGCGAATTGAACCAGGCGCTCGATGGCCTGGAAGCCAACCCTGACATCGGCTGCATCGTGCTGACCGGCTCGAAAAAAGCCTTCGCCGCCGGCGCCGACATCAAGGAAATGGCCGAGCTGACCTACCCGCAGATCTATCTCGACGATTTGTTCAGCGACAGCGATCGCGTGGCCAACCGCCGCAAGCCGATCATCGCAGCGGTCAACGGCTTTGCCCTGGGCGGCGGCTGCGAGCTGGCGCTGATGTGCGACTTTATCCTGGCCGGCGATGGCGCCAAGTTCGGCCAGCCGGAAATCAACCTCGGTGTGCTGCCGGGCATGGGCGGTACCCAGCGCCTGACCCGCGCGGTGGGCAAGGCCAAGGCCATGGAAATGTGCCTGACCGGGCGTTTTATCGATGCGGTGGAAGCCGAGCGCTGCGGGATCGTGGCGCGGATCGTACCGGCTGATGAATTGCTGGAAGAGGCGCTGAAAGTCGCCACGCTGATTGCCGGCAAGTCGGTGCCGATCAGCATGATGGTCAAGGAAAGTGTGAACCGCGCGTTTGAAGTGAGCCTGTCCGAAGGCGTGCGCTTTGAGCGCCGGGTGTTCCATGCCGCGTTTGCGACCCAGGATCAGAAAGAAGGCATGGCCGCGTTCGTGGCCAAGCGTGCCCCGCAGTTCAAAGACAGGTAATTCGATCTCCCAACGGGTGGGAGCGGCTTATGTGGGAGCGGGCTTGCTCGCGAAAGCGGTGGATCAGTTGAAATACCCGTGACTGACACACCGCATTCGCGAGCAAGCCCGCTCCCACACTGTTTTGCAGTGTGTCAGTCAGAGTTGGTAGTGCCTGAGTTCACGGGCAATCACCATTCGCTGGATCTCGCTGGTCCCCTCGTAAATCTGCGTGATCCGCGCATCCCGGTAGTAACGCTCCACCGGGTAATCCTCCAGATACCCATACCCACCATGGATCTGCATCGCTGACGAGCAGACTTTCTCCGCCATTTCCGAAGCAAACAGCTTGGCCTGGGACGCTTCGGACAGGCATGGCTTGCCGGCACTGCGCAACCGTGCGGCGTGCAGGATCAGCAGGCGCGCGGCATTCAGGCGGGTTTGCATATCCGCCAGCAGGTTGGCCACGCTCTGGTGCTCGATGATCGCCTTGTCGAACTGCACACGATCCCGGGCATAAGCCAGCGCCGCTTCAAACGCCGCGCGGGCGATGCCCAGGGCCTGGGCGGCGATACCGATGCGGCCACCTTCGAGGTTGGACAGGGCGATGGCCAGGCCTTTGCCGCGCTCGCCCAGCAGGTTGGCCGCAGGCACCGTGCATTGGTTCAGGGTGACGGCGCAGGTGTCCGAGGCACGAATGCCCATCTTGTGTTCAGTGCGGTCGACCACAAAACCGGGGGTGTCGGTGGGTACCAGGAACGCCGAGATGCCCTTTTTGCCGAGGTCGGGATCGGTCACGGCAAACACGATGGCCAGCTTGGCGCGTTTGCCGTTGCTGACGAATTGCTTGGCACCACTGATCACCCACTGATCGTCACGCAGTTCGGCACGGGTGCGCAGGTTATGTGCTTCGGAACCGGCCTGGGGCTCGGTCAGGCAGAAGCAACCAATCGCCTGGCCGCTGGCGAGGTCGGCCAGCCAGGTTTGTTTCTGTTCAGCTGTGCCGTAGTTGAGGATCGGCCCGCAACCCACTGAATTATGGATACTCATCAGTGCGCCAGTGGCGCCGTCACCGGCGGAAATCTCTTCGACAGCCAGGGCGTAAGCCACGTAATCCACATAGGTGCCCCCCCATTCCTCAGGGACCACCATGCCCAACAGGCCCAGCTCACCCATCTTGGCGACCAGTGCATCGTCGATCCAGCCGGCTTTTTCCCAGGCCTGGGCATGGGGGGCGATTTCACCCCGGGCGAAATCGCGAGCCATGTCGCGAATCATCACTTGTTCTTCTGTGTATTCAATGTCTTGCATAACTTATCTCGCAACGTGCTTGAAGTGTTGGAAGAAGCTATCGACGTGGCTGGCGTCCAATGCCTGAAGCGTCGGCGGGTTCCAGCGTGGGGCTTTGTCTTTATCGATGATCAACGCACGCACGCCTTCAATCAGGTCGCCGCGCTCAAACCATTGCCGGTCCAGGTGCAGCTCCAGGGCGAAGCATTGCTCCAGCGGCAGGCGCCGGCCACGGCGCAACATCTCGAGGGTCACGGCCATGGCCAGTGGCGAACGGGTTTGCATCAGGCCGACGGTGGCCAGCGCCCACTCATGGCTATCGGCTACGGTGACTTGCTGCAGTTGTTCGACGATGCTCGGGACGTCCGGCAAAGCGAAGAAGTGGTCGATGGCCGGGCGCAAGCGTGCCAGCGGGGCGTCGGGCAATTGCTGTACGCCGAGCTTGGCCAGTACGCCTTGCAGATCCTTGAGGGCCGACTCGTGCCACTGCAGGTGATCGAGCTTGTGATCCAGCTCGGTCAGCCTGGCACTGTCCAGGTACCAGTCCGCCAAACCACAGTACAACGCATCGGCGGCACGAATCTGCACGCCGGTAACCCCCAGGTAAATCCCCAGCTCGCCGGGAATGCGTGGCAGGAAGTAGCTGCCGCCAACGTCCGGGAAGTAACCGATGGCCACTTCCGGCATCGCCAGGCGGCTGCGCTCGGTGACCACGCGCAGGTCGGCGCCTTGCACCAGGCCCATGCCGCCGCCCAGGACAAAGCCGTCCATCAGCGCGAGGACCGGTTTACGGTAGTGGTGAATAGCGAGGTCGAGGGCGTATTCCTCGACGAAGAAGTCTTCGTGCAAGGTATCGCCTTGCTTGAAGCTGTCATATAGGGAACGGATGTCACCGCCGGCGCAGAAGGCTTTGTCACCCGCTCCGCGCAGGACCACGGCGTAGACTGCGGGGTCATCCGCCCAGGCGTGCAACTGGTGGGTCAGGCTGCGGACCATGTCCAGGGTGATGGCATTCAACCCGGCGGGGCGGTTGAGGGTGAGGTGGCCGATATGGTTGCGGACTTCGACCAATACGTCTTGCGGATGAATTGCTGCGTGGCTTGCTTGCGATGAAACCTGAGCAGTCATCTCTAACTCCCTGCTTTTATTGTCTTTATCAAGATGTTCGCGGGCGAACCTTCTCGCGATCCTACCAGTGCAAATTTGCCCAGTACAACGTGGAATCATGCAGGTCGTTGTTGCATTTATGCAGGTTCACGCACGGCCTGCGGGCTGCGCCTGAAAATATCCGGCCAGGGCCTCAACGCACAGCTGTATGGCTTTGCGCGCCGCGGCGTGCTGGGCCGGGTAATTGATAAACCCATGCTGCATGTCAGGGTAGTTAACGTGGCGCACCGCCGCACCGGCTTTTTTCAGGTGGCGTGCATAGGCGCGCCCCTCATCGCGCAGTAGATCGCAACCGGCCGTCACGATCAGCGCATTGGGCAGGTTACGCAATGAAGCATGTCGTGCGGGTGACAACCACGGGTGCGCGAGTGACACCCCCTCGGGCACATACAGGCTCAGATACCAGCGCAGCAGCTCGGCTGTCAGCCCATATCCCGAGGCGTACGCCGCTCGCGAACGGTTGCGGGCCAGGCAGTCGAGCAGGGGGTAGAGCAGCAACTGGAAGCCGATCGAGGGGCCGCCCTGGTCGCGGGCAAGCTGGCAGATCACCGCCGCCAGGCCTGCGCCTGATCCGCCACCGGCGACCGCGATCCGATTGACGTCGATGCCCATCGACGGGCCTTGGCGCGCCAACCACTGCGTGACGCCGTAACAATCCTCGACAGCGGCCGGGAAGCGCTGCTCAGGCGGCCTGGCGTAGTCCGTGGCCACCACCGCACAACCGGCCCACTCGCACAGGACCCGGCAGAAGCTGTCGTGGGTGTCCAGGTCCCCCGCGACCCAACCACCGCCGTGGAAATACAGCAACGCAGGCGCAGGCGTCGGGCTCGCCGGTCGATAGACGCGCACCCGGACCGCGCGGTGCGGGCCTGGAACGTCAAGGTCCCGGACCGACATGACCACCGCCGCACGCACCGCCGCGCGCATGCTCTCGGGGGTGATCAGTGGCCGGTCCATGCCTGTGCCTCGATTTCAATCACGTAGGCGGGCGCAATCAGCGCCTTGACCTCCAGCAACAGGGTGGTCGGCGGGCAAGCCTGAAAGAACTCCTGATGCGCCCTGGCAATATGCGGCCAGAGGCGCATGTCAGTGGTGTACATGCGCGTGGCGACCACGAGGGTCCTGTCCACTTCCAATTGCTTGAGGGCGGTTTCGATGATCTCCAGGCAGCGCCGGGTCTGATGGTAGGCATCGCCGGGCGCGTAGGGGTTGCCGTGGTCGTCAAACGCCACCGTACCGCTGGTGATGACCAGGTTGCCGGCCCGCAGTGCGCGGCAATACCCGGCTTTTTGTTCCCACGGCGCGGCGGAGAAACAGCGGGTAATCTCGCTGGACGCAGGGGCCAGGCGCACCTGGATCTGGCTCAGACCCCGGAACTGCAAACTGTTGGTACGCCATGTCGGTGGTGCTTGCTCAAGCAGGCCAATGTGCGCAAACCGTGCCAGCAAGCGGGTGAAGACAATCTTCGCCTCCAGCTTGAACAGCATCGAACCCATGCAGAAATGCGGCCCACGGCCAAACGCCAAGTGATCCTGCTGCTGGCGATGGATGTCGAACTGGTCGGGGTCGCTGAAGTGGCGGGGATCGCGATTGGCCGCTGCCCGGATCAGGAACACCACGTCACCTGTGTGGATGGTCTGACCATGCAAGGTGACGTCCTGCGTTGCCACGCGATGGCTGAGCTGACCCGCCGGGCAGATGCGCAAGGCTTCTTCGATAGCGCCGGGGAGCAGCCTCGGGTCGGCCCTGACTTCGGCCAGGCTGGCGGGATGGGTAAGCAGATAGAACAAGATGATGCCGAGTTGGTCCGCGCTGGTCGTCGTCGCCGCGACCAGCACAAACGCCAGCTGCGCCAACAGGTCCTCGTGGCTCATTGCAAGCTGGTCGCCGCTGGCAATAGCCTGGCTGACCAGGTCGTCTCCCGGCGCCAGACGCCGCGCTTCGACGAGTCGGGAGAAGAAGGCGTACATCTGCTCCATGGCCTGCAACGCCTCGCGCGGCCCAAACGCGGGGTCGGTGCTGCCCACCATGAACACGATAATGGCATCCGTCCAATGCCGGATTTTCAGCGCGTCCTCGGCCGCAATGCCAAACATCTGCGCCAGGATCAGCGCCGGGACCTTGTTGAACAGCTTGCTCATCAACTCGGGCTGCGGGCCCAGTTGCGTCAGCAGGTGGTCAACGATGCGCTCTATGTCGCCCGCCAGCGCATCAATGGCCCGGGGCGTGAAGGCCTTGGCCAGCACTTTGCGCCCGCGCTCATGGTCCTTGCCGTCCTGGGAATACATCCACCGCGAGGCCTTTTCGATAAAGGGCTCCAGCGCTGCACGCTGCTTGGCGGGCAGCTGTGCGTTGACCAATGCACGCATGCCGTTGGACGAAAAGCGTCGTGTATCGGTCAACGCGGCGGAAACGTCGTCAAACCGTGTCAAAAACCAGGCCTTGTGGTGTGCGCACCAGTACAGTGGATGGTGATGGCGCAGGTAGGCAAAGGCCTCGTAAGGCTCGCCAATGGTCGCAGGGTTGGAAAAATCCGGGAGGGCCATGTCACTGCTCCTCGTAGAGTTTATGGGTGAATTGCCGGGCGTAATCCGGCGCGTCGATATATGCGCTGATCAAGCACTGGGGCGGTTTAAGCCAGGCTGCCAGCATTTCGACCTGTGCCTGGGTGGCATGCCGGGCAAGCCCTTCGCGGCTGAACATCGCCCAGGGATGCAGCGGCGCGGCGAAACTATTGATCAGGTCGTCGAGTGTCGGGCTGTCCAGCAGATGCTGGGCCTCGGCTTCTTCAATCACTAGGTCCAAGGCCCTGGCGTATGCCAGGCCCAACGCCTGTTCGTGGGTGAACGTTGCGTCCGTGGCGCACCGCGCGACGAGGGTTGCCTCGACTTGCTGGCCAAGGTTAGTGGGGGCATCGAGAATAAACCGCGGGCGCGCCAACGCATCCTTGATCACCTGATACGCCATCATCGTGCTGTCCCCGGCGAAGGTGCAGCCAACCTCGCAGTCGATGACTTGCGTGGCGATCTGGTTGAACTGATGAAAGCCCTGGGACCCGCACAGTTCGCGGCAGAGACGAATCACGTCAAGGCCCATCCATGCGCCTACGGCCTTGCTCAGCGCGGCCAGCACGTGCAGTTCCTGACGTCGCGGCACCTGCGCCCAGTGCGCCTCGAAACGCCGGATTACCGCCTGCTCCAGCAGGCGCAACGCGACTGCCTTGAGTTGGACCGCATAGAGACGCTGGCGAAACAACGGCTGGCTCAGCAGCGCCACGGTGCCGCCGTCACGGTGGAGTTGACGGTGGCAGGCGAAACGGTAACTCAGGTGCGCCGCAAGCCCCGCATTTTGGCGAATCCCGGTAAGAAACAGCACACGCTCCTGCAGAAAGGTTTTCAGCGCCGCGATAAAGCGTCGATCTCGCGGCAAATCGCTGACGAACGTCCCCTCGTCGTTGAAATGTGCGTGGCGTTGCAACAGCGCGTCTACCGACAGTTCCAACTGGCAGAACCGGATCGCCGCGACTTGATTGGCGTGAATGCCGCCCTTGGGGTCGCAGGCCATGATCTTCACGCCCTTGCGCAGGCGGCCATTTTCACGCTGGCGGATCACCACACGGAACCAGTGGAGGCCTTGATCTTCGTCATCGACGATCAGGCGCCCGAGCACCATCACTACCTGGGCCGCATACAGCGCGTTGCCAATCCAGCATTTACAGGCCTCGGGGGAGGGGGAATCGAGTATCAGGCGATGGGTTTGCCGGTGGTAGGTCACGGTCGTCTGCGTATTGCGCACGTCGGAACCGCCACCGACCTCAGTGCAGCCAAAGGAGTAGACCTTGTGCATGCCGATCGCTTCGTCGCGGTAGTGCGCGATTTGCGTCGGGCTGGCGTGGTTCAGGAGTGCATCGACGGCAATCATGTGATCGACCAGCGATGAGTGCAGCGCATAGTCGAAGGCGCCGAGGTAGCCCATCCACTCGCAGAGCCTGGAGAACTCCGATTGCTGCGCTTGCCCCAGCCACTGTTCATTGCTGACGATTTGCCCGGAAAAAATCGCGTGCATGCGCTGGATCGTCAGGTCCATGTAGGCCTTGAGGGGCAGCCGATGGCGTAGACGCGGCTCGAACAGCGGCGAGCGCAACAGAGTTTGCAGGGTAACGCCCATGGATTGTCTCCTGTTCCGAGTGGATCTTTCGATACACCTGAACAGGAGAACCGGCGGGAAGATGGCGACAGGCACACGTCGGGGGCTCGCGTTATACCGTCCCAAAGCCAGGTAGTCCTTGTCTTCGTTACTGGTACAGCGGTGCCCAGACAGCGTGGTGAACAGCAGACAACTTCAAGTGCTGTAATGACTCTAGCCGCTGCCAGGTCAGGTGCAATACGCCGCTCGTCGCACGAACGACGCCGCTCAGGCCACGCGACTGGCGAGCACATCGCCAATGCTACGGCGCCGCGCATGGCCTTCCGCCGCGTGGATCAGTTGTTCCAGCTCGGTCGGCTGCACATCGTAGAACTGCTCCATTTCCGCCAGGGCCAGCTTGAGGTCGGCAGCGGTGATTGCCGGGTCGGTCACCACGGGTGTGTTGCCCAGCACTGCAGCGGGTGGTGCCACTTGCCCCTTGGGGTAACGCATGCGGGTGGCATTGTTGTAGGCCAGTGCGCAGGCGAGCAGCGCTGCGGCGCCGAGCATGACCGGGGCCAGTTCCTGCCAGCCAAGGGCGATGGATGCTGGGTCCGCCAGTACCAGGGTCATCGCCAGCCCGCCGGCCGGTGGATGCAGGCAGCGCAGCCAGCAGATCAGGATGACGGTCATGCCCGCCGCCAGGCAGGCACTGCCCAACGTCCGGCCCAGTACCCGCGCGACCAACAAGGCGACCACCCCAGCGCACAGGTAACTGCCGATGATTGACCACGGTTGCGCCAGCGCGCCGGACGACACTGCAAACAGCAAGACCGCCGACGCGCCCAGGGGGCCGAGCAAATGCAGGGCGACATCCATACCGAATACTTGGCCGCACACCCACACACTGAGCAGCGTGCCCAAGGCCATGCCGATGGCGGCACGACTCCATTCGGCGGGACGGGTATTGATGGCAGTGGGTAACCAGCGAGCGAGCATTAAAAAGGTCCTGAAACAGCGGGCAAAAAAAAAGGCCTGCCGGGCATTCCGGTTAAGCCTTTGGAAAGTTCCAACATTGGGGGAAGGAACGTACATAGTGTGCCGACCTGGATTGCGGCACGCCAATGCAGATTAATGCAGGTTAAATGCAAAAAAAATGAATTCAAGCGCTAGGGTGAACCGACGGTTGCGGGCTCGCGCTGCCGAGTATGCGTTTGGAATGCTCTTCGCTTAACAGCCGGCGTTGCAGGCTCTCGCGCACCCTGGGGTCGCTGGACAGCGGACCTTTCAGCGCGACGAGGGCATCACGCAGGCCCATCAGCCGGTCCAGGCTCGGCATCGGCACATAGCTGACATGGACCTGCTCACGCGCAGGCGTTGAGGGGGTATCGGGGAATGATTCAGTGGGCACGGCAGAGTCCTTTCATGGATGTAACGGCGATGTAGGTCGCGGGTTACAACGTCCTTGTCCTGTCCCCTTCAACCAAGGGGTAGTAAATAGTTACCGTAACTGGCAAGCGAGTTTACATTTTGAATTCAGGAGCGGGAAAGGGAAACGGCACCAGCCTTTACGCATAGCTGCGTAGGAGCTTTCGCGGGAATACCGGCCGAAGCCGGCAGGATCACGGTTGTAGGGGGTTGCTCAGGTGTAGCAGCACGTAGGGGTTCTTGTCGAATTCGCCGCTGACGGTCGGCGTGAGTGCGCGCAAGCGTGGCTCTTGCAAGCCTTCAAAATCCGCCGCACTCATCACCAGCCACGCCGGAGCCTGTAAAGGTGTGAGGTCGCTGCTCGACTGGGTGAACAGCGGCACCCGGTCGCAATCGAGGTTGACCATCAGCTTGATTGCCTTGGCGTCTTTCCCCAGCCCGTGCAGCACCACAGGTGCCGGGTCCTGGGAAATCCGCGCCTTGACCGCCAGGCTGAACGTACGCGTGTCGTACAGGCTGCGTTCCAGCGGTTCGACCACCACGATGTAGGTTGTCCATAACGCCAATACCGCGGCCAGTGCCGGACCGCCTGTGCGCAGGTGCGGTTTCAACCACGCCAGCAGCGCCAGGACCTGAAGCGCACCGAGCACGCCAAACATCACGCCCAGGTTGCCGACAGCATCCGGGTAACGGCGGCGTACCACTACCAGACCGACCACCAGCAGCGCCGGCAACACAGTCCAGAGGCCCAGTATCAGGCTGCGCAGCAGCGCAAACAAACGCCCTTGGGTGACCTGGAACGGGTACGCCGCAATGATCGCCGCCATCGGCAACATCGGCAGCACATAACGGGCTTTTTTCGCCTGGGGAATCGACAGACCGAGCATCACCAGCAAACCCGCCGCCGCGCAATACAGCACCAGTCGCAACGCCGGGTCCGGTGTGCGTTTGCCGCCGACGGCCACCGCCAGCAGCACCAGCAGCGCCACCGGGTAGGCCAGGGCGTAATTGCCCATGGAACTGGTGAAGTAATACAGCACGCCGCTGGAGCCTTCGCTGCCGTCCATGCGCCCCAGGAACTGCATGCGGATCACGTCCTGCATGAATACTTCGCCGCCACTGAGCTTGGCCAACAGCAACAGCAGGCCGACGCACGCCACCAGCAATGCCAGGGCCAATGGGCCAAAGCTGAACAACTGGCGCCATTGGCGGTTGAGCAGGGAGTAACTGCACAGCACGCCCGTGGGGATCACCAGGCCAATCGGCCCGCGGATCGAAAAACCGACAATCAGCAACAGATACACAAGGTGCAGGCGTTTGCCCGCGCCGAAGTGATCGTGGGCGTAGCCCAGGTAGAACACCGCCAGGGCCACGGCGGCGAGCATCTGGTCCAGGGACACGGCGCGGGTTTCGCTGATGAAGGTGCTGCTGAGCGCCAACATCGCCACGCTCAACAGGCCCCAGCGTGTGGAGTAGGGCGCCGTAAGGCGGTACACCAGGATCACAATCAGCGCCGAGGCGATGGCCGTCGGCAACCACGCGGTAAAGCTGGTGACCTGGCCCAAGGGCAGGGACAACAGCCAGGTCAACAACGTCGAGGTGGCCAGGTAATCGGCGTACGGCTGGCCATAGGTCGTCGGGAAAAAGCTCGGCCCATGGCGCAGCATTTCCTGGGCAAATAGCACAAAGCGCGAGTCAAACCCGATGATCGCCTGGTGCCAGTTGCCGGCGATAAACAACAGCAGCGCCAACAGCCCAAGCACCAGGGACTGTCGGCGGATCAGGGCACTCATCAAGGGCGGTTGGGCTTTGTTCACGTATCAGGCTTCCACAACCTGCGGCACCCACTGTTGCTGGGGAATCGGCAATTGGCAGGAGTCGCCACGGCCGATCGGGAAGTATTGGAAGCCTTTGCGCGCAAGGCGCTCGCTGTCGTAGAGGTTACGGCCGTCGAAGATCACCGGGGTTTTCAGGCGCTGGAGGATCAAATCAAAGTCCGGCGCCTTGAATTGCTGCCATTCGGTGCAGACGATCAACGCGTCGGCGCCGCTGAGGGTGGACTCCGGTGTGCCCATCAGCATCAAGCGCGGGTCGTCGCCGTAGATGCGCTGGGTTTCCTGCATGGCTTCCGGGTCGAACGCACGCACGTTGGCACCGGCAGCCCACAGGGCTTCCATCAGCACACGGCTGGGCGCGTCCCGCATGTCGTCGGTGTTGGGTTTGAACGCCAGGCCCCAGATGGCAAAGGTCTTGCCCTTGAGGTTGCCTTTGAAGAATGCATTGACGCGTTCGAACAGCTTGCTCTTCTGGCGCTGGTTGATCGCTTCCACGGCTTCCAACAGGTCGCTGGAGCAATTGGCTTCCTTGGCGCTGTGGATCAGGGCACGCATGTCTTTGGGGAAGCACGAGCCGCCGTAGCCGCAGCCCGGGTAGATGAAGTGGTAGCCGATGCGCGAGTCGGCGCCGATGCCCAGGCGCACGGCTTCGATGTCGGCCCCCAGGTGTTCGGCCAGTTCGGCGATCTGGTTGATAAAGCTGATCTTGGTGGCCAGCATGCAGTTGGCGGCGTACTTGGTCAGCTCGGCGCTGCGCAGGTCCATGAAGATGATGCGGTCATGGTTGCGGTTGAACGGCGCGTACAGGTCGCGCATGACCTCGCGCACTTCTTCGCGCTCGCAGCCGATGACGATGCGGTCCGGGCGGCGGCAGTCGGCCACTGCCGAGCCTTCCTTGAGGAATTCCGGGTTGGAGACAATATCGAATTCCAGGTGCCGGCCAGCGAGGTGCAGGGCTTTCTCAATGTGCGCACGCAGGGTGTCGCCGGTGCCGACGGGCACAGTGGATTTTTCCACCAGGATCACTGGGTCGACACGGTGACGGGCCACGGCATCGCCCACCGACAGCACGTATTTCAAGTCCGCCGAGCCGTCTTCGTCCGAGGGCGTGCCCACGGCGATAAACAACACTTCGCCGTGTTCGACCGCGAGTTTTTCGTCATGGGTAAAGTGCAGCCGCCCGCTTTCCAGGTTTTCCTTGACCATCGCCGCCAGCCCCGGCTCAAAGATGGTTACATGGCCCTTTTGCAACGACTCGACCTTGTTCTTGTCGACGTCCATGCAGATGACATCGTGACCGACTTCGGCCAATACGGTGGCCTGCACCAGACCGACGTAACCACTACCAAATACACTGATTTTCATGGGGCATTCCTGGAGCTTGCGGGGCTAGCACGGTGGGAGTTGATAACCAGAACTCCGAGGATGACCAGCGCCACCCCCAGGGTTTTTGAAAGCGAAAACTGTTCGTTGAACACCGGCAGGCTGGCCGCCAGCAGGTACACCAGGGCGTAGCTGATGCTCAGCAATGAATAGGCACGGCCCAAGGGCAGGTGCTTGAGCGCGCCGAGCCAGCAGAGCATCGACAGCGCATAGGCGAAGATCGCCAGGATCACCACGCCCAGGGCACCGAGATCGATGGGCGTGCTCAGCCATTCGTGGGGCAGCGGCAGGCGCGTCATGCTCCAGCGCATGCCCAACTGGGCCGCGCTGACCAGGCCGACGCTGGCCAAGGCCAGGGCAAAACCACGCACGCGGCTCATACCTGACGCCCCAGCAGCACAACACCGGCAATCACCAGCGCCACGCCGAACCAATGGCGGCCATCGATGGGTTCATGAAAGACAAAACGTGCCACCAGCGTGACCAGCACAAAGTTCAGGCTGAGCATCGGGTAGGCGATACCGACTTCCAGGCGCTGCAACACCAGCAACCACACCAGCAGGCCCAGGCCCAGGCACACCAATGCGGCCCACAGCCACGGCGAGCGAAGTTTCAGCGCCCAACCGTCCGGCAGGTCGCGCCAGCTTTCCACGGCGAATTTTTGCGAGACCTGGCCCATGCACGTGAGCAGGCAGGCGGTCAGTAACAGGAGCAGGGTGATCATGGAGCAACCTGCGGGAAGATCAGAATCACGATGTTGCCTTGTTCAAAGCGCTGGCCGTCGGCTGGCAGCAGTGCAACTTCGGCGATTTCGTCGTCACCTTTAACGCGCATCACCACGCCGACCGGACCTTGTTTGCGCGCATCGCTCATCCATGCCTGGACCTGCGTGGTGTCGACCTTGTGATGAGTCGCATCCGGGTAGGTGAGGCCGTATTTGACTTCGCCGACGGTGTTGTAGAGCGTCACGTCCGGCCGCGCCAGGCGCCAGGACAGGGCCGATGCTGCACCGAGGTCATTGCTCAGCAGTGCCGTGGCCGGCCGCAGGGCTTGCAGGTGATCGATGATGAATTGGTCCGGGGTCTTGTTGTAGACCACCGAATGGGGCAGTGCGGCGGGCACCAGTGCCACCAGCAACCAACTGCCGAGCACCGGTGCGGCCCACAGTTTCAGCGGGCGCGCTGCCTGTAACAGGTTGGCAATGATCCAGCCGAACAGGAACACGAACACCAGCACCAGGCTGAGGGTTTCCTGGCCCGGCTCGTACACCGGCTTTTTCAATTGGAACCACGTGAGTGCCAGCAACGCGACGATGCCCACCACCAGGTTCAACCAACCGTTGATGCGCAGTGCGCGGCTGCGGCCCTCGGCGAGTTTGTCGGCCAGGGTCGAGCCCATCAACAAGGCCAGCGGCAACAGGCACGGCATGATGTAGGAAGGCAGCTTGCCCTTGGCCAGGCTGAAGAACGCCAGAGGCATCAGTAGCCACAACAGCAGGAACGCGGTTTTCGGCAGGCGTTTTTGCAACCACGCCTGTTTCAGGGTGGATGGCAGCAGCGCAACCCACGGCAGCGAGAACGCCACCAGCAGCGGCAGGTAGTACCAGAACGGCTCGGCATGCTGGGCATCGTCACCGGCAAAGCGTTGGATATGCTCGTGCCAGAAGAAGAAGTTCCAGTAGTCAGGCTCTTGCAGGTGCACCGCCAACGCCCACGGCAGGCTGACCACAACCGCCACCGCCACGGCCACCAGGCCGTAGCCCAGCAGTTCACGCAAACGTTTCTGCCAGATGGCATAGGGCAGGGCGATCAGCACCGGTAGCAGCCAGGCCAGGAAGCCCTTGGTCATAAAGCCCATGCCACAGGCCAAACCCAACAGCGCCCAGGAGGCCAAGCGGCCATTGCGCGTGGTGCTGTCGAAGCAGAACCACAAGGCCACGCCGGTCAGGTTGACCCAGAAGGTGAACTGCGGATCGAGGTTGGCATAACCGCCGAGGGCCGCGACGCTGACAAAACTCATGTACAGCACGCTGCTGACCAGGCTTTTCTGCGGATCATTCCACAGCCGGCGCGACACCAGGTACACCAGCAGGATGCTCAGGCCGGTGCTCAACGCCGAGGCGAAACGCACGCCGAACAGGTTCTGCCCGAAGATCGCCTGGCCCAGCGCGATCATCCAGTAGCCCGCCGCCGGTTTTTCAAAGTAGCGGATGCCCATGAAGTGCGGCGATGCCCACTTGCCGGTCAGCAGCATTTCCTGGCTGATCTGGGCGTAGCGGGTTTCGTCCGGGATCCACAGGCCATGGGTAGCCAGCGGCAACAGGTAGAACACACCAAAGGCCAACAGCAATAGGGGCAATGCCAGACGCCGGATCATGCCTGCTGCACTCCGAGCCAACCCTCACGGCCGGGCAAGGCGCCACGCACCAGCTGTTGCTGGGGCAGGGTGGTCAGGTCCGCAGGCAACAAATCGCCCAGGGGTTTGAAGTCGATGCCGCGCTGCCCTGCCTGGGCGAGCAATTGGCGAAAATCGTTGGCCATCAGAATCCCTTCTACTTCTGCGTGGATCGTGTAGACGTTCAGCTTCGACTCGGCAAAGCGGTCAAGGATGAACCCATTGAAATCCTTGGCAGCCACCACCGGCCCGACGACTTCGTCGAAGGTCGGCAGGTCTACCGGAATTTGTGGAGTGCCCGCGCTGCCATCGGCCAATGTCGGCCTGAACAGGCTGGTGCCCCGGCAATCGCTGTTGTAGCGAAAGTTGAAACCTTGCTTGGCTTGCACCACACGTTCATCGGCGCGCCAACCGGCGGCGGCGGAACAGTCGATGCGCTCACCGAGGATGTCGCTGAGGGTGTCGACGCCCCGGCGGATCTGCTCCACCAACTGCGCCTCGCTCCAGCGCCCGGTATTGGCCTGCCAGCCGTGGTGATCCCAGGCGTGCAGGCCGACTTCATGCCCGGCGGCCTTGGCCTGGCGCATCAAATGCCCCAGGTCGCGGCCAATCGGCTTGCCCGGCCAGGCGGTGCCGGCCAGCAAGATGTCCAGGCCATACAGGCCGACCGCATTGGAACGCAGCATTTTCCACAGGAACTGCGGGCGGATCAGGCGCCACAAGTGGCGCCCCATGTTGTCCGGCCCAACGCTGAAGAAGAACGTCGCCTTCAGCCCCGCTTCATCCAGGGATTCGAGCAACCGCGGCACACCTTCACGGGTGCCACGGTAGGTGTCGACGTCAATGCGAAGACCTGCCTGCATCAGCGCTTGTCCGCGATTTCGAGCATGGCTTCCTTGAGGAAGAAATCCAGGGTGTTGCCGATGGTTTCGCTCATCTCAACGGTTGGCTCCCAGTTCAGCAGGCGCTTGGCGTTTTCGATGCTTGGCTTGCGGTGCGCCACGTCCTGGTAGCCAGTGCCGTAGAACGCCTTGCTTTCCACGTCGCGGAAACCGGCGAACGGCGGGAAGTTGCCGCGCAGTGGGTGGGCTTCGAACTGGCGCAGCAGCTCTTCGCCCAGTTGACGGATGCTGGCTTCGTTTTCCGGGTTGCCGATGTTGATCACCTGGCCGTCGCACACGCCGTTGTCGTTGTCGATGATGCGTGCCAGTGCTTCGATGCCGTCGGCGATGTCAGTGAAGCAGCGTTTCTGTTCGCCACCGTCGAACAGACGGATTGGCGTGCCTTCCACCAGGTTGAGGATCAACTGGGTGATGGCGCGGGAGCTGCCGATACGGGCCGAGTCCAGGCGGTCGAGGCGTGGGCCCATCCAGTTGAATGGACGGAATAGGGTGAATTTCAGGCCCTTGTCGCCGTAGGCCCAGATCACGCGGTCCAGCAGTTGCTTGGAGACCGAGTAGATCCAGCGTTGCTTGTTGACCGGGCCGACCACCAGGTTGGAGGTGTCTTCGTCGAAGTACTGGTCCTGGCACATGCCGTAGACCTCGGAGGTCGACGGGAAGATCACGCGCTTGTTGTACTTGACGCAGTAGCGCACCAGCTTGAGGTTTTCCTCGAAGTCCAGTTCAAACACGCGCAGCGGGTTGCGGGTGTATTCGATTGGGGTGGCGATGGCCACCAGCGGCAGGACCACGTCGCATTTCTTGATGTGGTACTCGATCCACTCGGTGTGGATGCTGATGTCGCCTTCCACATAGTGGAAGTTCGGGTGGCTGCGCAGGCGCTCGATGGCGTCGGAGCCGATGTCCAGGCCGTAGATCTCGTAGCGATCGTCACGCAGCAAGCGCTCGGACAGGTGGTTACCGATGAAACCGTTCACACCCAGGATCAGTACCCGGGTACGACGCGGCTTGCGGCCGGACTCGGCGCCGCGCAGTACAGAGCCATCGACCAGGCCCAGTTCGTCGGCCAGGGATGGGCCGGCCAGGTACAGGCCGTTCTCGTTGCGCTGGCCGAACTTGACCACCAGGGAGTCTTCACCGCAGGCGATGCGCAGCGGGTTGACGCTGATCACGCGACCTGGGGCGAGGCCTTCATTGCCCTTGACCACCTCGGCCTGCCACACGATCAGCTTGTGCTCGCCCACGGCGCAGAAGGCGCCTGGGTAAGGTTGGGTCACGGCACGGACCAGGTTGAACAGTTGTTCAGCGGGTTTTTTCCAGTCCAGCTTGCCATCGGCGGCGGTGCGGCGGCCGAAGTAGGTAGCCTGGCTTTCGTCCTGGGCGGTTTCGCTCAGTTTGCCGGCGGCCAGTTGCGGCAAGGCGTCGCGCAGTAGGTTGGTGGCGGCATCACGCAGTTTGGCGTGCAGGCTCAGGCCGGTGTCGGTGCGCTCGATGAGCACTTTTTGCTGGGCCAGGATTGCGCCGGCATCGGCACGCTTGACCATGCGGTGTAGGGTCACGCCGGTTTCGGTTTCGCCGTTGACCAGGACCCAGTTGGCCGGTGCGCGGCCACGGTATTTCGGCAGCAGCGAGCCGTGCAGGTTGAACGCGCCTTTGCTGGCAGTGGCCAACAGCGGCTCGCTCAGCAGGTTGCGGTAATAGAAGGAGAAGATGTACTCCGGGTTCAGCTTGGCGATGCGCTCGATCCACAACGGGTGGTTGGCGTCTTCCGGTGCGTGTACCGGGATGCCGTTGCGGGCGCAGAGCTGGGCGACGGAACCGTAGAAATTGTTTTCCTTGGGATCATCGGCGTGGGTGAACACCGCAGCAATGTCGTAGCCGGCAGTCAGCAGGGCTTCAATACCTGCACAGCCAATATCGTGGTATGCGAAGACAACGGCTTTTGAATTCATGACGAAACCTGATCGGAAGGAGAAGTAGAAGTGGTATGGGAGGACACCAGGCCGTCAACGACGACGACGGGGGCCGGTGCTGCCGGGGTGTTGCGCAGCACTTTTTCGATAAAGAAGCGTGGGCGGGCGCGCACATCGCTGTACATGCGGCCCAGGTATTCACCCAAGAGCCCCATGCCGATGAACTGGCCACCGGTGAACATGAACAGCACCGCGAACAATACGAACATGCCATCGCCGGCCCATTGGGCGCCGAAGGCCAGGCGCAGCACGATCAACGCGAGGGCGAACAGCAGGCCGAGGCCGGCCAGGCTGAAACCGACGATCGACAGCAGGCGCAGCGGGGTGGTGGTCATGCAGGTCAGCAGGTCGAACATCAGGCTGATCAGGCGCATGGCGCTGTATTTGGATTCGCCGTGTTCACGCTCGGCGTGGTGCACCAGGATTTCCGTGGTGTGCCGGGCAAAGCCGTTGGCCAGGATCGGGATAAAGGTGCTGCGTTCACGGCAGGCGAGCATGGCGTCGACAATGGTGCGGCGGTAGGCGCGCAGCATGCAGCCGTAGTCGGTCATGGCCACGCCGGTAGAGCGCTGTACCGCGAGGTTGATCAGGCGTGACGGCCAGCGGCGGAAGGCCGAGTCCTGGCGATTGTTGCGCACTGTGGCAACCACGTCGTAACCCAGGGCGGCTTGCTCCACCAGGCGCGGGATCTCTTCAGGCGGGTTTTGCAGGTCGGCGTCGAGGGTGATCACCACCTCGCCCCGGCACTGCTCGAAACCGGCCATGATCGCCGCGTGCTGGCCGTAGTTGCGATTGAGGATTACCGCAACCACGTTGCTGCCATCTTCTGCGGCTGCGTCTTCGAGCATTTGGGCGGATTTGTCGCGACTACCGTCATCCACCAGGATGATTTCGTATTCGTAAGCCAGTTGCTTGCACGCAGCGGTCGTGCGACGCAGCAACTCAGGCAGGCTCTCTTGTTCGTTGTAGACCGGGATAACGATCGACACACAATGAATAGGGTAGGGTTTCAAAGATTCATGACCTCGGGGCTAGAGCAACTTGGAACGTGAAAACAGCAGTCATCAGTGGCGGGCAGCGCCGTGCCTGACTTGACACAAGGTGGAGTGGCGTATTCATTCGACTTTCCTGAGACGGCGTGGGGTCTTCCATGGAGGCGGTTAAAGTAAAGCTCATAAAACGCAAAGGTAAAGCGTAATCAACAGGTTAGTCGGGGAAGTCGCGGTTCGCTCTCAAGTCCTGAAGCCAAGATTAAGCGCAAAAATGTGGTACGAATATGAAAGGCATATGAAAAACTCGTTTATTTGACAGGTAGACAGCCCGTGTTCAGCTAGAAGATCCACACATCGCGCCGAGCGCTCGCGTGCAGGGGCCCGTAACCGATTTTATTCAACAATCTTCTCTGCAATACCCCCCAAGTGCCGGTAAAGTAAGCGCTCTCTTGCCAGGGTAATCGGATGAATAGCGTGCAGCTTTTACGGCCAGTGTTGATGGGGTTGTTGATGACCGTGGCGTGTGTCACGACGGTGCGGGCCGATGCTGGGGTAGCGCTGACCAGCATTGAGCAACTGCCGGATGGGGTCGAAGTGCGCGGCAAGCAGATCGCCGCGTACACATGGGACGATCGCCAGGGCAAAAACCTGCTGGTACTCGCCGAGCAACTCAGCGAGCGCGACGACGATGGCACCCAATCGGCATTTGTCTATGCCGCGCAATATTTGCTCGATGGCAACCGGCCCAAGCGCGTGTGGATGCTCTACGACGATGTGCAGCATTGCGAATTCGACGCGGCGCTTCGCTTCGACCGGGATGCCACCAAGGTCACCGACCTGTCCGGTGATGGCATCACCCAGGCCACCGTGGGTTATTCGCGTACCTGCACCAGTGACGTGAGCCCCAATGAATTCAAGCTGATCATGCACGTGGGCAAATCCCAGAAATACCGCCTGCGCGGCGTCGACCGCTATGGCGCCAGTTGGTGGGACGAGGAGGCCGGCGCACTGCGCGGCATGCCGCTGCCCAAGGATTGCGGTGTGGCCGCCCAGCAGGCGCTGGTCAGCCAGTACAAGGAGCAGGGCACCGAATTGCCGCTGCCGGGTTGCTACAGCGAGGAAAAAGACTTCGCCAAGGCCCCCGAGGCGTACCTGACCTTCATGCGCCAACACTGGTTTGCCCTGATGCAGAAACAGGACACCGAATGGAACCAGACCCAAACCCAGACCCAGCCGCAAGATTCTGTCGAGGGTGACGACGTCGCGCCGTGACTTTGTGCGAGGGCCGTTGCTGGGTTAGACTCGGCCCTCGCCAATTCACTAAATACCTCGATTAAACAATGGTTTGTTCGAGGTATTTAATCCAAAGGCTGATCTATTTTGACTGAGTCCATTCGCAATCCTCTGACCCTCTACCTCACCCGCCTGGCCCCCTCCAGCCAACTGACCATGCGCTACGTGCTGCAGGACGCCGCCGACCGCCTGGGTTTCGAGGACATCAACCTCGAAGACATCGACTGGCACCTGCTGCAACCTGAACATGTGATCGCCCTGGTCGCCGCCTTGCGCGAGGACGGCTATGCGCCGAACACCTCTTCGCTGTACGTGAACGCAGTGCGCGGCGTGATGAATGAAGCCTGGCGCCTCAGCCTGATCAGCCAGGAACACCTGTTGCGCATGCGCACGGTCAAGGCCACGCCGGGCACGCGCCTGAGCCAGGGCCGCAACCTGCGGCGCACGCTGATCCGCGAGATGATGGACGTCTGCGCCGCCGACCCACGCCCCCAAGGGCTGCGCGATGCGGCGCTGATCGGGATTTTGTACGGTTCGGGCATGCGCAAGTCGGAGTCGGTCAACCTCGACCTGGCGCAGATCAACTTCGAAGAGCGCAGCTTGCGGGTGATCGGCAAGGGCAACAAGGAACTGATCAAGTACGCGCCGGCCTGGGCTTTTGCCAAATTGCAGGCGTGGCTGGATTTTCGGCGTGAACAGCTTAAAGAAGGCGAGAGCGACGACACGTTCCTGTTCAACCGCATCCGCCGGGGCAGCCACATCACCCGCGAACGCATCACCAAGCACGCGATCTACTACATTGCCCGCCAGCGCGGTGAGCAAGTCGGCGTGAAGATCATGCCCCATGATTTCCGCCGCTCATTTATCACGCGGGTGATCGAGGAGCATGACCTGTCGATTGCGCAGAAACTGGCGCACCACACCAATATCCAGACCACCGCCAGCTATGACGTGCGCGAGGACAACGAGCGGCGCCGGGCGGTGGATCGGTTTGATTTGTGATGAGCCTTGCCCGGGATCAGGAGGAGGGTGGGGCACTGCTCAAGTGAGCGGGCAAGCGGCGTAACGTCCACAGGGTCACCAGCAGCGCCGCGACGGCACACAGTGCAATGCCGATCAACATTGGCGCCGGCGTATGGTCAGCAAACACGCCGACCACGGTCATGGACACCGCTGCAGTGATCATCTGAATCGCCCCCAGCAGTGCAGAGGCAGAACCCGCCACCGCGCCGTGGTCCTCCAGGGACAAAACGCCCGCTGCCGGCAGCAACAGGCCGAGAAAACCGAAACCGATGAACAGTAGCGTCATCATCAACGGCAGGCTGTCGACCCACAGTGTGGTCACGGCCAGCGTGCCCAATACGCTTGCCACTGCCACCACTGACCAACGAATCACCGATGCGAGGCCAAAGCGCGCACTGAGGTGTGCGGTCAGTTGGCTCATGGCAAAGAACGACGCCGCATTCAGCGCAAAGCACAGGCTGAATTGGGTGGGGGTCAGGCCGAAGTATTCGATATACACGAACGGCGCGCTGCCGATGAATACAAAGAACGTGGCCAGGCCGAAGCCGCTGACGACCGAAAGCCCGGTAAAGAGCGGATCACGCAGCAGCGCCCCGTAACTGCCAAACGCGTTGCCCAGGTTTTTGCCCAGGCGCCGTTCGGCGGGATGGGTTTCGGGCAACTGCACGACCGTCATCACCAGGCACGCCACGGCTACCGCGGCGAGCAGTGCAAACACTTCGCGCCAACTCCAGATCGAAATCACCACGCTGCCGGCCAGCGGTGCAAGAATCGGCGAAACACTCATCACCAGCATCAGCAAGGCCATCAGGCGTGCGGCTTCGTGGCCGGTGTACAGATCGCGCACAATCGCCCGGGGAATCACCATCCCTGCACAGGCGCCAAACGCCTGCAGCGCACGAAAGCCGATCAGCACTTCAATGCTCGGGGCCAGCGCACAACCGACACTGCCCACCGCAAAAATCACCAGCCCGGCGTAAATCGGCGGTTTGCGCCCGAATACATCACTGATCGGCCCATAGAACAGCTGGCACACGCCGATGATCATGAAGAACACGGTCAGGCTCATCTGCACCGCAGCCGGCGAGGCTTGCAGGCTGGCGCCGAGGGTGGGGAGCGCGGGCAGGTAGCTGTCGATGGCGAACGGGCCGACGGCGGTGATCAAGCCCAGGAGCAGGGCGAGGCGAGCAATACTTCGAGACATGGGCTATTCCAGCCAAGCAAGGGCCGGCCAGCTTAAGGTATCCGCGCAAATCCGCAAACTTAGGCTTCAATAACAAGCAATTGATGCCGATAACAGTTCAGGCGAAGCCCAATTGGCGGCCAGGCACGGGGATACCAGCATGACGATTAAACTACGCTTGATGCTGTTGATTGCGACAGGCTTGATTACCGCCTTGATCATGAGCCTGGCCAGCTACGTGGGTAACAGCCGGATGAGCAGCGCCGTGCAGGACAATGAGCAGAGCATGACGGTGCTGCGCAATCATATGGAAGCCGACATGATGCACGACGCGCTGCGGGCGGACGTGTTGTCGGCGATGTTGGTGGGGTTGGGCAAAAGCACCAGTACCGAGGCCGAGGTCAACAGCTCGCTGAAGGAACACGCCGAGCACTTTCGCCAGGTCCTGGCGGACAACCTCAAGCTGCCGCTGGATGATTCGCTCAGGGCCAGCCTGGAAAAAATCAAACCCAGCCTCGACACCTATATCAGTGCCGGCGAGCGCATCGTCACTTTGGCCCTAGCCAATCCGGAAGCGGCACGCGAGCAACTGGGCACCTTTAATAGCGCCTTCACTCAGCTTGAAGAGCAAATGGCAGGCCTGAGCGAACTGATCGAATCCAACACCCAACAAACCAGCGTCGGCACGCGACAGACGATCAGCAACGCCAACTTGACCTTGGGCGCCGTGCTGATTGCCAGCCTGTTGTTGCTGCTGGCGCAAGGCCGCTGGGTCATGTTGAGCATTATGGGGCCGCTGCAGGCCGCCAGCCGCATTGCCGCCAGCATCGCCCGAGGCAACTTGAGCGAGCCGATTGTCGAACCGGCGCGCAAGGATGAAGCCAGCACATTGATCCGCAGCCTCGCAACCATGCAGCGCGACTTGCGCGGCATGATCGAAGTGGTGCGCAGCAACGCCCATGGCGTCAACGGCATGAGTGAAAAACTCAGCCACGGCTGCCATGAAGTGGCCGGCAGCAGCCAGCAACAAAGCGCGGCGGCCAGCACCATGGCGGCAGCGGCGAGTGAAATGACCGCCAGCATCGAGGAAATCACCCGGCACGCCGGTCGTGCGTTGAATATGGCGCATCAGGCCGAGTCCTTGGCCAAGGACGGCGGCCGGGTGATTCATCAAGTCGTCAGTGACATGGACGGCATCGCCCGCTCGGCGCAGCAATCGGCCCAGGTTATCCGTACGCTGGATAAGGAGTCCGAGGCGATTTTCAGCATTATCCAAGTGATCAAGGGCATCGCCGACCAAACCAATCTGCTGGCGTTGAATGCCGCGATCGAAGCAGCCCGCGCCGGCGAACAGGGACGGGGTTTCGCGGTGGTCGCCGATGAAGTGCGCAGCCTGGCAGGCCGCACCAGCACGTCCACCCAGGAAATTGCCAGCATGGTCGCACGCATCCAGCAAAACACCCGGGAAGCAGTGACCAGCATGGAGGAGGGCGTCGCACAGGTGGATAAAGGCATGGCGGTGACGGCGGAAGTCGAACGGGCCATCCGCGAGATTTTGCAGGCCACGTTGAGCACCACCGAGTTGGTCAACGACATCTCCCGCACCATCGGCGAACAAAGCCTGGCCAGCAATGAAATCGCCCATCAAGTGGAGATGATTGCGGGCATGTCGGAGAGTAATAGCCGAGTGATTGCCACGACTGCGTCGACGACGGATGAATTGTCATCGTTGGCGGGGGAGCTTTCGCAGTCGGTGGATCGTTTCAGATTGTAGGTTGATTATAACTAAACTAAATGACTATTTAGTTTAGTTATAACTTGTTTGAATAGCGTCAGGCGGGTCAGGGCGCCTTTTTGTCAGTATTGCCAAGGCTGAAAGGCGTTTATTCACGAAATAACCCACCACGCGTCAACGGCATAATTACCGGCCGGAGCCCCTGACATTTGAGGGGTAACCGATGCTTGCGGATTTACGCACTACAAAAGCGCCGAGCCCCAAACATTGCTATGTCGTTGAAAGGCCACGAAATTACAAATAAAGATTATTGCGTAGGGAAATTTTTCCGAACGCCCTTGAATTTTTGTCTTCTGTTCCTACCTAGGGTTTTACGTGATGCCGAATGAGGGTCACGTCTCAAATCACTTGGAGAAAACTCAGGAGATTTAGCAATGGCTACTACTCTTTCGTTGGCCCCACTTTTCCGCCATTCGGTCGGCTTTGACCGTTTCAATGACCTTTTCGAATCGGCGCTTCGCAGTGAGGCCGGAACTTCCTATCCTCCCCACAACGTCGAAAAGCACGGCGATGACCATTATCGAATTGTCATCGCGGTAGCAGGCCTTGCTGAGGCGGATTTAGACATCCAGGTTGAAAAAGGCGTTTTGACGGTCGCTGGTGATAAGCGAGAAAGCAACGAAGATGTCACCTACCTGCATCAAGGTATCGCTCAGCGGGCGTTCCGGCTGTCGTTCCGCTTGATGGATCACATTGAGGTGCAGGGCGCGAAGCTCGCCAACGGCTTGCTGAGTATTGACTTGCTCAGAGTTGTACCGGAGGAGGCGAAGCCTAAGCGCATCATGATCGGAGCGGCTGAGTCTACTGACTCTAAGCCGGTCAGTGAGCAGTAAGGTGAACAATGAGGCGCTCTTCGGAGCGCCTTTTTTTTGAGTATCACTACATCAGTTATCACCTGATGCATCGGTACAACTGGATTCGAGCGCACCAGTTCAACGACGGGCTGGGCCCGGCTCAGGCCGAGAAAAAACTTAACGTCGTGTCCGGGATTAGTTGACCACTGCACACAGTCCTTGAAGCGAGAAGAGTTGAGGGTTGAGAGGATTGCCATTGGCCAGGGAGTAACCCTTGGTTTGAGATTTGCAATCTGGCCTGTAACGCCCCTGTTGGGTGTGTATTGTATTACGCATAATGTATATTATGTTAAACGACAGACCATGTCATAAATGTTCATGAGCTGCCTAAGCCTAGGTAACCATCAGAAATGAGAGCAAATGCATTAGAATCGAGAATGTCACGATTGTGAAGATACATCCCTATCGCAGTTTAAC